>CAVGWA010000010.1:0-44902 GCA_963632935.1 Oscillospiraceae bacterium
TATTATAACTATTATACCAAAGTTGATTGCGAAAAAAATTTATTCTATTTTACTGAAAGTACAAAAACACTCTTGACTTTTGGTTTCTTTTGATATACAATTATGAACGTTTCGGAAGGAAGGAAAAAAATAATGAAAACAAATGAAAATTTATCGATGTTAGTTGTACCACAAAGTGAAACGTTAACAAACTCAGTTGATAGCACTTTATCTGGTGTTAAAATAATAGGTAGAAAAAAAACTGAAGATGAGATTAGAAAAGAAGAAGAACTAAAGCAGTATGTAAATTTCTTTCAAAAAGAAATTAGAAACATTGAAAAATTGAAAGCTGGTCAAAGTTATAATGCAATTGAAATTGCTAACGAACAATTTTTGACTGTAACCGATTATTTAAATCGTGATATAATTCAAGCACATGGAATAAAAATTAACTACCAGATAAATACATTGGATAGCTTAATGAGACTTATTGAAAATCCTGGACAACTACAAAAGGTAAATTTAATACATGCAGTGATGCCATTTGAAGATGTCGCATCGCTTATATATCCTTTAGCTCGCATTCCACAATTATCAAGATGCAAGACAAGAGTAATACTAGGAGCATATGGTAATTTAGAAGATACTGAAGAGTTTGATTATAATAATAGAGTTATAAATGCTATGTATAATCAGCTTGATTTCAATATGTATAAGGAAGAAATCCATAATCATGTTTATACAAAAATGCTATATTCTACTTATAAACAAAATATGAAAATGAAACATTAATTGTTTCATTTTTTGATATAATTATTAAAGAGATTGTTAGTTTGGGGGTGTATAATATAGTTGTTGAGAATCCAACTTGGCATCTTAGCAATGAACAAAACAGTGAATAAACGTGTAACAAACAAGAATTAAAAGAACTAGCAAATATTTCTTCAAAAACATACTAACAACCTAAGAGACAAATTTAGTGGAAAAGAAATGAAAAGATGGCATTATGCACAAAAAATATTAGATTAGAAAAATTTGTTTAATTAGCAAAAGAACACCACTAAAAAATAGTATATTTAGAAGAAGTAATAGAAAAATGTTAAAGCATTCAATAAAAACAAAAGCCTAAAATATACAAAGATATTTGACACTTGGGTATATAATATTATTTGAAAAATCTATTGAGTAAGGCACAATAGACTCTGTGAAGAAAAAAATTGAACCTTCACTAAGAAGAAAGGTGGTAGTCGAGACTTGTCTACTCGACGCAAAATATGTTAGAAAAGATAATTGAAATTCTAAGAAAAAACAATAAAACAATAAGTACTATGGAATCATGTACAGGAGGGTACATTGTAAATAATATTACAAACATTAAAGGAACTAGTAAAATTTTAAATTTTAGTGCAGTAACTTATAGTAATGAATACAAAATAAAGATGGGCGTATCTAAGGAAACTATAGATAAATATACTGTTTATAGCAAAGAAGTTGCGAAAGAAATGTCTAAGGCAATAAGCAAATTTTCATCAAGTGATTATGGAATTGGAATTACTGGAAAGCTTGGAATAAAAGATCCAAATAACTTAACAGGAAATGATAATCAAGTATTTGTATCAATTTATGATTCGAATAAAAACAATTATATTGTATTTGATTTATTAGTACATAGTGATGATAGAAAAGAGTGTAAAAAAGAAATTTTAAATGAGATAATTTCAAAATTATATAGATATTTAAGTGATGAAGATGTATAAAAATTTAGATTATTTATTTGAAAGTTTAGAAAAATCAAAATTTAGAAGTAGTTTTCATTTAAGAAAGTATATGATTGATTATATAAATGAAAAGGGCATTGATGTAATAAGAAAACACGCCTATGATTTTATTAATAAAAAAATTAAACCAGCATTTCCATTAAATGATGGTAAACAAACTGCTATGAAAGGCCATCCTGTATTTATTGCTCAGCACGCCACAGCAACTTGTTGCAGAAGTTGTTTAGAAAAATGGCACAAAATAGAAAAAGGAAAAGAACTTACTGATTTAGAAGTTGATTATATAGTTAATGTTATTATGAGATGGATTGAAAAAGAAATTGAAAATTAGTTAAATTAATGTTATAATTTTATTGATAATCATTATCATTAAGGAGTATGGTATGCGAGAAACAAAACAAGGAAAATTTATATTAAATTTATTAAACAATAGTTATAATCATCCAACGGCATATGATATATATGAATCCTGTAAAAAGGAATTTTCCAATATTAGTTTAGCAACTGTTTATAGAAATTTAAATAAGTTAGTTTCTATAAATAAAATAAAAAGAATAAAAATGCCAAATAATATTGATAGATTTGATAAGATGGATACTCATCCGCATTTTATATGCATTAGATGTTTAAAAATTATTGATTTAAAAAATAATATTAAGTTTGACATGTTACCTGACAATTTAAAGGTAATTGATTATGAAATTAATGTTAAAGGCATTTGTGAAAAATGCCAGAAGGGAGAATTATGGAATTAAAAGGAAGTAAAACTGAAAAAAATCTACAAATGGCTTTTGCAGGGGAAAGTCAAGCAAGAAACAAGTATACTTATTTTGCTGCAACGGCTAGAAAAGAAGGTTATCAACAAATAGCAGCTATTTTTGAAGAAACTGCTAATAATGAAAAAGAGCATGCTAAAATGTGGCTTAAAGCTTTATTTGGTGGAGATGTTAAAGACAGTTTAAACGTAACAACTGAAGAAGCTTTAAAATTAGCTGCTGAAGGTGAAAACTATGAATGGACTGAAATGTATTCTGATATGGCTAAAGAGGCTAAAGAAGAAGGCTTTGATAAATTAGCTTATTTATTTGAAGAAGTTGGAAAAATAGAAAAGTCTCATGAAGAAAGATATAAAAGATTATTAGAAAAAGTTAAGGAAGAAAATGTGTTTAAAAGTGAAGCGCCTAAAATGTGGGTTTGCCGTAATTGTGGTCATGTACATTATGGTGATAAAGCTCCAGAAGTATGTCCAGTATGTGCTCATCCAAAATCATATTTCGAAATAAAAGCTGAAAATTATTAAAAAAGAATTGCTGATTTGCAATTCTTTTATTATCAATTTGGTGTCCTCTTGGGGGCTCGAACCCCAGACCCACTGATTAAGAGTCAGTTGCTCTACCAACTGAGCTAAGAAGACAACTACTCATTAAGTATAGCACATTTTTTAAAAAAAGACACGTATAAATTAAAAAAAGCATTAAACTTGATTATTTTTTTACACAAAAAGCACTTTAAAACATAAAAAATTAAATATTTTTTAAAAACATTAAAAAAACTCTTGTCAAAAAAATTAAAATAATGTATACTTGAATAGTCAAATGAGATGGGCCTGTAGCTCAGTTGGTTAGAGCACACGCTTGATAAGCGTGGGGTCGTAGGTTCAAGTCCTACCAGGCCCACCATTTATTTTGGCCTGTTGGTGAAGTGGTTAACACATATGCCTTTCACGCATACATTCATGGGTTCAAATCCCGTACAGGTCACCAAATTTGATTATTATTATTTTATATAAATACTTTGAAATGGAGAAGTAATATAAGTAACTGTTTAAAGAGAGCTATGATGGTGAAAATTAGCAACAAGTCTTATATGAATAACACCATGGAGTTACTTATCGAAATTAAAGTAGATTAAGTCGGCTGTAATCCGTTACCATATTATATGTTTCAAAAGATGGAAACTATAGAGTGATCACATTAAGTGATAAATAAGGTGGTACCGCGAATTGCAGTTATTCGTCCTTAATGGATGTTTAACTGTTTTTTGTAACTTTATTTGCCTGATTAGCTCAGTTGGTAGAGCAAACGGCTGTTAACCGTTGGGTCGTAGGTTCGAGTCCTACATTGAGCGCCATCTTTTTTTTGTTATTGGAGGCGATATTATGCAAAAATTTACTAAAGAAATGGTTGATGATTATGCTGATAAGTTATTAATTGGACTTACAGAAGAAGAAAATAAAATGGTTTTAGATGAATTTGAAATCATTGATAAAAATATTGACTTAATAAATGAAATACCAGGTATTGAAAATGTATCTCCTATGACACATACACTTGATGATTTTGTTTATGAACTTCGTGAAGATGAAGTAGAACAGTCAATTCCAATTACTAGCTTATTAGAAAATTGTGATGATAGTACTGCAGATGGAGAAGTACAAGTACCAAGGATGGTGGGATAATATGAGTTATATGAATAAAACAATTGAAGAAATTCATGACGCATTAGTTAAAGGTGAAGTAACAAGTAAAGAACTTATTAAAGAATCATTAGAAAAGTCTCATAAAGTTCAAGATGAATGTAATGCATTTGTAACTATATTAGATAATGCTAAAGAAGAAAAAGTTACTGAGGAACTTCTTTCAGGCATTCCTTATGGAATTAAAGATAATTATAGTACTAAAGGAATTTTGTCAACAGGTTCTTCAAACACTTTAAGAGATTATGTCCCATTTTTTAGTGCGACTGCTGTTGAAAATTTATCAAAATGTGGTGCTGTGGCTGTTAATAAAACAGTATTAGATGAATTTGGTATGGGTGGAACTGGAACAACAGGACACACAGGTATTGTAACAAATCCTTGGGATAAAACAAGAATGTGTGCAGGTTCATCTGCCGGCTCTGCTACCGCAGTTGCTGCTGGAGTTTATCCTTATGCAACAGGAAGTGATACAGGTGATTCTATTAGAAAACCAGCTGCTTACTGTGGCATTGTTGGATATAAACCAACTTATGGCATGATTTCGCGTTATGGCTTATTTCCATTCGCAAGTAGTTTAGATCATTGTGGCACTTTAACTAGATGTGTTAAAGATGCTGCTATTGTTGTAGATGGAATGAAAGGTATAGATAAATATGATATGACTTCTTGGGATTCAAAAGACATTAATTTATATAAATCTATTGATGGTAACGTTAAAGGTAAAAAACTATGTTATATCAAAGAAATATGTGATATAAATAATTACCCACATGCTGATGAAGAGTTGAAAAATCATTTAGAAAATTTCAATAAAACAATTGAAAAATGTAAAGCTTTAGGTATGGAAGTTGTTGAAGAAAGCGTAGATAGTAAATTACTTAATGCCTCTCCTTCAGTTTATGTAGTTATATCATGTGCAGAAGCAACTAGCAATATGAGTAATTTGACAGGATTTATTTTTGGACCACGTGCTAACGGTGATAAATGGGATGAAGAGATGAAAAACTATAGGACATTAGGGTTTTCACCACTTATCAAAAGAAGGTTTGTTATAGGTTCTTATGTTCTGCAAGCTCAAAATAAAGATAGATACTTCCACAATGCACAAAGAGTAAGAAGATTATTAGTAGATAAATGGAATGAATTATTTGAAAAATATGATGCTGTAATTCTACCAGTAGGATCAGGGCCAGCTAAAAAATTAGAAGGTTCAAAAAATGCTTTAGATAAAAATACAGCTATATTAGAGGAACATTTACAAATAGGTAACTTTGGTGGTTTTCCATCAATTACAATTCCAAATGGTTTTGTATCTAACTTGCCAGTTGGAGTTAATATTACAGGTAAATGTTATGATGATGTAAATGTTTTAAATATCGCATATGCCTTAGAAAGTAGTATGGATTATAAAAATCAAATAGCGAGGGAGGTTAAATAATGGGATATAAAGTTTTAATTGGACTTGAAATGCACTGTGAAATTAGTAATACAAAAACTAAAGTGTTTTCATCAGCTCGCAATGAATTTAGTGAAAGACCAAATACAAACATAAGACCCGTTGATATGGCCTTTCCTGGGACTTTGCCAGTAATTAATAAAGAAGCTGTTAGACTTTCTTTAATGGCAAGTATGATTTTAGGCTGTTCTCAGCCAGAATATTTATATTTTGAAAGAAAAAATTATTATTATCCAGATCTTCCAAAGGGATTTCAAATTACTCAGGAAACAAAACCAGCACCAATTGGTAGTTATGGCAAATTAGAATACGAAGTAAATGGTGAGATAAAAACTGTTAGAATAAATAATTTACACTTAGAAGAAGATGCAGCCTCATCAGACCATTATTCATCAGGTTCTAGAATAAATTATAACAGAGCAGGCATTCCTTTATTAGAATTAGTAACCGAACCAGATTTCCATTCAGCAGATGAAGCAGTTGCTTTTTTAGAAACTATGAGAAGTATTTATCAATATGCGAATATAAGTGAAGCTGATAGTAAAAAAGGTCAAGTAAGATGTGATGTAAATGTTTCTATTATGGAAGACAATTTAGATGAAAATGATCCTAAAAATTGGGGCACAAAAATAGAAATTAAAAACGTTAATTCATTTGGCGGCGTAAGAGATGCTATAAACTATGAAATACAAAGACAAATCGATCTAAAAGAAGACGGTAAATATGATGAAATGCCTCAGCAAACACGCCGCTGGGATGAAGAAAGTGGTACAACAATTTATATGCGTAGTAAAGTTGATGCTATTGATTATAAGTATTTTGTTGAACCAAATATACCTAAATTTAAAATATCTAAAACATGGATTGAAGAAATTAAAAAATGCATTCCTGCGCTAGCTAGCGAAAGAAAAAAGAAATATATAGAAGAATATCAAATATCAGATTATGATGCAACAATATTAGTTAAAGATAAAAAAGTAGCAGATTTCTTTGAAAGAACAATAAAATTAGGTGGAAATGCTAAAAGTGCTTCAAACTGGATTACAACTAATTTACTTGGAACATTAAATAAATTAGAAATTACTATTGATGAAGCTAAAATGACACCAGAAAATTTAGCTCAATTGATTAAAATGGTAGATGAAAAGGAAATATCATCACAACAAGCTAAAGGTGTATTTACAGAAAGCTTAGAAACAGGTAAATCTCCTAAAGAAATTGCTAAAGAAAAAGGATTAAAACAAATAACAGACTCATCAGCAATTATTACATTAGTTAATGAAGTTTTAGATGAAAATCCTGATATAATAGAGCAATATAAAAATGGAAAAACTCAAATGGTTAACTATTTAGTAGGTCAAGTAATGAAAAAATCTAAAGGAACAGCTAATCCAACTATAGCACGTGATATTATGAATACAGAAATTGTAAAAAGGTGATTATTATGAAATATAGAACACAATATATAAATGAATTATCAGAAAAAAATATTGGTGATGAAATTAAAGCATGCGGATTTGTTGAAAATATACGTGATCATGGTGGCGTTATTTTCGTTGATTTGCGTGATGAAACAGGAACATTACAAATAGTAAGTAATGATGATAGTATTTTTAATGGTTTAACTAAAGAATCAGCTGTAACTTTAAGTGGTAAAGTTAGGATGCGTGATGAAGAAAACTTTAATTTAAAAATATCAACAGGAAAAATAGAAGTATTAGTAGATACTTTTGAAGTATTAGGTAAAGCTAAAAATGAATTGCCTTTTGAAATAATTTCATCAACAAAAGTAAACGAAGAAGTTAGACTAAAATACCGCTACCTAGATTTAAGAAATCCAAAAGTTCATGAAAACATTATTTTTAGAAGTAAAGTAATTAAATTTTTAAGAAATCAAATGGAAGAAAAAGGTTTTATAGAAATACAAACGCCAATTTTAACCGCATCTTCTCCAGAAGGAGCTAGAGATTATTTAGTTCCATCAAGAAAATATAAAGGTAAATTTTATGCTTTACCACAAGCACCTCAACAATTTAAACAATTGCTTATGGTAAGTGGTTTTGATAAATATTATCAAATTGCTCCATGCTTTAGAGATGAAGATGCTAGAGCTGATAGATCTCCCGGTGAATTTTATCAATTAGATATGGAAATGGCATTTGCTACTGCTGAAGATGTATATGAAGTAGCTGAAGATGTAGTTTATAATACATTTAAAGAATTTTCTGATAAAGAAATATCACCTAAACCATTTAAAAGAATTACTTATAAAGATTCAATGCTTAAATATGGAACAGATAAACCAGATTTAAGAAATCCTTTAGAAATAATTGATTTAACTGAATGTTTTTCAAATACAACCTTTAAACCATTTTCAAATTCTATTGTTCGTGGTATTACAGTTCATGATATTGCATCAAAACCAAACTCATGGTTCAATGAATTAGTAGATTATGCCAAAAAAATAGGCATGCCAGGCATTGGCTATATAAGTGTACTTGATGATATGACATTTAAAGGACCTATTGATAAATTTTTATCAGAAGAAGAAAGAAACCAATTAATAGAAAAAGCTAATCTTAAAAAAGGTTCAGTATTATTCTTTATAGCTGATAAACATGAATTAACTGCATCTACTCAAGCTGGAATGATAAGAACAGCATTAGGTGAAAGATTAAACTTAATCGATAATAATAAATTTGAATTTTGCTTTATAGTGGATTTTCCAATGTATGAATATAGTGAAGAAGAAGGCAAATATATATTTACACATAATCCATTTAGTATGCCACAAGGTGGTATGGATGCTCTTTTAAATCAAAAAACTGAAGACATACTAGCATATCAATATGATATAGTATGTAATGGGGTAGAATTATCATCAGGTGCAGTTAGAAATCATGATGTAAACATTATGGAAAAAGCTTTTGAAATAGCTGGATATACTAAAGAAGAATTAAAAAATAGATTTAAATCATTATATACTGCATTTCATTATGGTGCACCTCCTCACGCAGGAATTGCTCCTGGAATAGATAGAATGATAATGCTTTTAAAAGATGAACCAAATATCCGTGAAGTAATTGCATTTCCATTAAACAGTAATGCTCAAGATGTAATGATGGAAGCACCTAATGAAGTTACTGAAAAACAATTAAGAGAAATACATATAAAAATTAGATAATAATTTTTATATTTTTTTATACTAAGAAAGACATTAGTATTAATCAAGATAAACACGATAGTTATAAAATAATAATATAAAAATAAAAGATTTAATTTAGGAGTCTATATATGTCATTAAGCCAATAAGAAAGATATAAATGGTAAAATAAACATAATAAATTATAAAGTAGGTTAAGAAAAATTTTGAAAATTATGTAATTGTATGACATAAATACCTTTGTAGAATTGTATGACATAAATACCTTTGTAGAATTGACATAATAGAAAAAATGCATATAATATACATTGTTATTAAAAAAATACATTGTAAGTTAAGAGGGTTACAAAATATATTATACAAGGGAGAAAAAAATGATAAATGATGAAATAAAACAAAAATTAGAAAATAATTTAAAGGAATACAAAAAACAAATGATAAATAGAGAAAACAATATACAAGGCGGCAAATACATTATATTTGTTGGATTTGCAGGAAGCATAGCTGGAATAGCAATACAATCTCACAATCATATGATGGCTGGATTAATAGTCGAAGCAGGTGGACTATTATTTCAATTATTAAGCAAAAACAAACTTGAAAAAATAAAATCCAAGGAAGAATCATTAGAATATATATTAGAAAATCATGAAAACTTTGAATTTTTTGAAAATAAAGAAGGTATTATTGAAGTTTATTCAAAAGATGATGAAAAAAAGTCACACGGAAAACATTTTAAAAAATAATAATTTAGTTGTATTACTTATTATATTTTAAAAGTATAAATTAAAAAAGTGAGTATTAAAATGAATAAAAAATACCTGTTTTTACTTTGATATTTAAACTTTAAGAATTTAACTTTCCAATAAATTTAGAAAAGTTTATTTTTTTAAAATATAAGTTAAAAAGCGTCGTATAAATACCATTTATACAGTAAAAAAGTTTACGCGGAAAATAATATTCTTAGTTGGTTTCAAGAAGTTTCGGTTGTATTAATTTTAATTTGAAGTGTTGCCTTCAAATCTAAATTAACAATTTATGATAAGATTGATGATTTTAAAAAAAAGATGTATAATCATTTTCTGTGGAGGCGTTTATGGAAAAAGCAAGTATTATATATAACCCAAATGCTACTGGTATGACAGATGAGGTTTTAAAAAGTATGGAAACCGTTTTAGAAAAACAAGGTTTAAAAGTAAACTGTATGGAAAGTAGATATCCTGGCAATACAATAGAATTAGTAAAAAAAGCAGATAAAAATAGTGATTTAGTGGTTACCATGGGTGGTGATGGCACATTAGGGGAAGCATTTAGAGCCTTTGGTGAAATAGAACAATTGTCTTATTATGCTCATATGTCAACAGGTACAGCTAATGATACAGCAGAAAATCTAGGACTTTTAAAGGGAAACATTTATTCATCTATAAAGTTATATGAAAATTTGAATAAATGTATGATTGTTCCTGTTGATATGATATGTGCTAATGCTGTACCCTTTTCGTATATTTCATGTTGTGGAACATTCACCAATTTAACCTATGAAACACCAAAAAGTTTTAAAAAAAGATTTGGAAAAACAGGTTATTACATGTTTTCATCTTTAATGGGTATTTCTACACTTCCTGACATTATTCATAAACCTTTGAAAATAAGTTATGAATTTAATGGTGAAAGTAGAGTTACTGATGCTTTAACTATATTAGTTTCTAATACCACAACATTTGCTGGATTTAAATTGTTCCCTGATGCAAATATTAATGATGGAATCTTTGAAGTTACTGTATTAAGAGATGTTCCAGGTATTAAAACGTTTAAACTAATTTTTGATCTCTTATATAATGATTCTAAAAATTTCAATATTAAAAAATTTTCTAAATTTATAGATACCTTTCAAACTGATAATTTTAAAGTTACCTTTGATAATGGTGAACCCAAAGCAGGATTTAATCATGATGGCGATCATGCTTTTGTATCATTAGATGATAATCATACAATTGAATATAAAATAAACAAAAAAATAAAAATGTTACTTCCAAATAAAGCAGGGGAGTAACTTTTTAAGATAATCTATTTTTAAACAACATCATATATTATTAATGGAGGTTGATATGAAATATAGAGGAGTAGATGTATCTAAATATCAAAATGACATAAATTTTAAAAAAATAAAAAATATAGATTTTGTTATAATAAGAATAGGATATGGAATGTATGAAAGTCAAAAAGATTCTAAATTTGAAAGAAATTATGAAGGATTTAAAAACATTGATGTTCCAATAGGGGTGTATTTATATTCATATGCTAAAAATGAAGAAGAAGCAAAAAAAGAAGCGTTAGTTGTTTTAAAGTGGTTAAATGGAAGAGACATAGATTTACCAGTTTACTTTGATATTGAAGACAAATCACAAATTAATTTAGGTAAAAATATTTTAACAAACATGTGTGATACATTTTGTAAAACTATAGAAAAAGCAGGATATAAAGCAGGAATTTATGCAAACAAATATTTTCTGACAACTTATTTAGATTATCAAAAATTACAAGATAAGTATTCAATTTGGGTTGCACAATATAATAATAGAAACACATATAGTGGTAAATATGACATGTGGCAATATACTTCAAGCGGAAAAGTAGAAGGTATAAACGGTAATGTTGATATGAATATTTTATATAAAGAAACATTAGAAAATAGTTTACCTGATTTAAGTGAATATAATGGAACATCGATAGTAGACGGATTAAAAAGCATTAACTATGATAGTTCTTTTCAAACTAGAAAAAAATTATATAATTTGTTGGGATATAATGACTTATATAAGGGTAGTGCCTTACAAAACAATATCTTATTAAATTCATTAAAAGAAAATAAATATTATACATCTAATTATAAAGGATTATCTTTTGTTGATGCTTTAAAATCAATTAATATTGATAGTTCAATGATAAATAGAACAAAAATAGCTATAAATAATGGAATAACAAATTATAAAGGAACGTACATACAAAATATAAAACTATTAAATTTATTAAAAAATGGAAAATTAAAAAAATAACTAAAAAATATTAATTTTAAGTGTATCATAATTCAGAAAAAATGAACTGAACCTCGTTTCTATGTCCAAGAAATGGGGTTCATATCAATGTTAAGTTGACACTATCTTTTTTATTTTTATAAGTCTGAATAGTTATTAAAAAACTGATAAAGTTGTGAATAATTAATAAAAAGTATTGAATATGTAAAAAATATATGATATCATGTAAGTACTTAATAGAATAACACATATATTTTAGTTAATCGTATTATACTGTTAATAAACAGTATAATAAATAGGTTGCATTTTTCTTTGCTTATCTTATATGTCGAAGTTTTGTATAGGGTAAGAAAGAATGTGTTATTTATCAAGCTATTAAGTAGTATGTACATATGTGGAATCTTGATAAAAATTATAAATTATATCTGTCAGTATGATTTATAATCGTAAATTTATCCACCAAGAAGGCATGATTGTATGGCAGACATCATGTTTTTTTGTTATCTTTTAAAAAAACGAACCAAATAGTTCGTATAGATTTTATAAATGGTGCTGGAAACAGGAATTGAACCCGCGACCTACTGATTACGAAACAGTTGCTCTACCTACTGAGCTATTCCAGCAAGCAATAATATTATATATTAATTTTGATATTTTTACTAGATTTTTATTGTAAAAATTGTGTCAAATAATTATGTTTTATTTAGTTTTTCAATCGAAAATGATATAATTAAACTAGCGAGGAGAATTATAAATGGCAAAAAAGAAAAGTAGAAAAACAACTAAAACACAAGCTTCATATAGTATAGAATTAAAAGGAATAGGACTTATTTTAATCATGATAATAGGATGCTGTCCATTTGGTATAACAGCTGATATTATTAAAGGATTTGCGGGATTCCTAGCAGGATGTTGGTATATTCTGCCTTTAATTGCCACTGGTGCTTGTGGAGTTTATATGATGATAAAAAGAGAAAAACCAGATTTATTAACCTCAAGATTAGTTGGTTTATATATATTAATTTTAGGTATTTTAATTTTATCACATGCTAAATATATTGAACAGCTTGATAAAAGTTTATCATCATGGGATATAATTACAACGACAATAGATAATTTAATGCAATTTGTTAAACATACATCAGACATTCAAGGCGGTGGTATGATAGGAACACTATTTTCAATTATCGGTGTAAAATTGCTTACTTTAAATGGAACTGAGGTAGTATGTATTGCTTTAATAATTTGTGGTACAATTATGTTTACTGGTGTTTCTATTTATGATGCTGTAACAGCAACCTTAAATAAAGCTAAAAAACTAAAAGAAGTAAGTATTAATCGTAAAGCACATGATGCTGCTGAAAAAGCTGAAGAGGAATTTGAAGAAGAAAAGAAGGTTATTATATCTTCAGCAGATGAAATAGAGACTAAAGAAGAAAAAACTGTAGAAGTAAAAGAACCCGAAATAAAAGAAGAACCTGCTCCTACTTACAATAAAGAATACCATAAACCACCTATGGGACTTTTATTAAAACCAAAAATAAAAAAAGAAGCTATCAAAGCTAATCAAGATTCTATAAAATCAAATGTAGTTGAATTAGAAAAAGTTATTAAAGATTTTGGTGTGTCGGCCAAAGTTGTAGCTGCAAATATCGGACCTTCAGTTACTCAATATGAATTGGAAATTAAATCAGGAACAAGACTTTCTAAAATAACAGCTTTAAATAAAGAAATAGCCCTAGAATTAGGTGCTAAAGATGTACGTATACAAGCTCCAATTCCAGGTAAAAAAACAGTTGGTGTAGAACTACCTAATAAATCAATTATGGCAGTTGCTGTAAGAGAAATATTAGAAGCTGTACCTAAAACAAAAGAAAATTCTAAATTATTAGTTGCACTAGGAAAAAGCATCATGGGAAATCCTGTATGGTGTGAAATAGATAAAACTCCGCATTTACTAGTAGCCGGTTCTACTGGTTCAGGTAAATCTGTATGTATTAATAGTATGATAACATCACTATTAATGAGAACTAGACCAGAAGAAGTAAAACTAGTTTTAGTAGACCCTAAAAAAGTTGAACTTTCAATGTATAATGGTGTTCCACATCTATTAACTCCAGTTGTTACAGACCCTAAAAAAGCCAATATCGTATTACAAAAAATAGTAAAAATAATGGAAGATAGATATGATTTATTTGAGGCAAGTAAAACAAAAAATATAGCGGGATATAATGCCTATATTGATAAAAAAAATGAAAGCCTACCAGAAGATGAAAAAATAAATAGACTTCCATATATTGTTGTTATTATTGATGAACTTGCTGATTTGATGTTAGTAGCAGCTAAGGAAGTTGAAGATTCAATAATGAGAATAACACAAATGGCTAGAGCTGCTGGTATTCATTTAATTGTTGCCACACAAAGACCTAGTACCGATGTAATTACTGGTGTTGTTAAAGCTAATATTCCATCAAGAATTTCATTTGCTGTATCAAGTAGTATAGACTCAAGAACAATATTAGATATGAGTGGAGCTGAAAAATTACTGGGTAAAGGTGATATGTTATTTTTACCACAAGGAGAAAGTATTCCAACTCGTGTTCAAGGAACATTTATCAGCGATGATGAAATAAAAGCCGTTGTTGATTATACAATATCTCAGCAAAAAGCTATGTATGATAATTCGCTAACTGTTTCAGAAGAAGATAAAGGTGCAACTACAATGGTTGATAAATCAGATGATTATGAGGAACCTTTATATGATGAAATAAGACAATTTGTTATATCGCAAGGTAAAGCTAGTGCATCACTTTTACAAAGAAGATTTAGATTAGGATATAATAGAGCTGCTAGATGTATAGACCTTTTAGAGGAAAGAGGAATTGTTGGACCACCTAATGGTGCTAAACCTCGTGAAGTTTTAGTCAAAGAAGAAAATTAAAATACGCAAGTAGCGTATTTTTTCTAGTTATGTCGAAGTCATTTTATTAACCTTTAAAAAGTGCTACAGTAAATATGGTGATGATAAAATGTAATTTCAAAATTTAATAAGGAGGGATAGATGGATTCATTAGAAAATTTAATTATTGAAAATCAAAATTTAATATATAGTATTATTAAAAAAATTAATAGAAATGATATAAAAGAAGATTTATTTCAGGCGGGATGTCTTGGAATGGTAGAGGCATATTATAATTTTGATGCCCAAAGACAAACCAAATTTACAACATATGCATACCCATATATATTTGGATCAATTATGAAATTTATAAGAGAAAATCATACAATAAAACCCAATAAAGATTTAATATCTCTTAAAACTAAATTAGAAAAAGCAAAAAGCTTATTACAACAAGAATATATGTGCGAACCTTCAATTAAACAGTTAAGCGAATTTTTAAATATTCCTATAAGTGATTTAGAAAGAATTGAAAATTATAAGTCAGATGGCTATAGCCTAGAAAATGAAATTTATGAAAATTTAAATTTCTATGACCTAATTCCACAAAAAGATATTGATATGAATGATCTTATATTTTTAAAAAATGAATTAGAATCATTAGAAGAACCAGAAAGAACTATAATGTACGAAAGGTATTTTAATGATAAAACTCAAACAGAACTTTCAAATTTATTAGGACTTACTCAAGTTGACATTTCAAGACGTGAAAAGAAAGTCTTAACAAAATTAAAAAAAACATATAATTGACAACAAATAAGTAAAACTTTATAATTAAAATAGGTGGTAGAAATGAAAAAAGGGTTTACTTTAATTGAACTTTTAGGAGTAATAGTTTTACTTGGTTTAATAGCTTTAATTGCTATTCCATCAGTAAATAGTGCTTTAAATTCTTCAAAAGAAAAAGCATATAATGAACAAATAAAAACAATTGAAAATGTAGCTCGCACATACATGTCAAAAAATTCTTTAAAACTTCCAAGTCAAACTGTTGGTAGCTTTTATTGTTTATCAGTAAGTGAAATGAAAAAAACAGGCTTATTATCATCAGATGATATAAAAAATCCTAAATATAAAAAGGGAAGTACTAAAGAAGATGAAAATTTTGAAATTTTTAATGGAAGTGTTATCGTTACCTATACTTCTCAAAACAAATATAATTATAAATATTCAAAAAATGCATGCTAAGATACTAAAAAGTATCTTTTTTTGTATAAACGTATTTTAACAGTTCATAATAATTTTAGGAGGAAATATTATGAATTATCAAGATATTGTAAAAAAAAACACACCTAAAGAAGATATTCTAAAAAATGCTTTTATATCTTTTATAACGGGGGGAATTATGGGAATTATTGGACAAGCATTAATAGATGTATATTCATTTTACCTAAAAATTCCTACAAAGGATGCCACAGTATGTATGCTTATCACCTTAATTTTTTTATCTTGTCTTTTTACCTGTTTAGGATTTTTTGACAAAATGGTAAACTTTTGCAAATGTGGTTTAATCATTCCAATAACAGGATTTGCCCATGCAACGATGAGTGCCGCACTAGAATATCGAAAAGAAGGACTAGTTACTGGAATTGGATCAAACATGTTAAAACTATCAGGAGCCGTTATTATATTTGGCGTTATTAGTAGTATCGTCTTTAGTTTAATAAGGATGGTGATTGGACTTATATGACATTTAAATTTGAAAACACATATATAAATGAAACAGCTACAGTAACCGGTCCGTATGAAGCTAAAGGACCATTAGGCAAATATTTTGATTTATGTTATAAAGATTTATATTTTAATCAAGAAACATGGGAACAAGCTGAAATAAAATTAATTAAAGACTGTATTGAAATACTGCTAAAAAAAAATAAAATTAGCAAAAATGAAATAGATGCATTTATCGGTGGAGATTTGTTAAATCAAATCGTTGCTTCAAATTATGCAATGAAAGATTATCAAAATAGTTTCATAGGAATATATTCTGCCTGTAGTACAAGTGTATTAAGTTTAATATTAGGATCAATTTTAATTCAAAATAGTTTAAACAAAGTCATAACATTCACGTCATCTCATAATAATTCAGCAGAAAAACAATATAGATATCCAGTTGAATATGGCGGTCCTAAAAGAAAAACAACAACATTTACAGCAACAGGTGCTGCTGGAGCAATTATTTCTAAAACATTATCAAAAATAAAAATAGAAAGTGGAACTATAGGAAAAGTCATTGATTCAAATATTAAAGACGTCTATCACATGGGAGGCGTTATGGCAAAATCAGCAGCTGATACCATTAATAAACATTTAATTGATACAAACCGTAATGCTGATTATTATGATTTAATTTTAACTGGTGATCTTGGAATATATGGAAAAGAAATATTTAAAGAATACCTTCAAAGTAATTATAATATCACTTTAAAAAATTATAATGATACAGGAGTTATGCTATATGATTTAAAAAAACAGCCAGTTTATGCAGGGGCAAGTGGACCGGTATGTGCACCATTAGTAACTTATAGTTATATATTTGATTTAATGAAAAAAGGTAAATATAAAAAAGTATTACTTATTGCAACAGGAGCTTTAATGAATCCAACCATGGTAAATCAAAAATTAACAATTCCAGCCATAAGTCATGCAATTAGTTTGGAGGCATTAATATGATCTATTTAAATGCATTTTTATTTGCTGGTATCATTTGCACGTTAGCTCAAATTATTTTAGACAATACCAAATTAACACCAGGCCATATAACTGTTATTTTTGTTGTTATAGGAGCTTTCTTAGATGTATTTAATATTTATGATAAATTTGTTTTGTGGGCATCAGGTGGAGCTTTAGTTCCCATAACAAGTTTCGGTCATATGCTTACACATGGAGCCCTTCAAGGATATACAAATGAAGGAGTTATTGGACTTTTTGGAGGAACATTAGACCTAACAGCAGCTGGTATTAGTGCCGCTATTGTATTTTCATTTTTTATGTCAATTTTATTTAACCCAAAAGATTAAAATCTAATTGACAAACCTTTGTTCGACTGATAGAATTGTAATTGACAAAAGTGTTATAATAATTCTTAAAGGAGCGGTTTAAATGGATGAAATAATAATTAAAGGAGCTAGAGAAAATAATTTAAAAAACGTAAGTATTACATTACCTAAAAATAAATTAATTGTAATGACAGGAGTTTCTGGCAGTGGTAAAAGTTCATTAGCTTTTGACACTATATATGCCGAAGGACAAAGAAGATACATTGAAAGTTTAAGTGCATATGCTAGACAATTTTTAGGTGGTTCAGAAAAACCAGATGTTGATAGCATTGATGGTTTATCACCAGCAATAAGTATTGATCAAAAAACAACAAATAAAAATCCAAGAAGTACAGTTGGAACAGTAACTGAAATATATGATTATCTAAGATTATTATTTGCTAGAATTGGCGTGCCATATTGCCCTAAACACCATATACCAATAACTAGCCAAAGCATAGAAGAAATGGTAAATGATGTTTTAAGCTTAGAAGAAAAAACTAAAATAAGAGTTTTAAGTCCAGTTGTTTCTTTAGAAAAAGGAACACATAAAGATCTACTTTTAAATTTGAGAAAAGATGGCTATGTTAGAGTTATCATTGATAATGAAGAATATGATTTATCTGAAGACATTAATTTAGATAAAAATAAAAAACATATAATTGAAGTTGTTATTGATAGATTAGTAATAAAAGAAGATATAAGAAGTAGATTATATGAAAGCATGGAAACCGCATGTAAATTAGGAAATGGCAAAGTATTAATTGATGTTATTGGTAGTGAAAAAATGCTATTAAGCGAAACATATGCCTGTCCAGAATGTGACTTTTCTTTACCTGAATTGGAACCTAGAATGTTTTCATTTAATGCTCCATGGGGAGCTTGCCCAGAATGTAAAGGATTAGGAGTTAAATATAAAATAGATGAAGATTTAATTATTCCTAATAAGGATTTAAGTATTAATGGTGGAGCAATAGCTTCGATGAATACAAGTGATGAAAACAACATAACATATACAAACCTTCAAACGGCATGTATGCATCATAATATTGATATGGACACTCCAATTAAAAACTTATCAAGAAAACAGTTAGATATTATTTTATATGGTTCAAATGAATTACTTACATTTAACTATACCTCTAAAGCCGGTAACAAAAGAACAACCAAAGGATTTTTTGAAGGAATTATTACTAACTTAGAAAGAAGATATATGGAAACAAAAAGCACTTGGATTAGGGCTTGGATTGAAAATTATATGACTGAACTTAAATGTCCTAAATGTCATGGTGCAAGATTAAATGATAGTGTTTTATCAGTTTTAATTGATAATAAAAACATTTATGAAGTTACTAAATTAAGTATAAAAGATTTATATGACTTTTTAAATAATTTAAAATTGTCAGAAGAAAAAAAAGAAATATCAAAATTAATTATTAAAGAAATTTCATCAAGACTTTCATTTTTAATCAACGTTGGTTTAGAATATTTAACTTTAGATAGGGAAGCTAAAACATTATCTGGTGGTGAAGCACAACGCATTAGATTAGCCACACAAATAGGCTCACAATTAACAGGCGTTTTATATGTTTTAGATGAACCTTCTATTGGTCTGCACCAAAGAGATAACCAAAGATTAATTAATTCACTTTTAAAAATGCGTGATTTAGGTAATACTTTAATTGTTGTTGAACATGATACTGATACAATGCTTCAAGCCGATTATCTAGTGGATATTGGCCCTAAAGCAGGGGTTCATGGAGGAAATATAGTTGCTAAAGGAACGCCAAAGGAAGTCATGGCAAATGAAGATAGTTTAACTGGAAAATATCTAACAGGTAAATTAAAAATAGAAGTCCCTAGCATTAGAAGAAAAGGTAATAAAAAATATTTAGAAGTCGTTGGAGCTAAGGAAAATAATTTAAAAAATATTAAAGTAAAATTTCCACTTGGAAAATTTATATGTGTAACTGGTGTATCTGGTTCAGGTAAATCAACTTTAGTAAATGACATTTTATATAAAGCCGTTTCTAATAATTTATATAAATCAAAAGAAAAGCCAGGACTTTATAAAACAATAAAAGGACTTGAAAATATTGATAAAATTATTGATATATCACAAACACCAATCGGAAGAACTCCACGTAGTAATCCTGCAACTTATACTTCTGTGTTTGATGACATTAGAGATATTTTTACCGAAACAAAAGAAGCAAAAATGAGAGGTTATGATAAAGGTAGATTTTCATTCAATGTCAAAGGTGGAAGATGTGAAGCCTGCTGGGGAGATGGTGTTAAAAAAATAGAAATGCATTTTTTACCTGATGTATATGTACCTTGTGAAGTATGTCATGGAACTCGTTATAACAGTGAAACATTACAAATAAAATATAAAGGAAAAAGTATTTATGATGTACTAGAAATGACAGTCGATGAAGCATTAGAATTTTTCGAAAACGTTCCTAAAATAAAAAACAAACTACAAATGCTTTCAGATGTTGGACTTTCATACATTAAGCTAGGTCAGCCTGCACCAACATTATCAGGCGGTGAAGCTGCAAGAATAAAACTTGCTAAAGAATTACAAAAAAAGCCAACTGGCAAAAGCTTGTTTATTTTAGATGAACCAACTACTGGCCTTCATAGCGATGATATTAAAAAATTACTTGTTATATTGAATAAAATTGTTGATAATGGTGATACAGTACTTGTTATTGAACACAACTTAGACGTTATAAAAGTAGCTGATTATATCATTGATCTAGGACCTGAAGGTGGCGATGGTGGAGGTAATATTGTTGCCACTGGAACACCTGAGGAAGTTTGTGAATGCACGGAAAGTTATACAGGTAAATTTTTAAAACCTTATTTAAAATAAAAAAACGTTAAATTTTAACGTCTTTTTTAATATCCATAATTACTGGTAAAATGATTGGCTTTCTTCCAGTATGCAAATTTATATAATTACTTAAACTATTTATTATCTCAGCTTTTACATCTGCATAATTTACGCCAGTTTTAATTTTACTATTAATTGCATCTTTTGCTAAGTATTCTAATTTTTTAAGTAAATCTAAATTATCATTTACTAAGACAAATCCTCTTGTAATAATATTAGGATTGGCCAGCAATTTTCCATTTTTTACATCAATATTTGAAATAACTACAACAATTCCATCATTTGCCATAATCTTTCTATCTTTCATAACTGCGTTACTGACATCACCGATACGATTTCCATCAACATACGTATCACCAGCAGGAATATGTCCAACTTTAGTAACAATACCTTTTTTCATAGAAAGAACATCTCCATTACCTAAAACAAAAGTATTTTCTTTAGGTATATCACATTCAACAGCAATATCTGCATGTTTTTTAAGCATTCTATATTCTCCATGAAATGGCATAAAATATTTTGGTTTAGCTAATCTTAACATCCACTTTAATTCTTCCTCATTAGCATGTCCACTTGCATGTATATCGCTTAAAGATGTATTAGTATAAACAGTTATTCCTTTTAAATATAATTTATTGATTGTCCTTGATATGCTTAAAGCATTTCCTGGTATAGCTGATGATGAAAATACAACAACATCATCACTTCTTAATTTAATATGTCTGAATGTTCCATTTGCTATTCTACTTAGTGCGGCAAGTGGTTCTCCTTGAGTTCCTGTACATAATAGACAAATCTTATCAGAAGGAAGATTATTTGCTTCATCTGGTGATATAAATATATCTTTATGTTTTATATACCCACCTTCGATTGATATTTCAATGTTATTTTCCATACTTCTTCCGAAAACAGCAATTTTTCTACCATGCCTTTTACATGTATCAACAATATGTTTTAGCCTGTATATATTAGAAGCGAATGTTGCAATTATTATTCTACTTTGATGTTTATTAAATAAATCTTCTAAAGCATCATCAACTTTTGATTCACTAGTACTTACACCTGGATTCATCGCATTTGTACTATCACTTAAAAGTAATGTAATTCCTTCTTGTCCTAGCCTAGCAATTTTTTGAACATCTGCCATAGGACCAATAGGTGTTAGATCAAATTTAAAATCTCCAGTTGTTACAATAACACCATCTGGTGTATGAATACATATTCCATGTGAATCTGGAATTGAATGTGTTGTTCTATAAAATTCTACCCACATATCTTTAAAATGATATACACTATCTTCATTATAAATAAATAAATTATTATATTTTATTTTTCTATCTTCTAATTTTTTTCTAATTAAAGCAGCTGCTTGATTAGGAGCATAAATTGCTGGAATATTTATCTCAGAAAGTAAAAATGGAATTCCTCCAATATGATCTTCATGACCATGTGTGATAAATAATCCTTTAATTTTCTTTTCATTTTGTTTTAAAAATGTTACATCAGGGATAACATAATCAATTCCCATTAATTCTCCACCTGGAAATATAACACCTGCATCGGTAATAATTATTTCATCATTATGCATTACACAATACATATTTTTTCCAACTTCACCAAGTCCGCCTAAAGCGAAAATATAAGTTTCGTTTTTGTTAAACTTCATTATTAACTCCTTTCTTATAAAGTTAAAACTGACTAATACATTATATCTTTTTTTTTATATTTTGACAAGTTTAACCACACTAAATTATTCTGCAATAAATTTGAAAGTATGTTATAATGGATAAAAAGAGGGTATGATTATGAATGAAGAAACAATAAATAGACATTTAGATTATGAATTTGAAAATCAAATTTACGATGTGATAGATGATGCTATCGAGTGTACAAGAAAAAAACATCATTATAAAAAGCAAGATTTGGTAAAATTGGTAATGATGATATATGAAAAAGATTATAGTTTTATAAGTAATGAAAATGGTTATAGAGATCAAGTAAAATTATTGGATGATTATTTTTATAAGCAATACGGGTTTAGTGTTATTACATTTGAAATGCTTAAATATATTTTAAAATATAAAAATAATGAAAAATATGATGAAATAATGAAACAACTTGCCAAAATAGAAACAGTTTTACGAAAGAAAAAAAATACAGAAGCAGAGGACTTATCAATTTTTTCTTTTTCTCTTTTGAAAAAACAATATAATAATTTAATGATGAAAATAGAAACTAATATTAGCTATAAATATGCTTTATCAATTGTGTATGATATGCTTAAAAATGATTGTTTTTAATTGACAAACATAATAGAATGTGCTAGTATAACTGTCATATTTGAAAGGGGGAAAATAGAAATGTATATTGACGATGAAACTAGCAGTAAAACATTAAGATCTGTTTTCTTTAAGATAGTATTATTAGTATTGGCTTTATTTGTTTTGATGATGTTGTTTCCCACTAAGGGATTTGTCAAAAATTATGTTGATAGCAAAATTACATCATCTGACAATTTTAATAGTAATTTATATGCTATGGAAGTAGCAGGGAGTGGTTATTTTACTTCATCAAGGTTACCACAAAATGAAAATGATAAAGTAAAACTTACATTAAAAGAAATGTATAGTAAAAAATTACTTGTTAAATTTACTGATAGCAATAATAAAGAGTGTAATTTAACAAAATCCTATATTGAAGTTACTAAAGAAAAAGATGAATATACTATGAAAGTTAATTTATCATGTTCTGATAAAACTGATTATATTATGCTTCATATGGGACTTGATAGTACATCATTTCCCAGTACCAGCACCGCAAGGTGCAAATTCGTAAAAAATCTTGACGAGTCATGGGCATATGGAGATTGGTCAGACTGGAGTACTAATAAAATTGAAAAAACTAGTACTAATCAAGTTGAAACAAAAACAAGCAAAGTTCAAACTGGAACACAAAGAGTTCAGCATGTAGAAGTAACAGAAGAAAAAGCAATCAAAATGAATTATAATGGGCAAACAGTTTATGTTTGTGGGTCTAGTTATAATAATGCAGGAAGTTATAATGAATTAGTTAATTGTAGAAAAACTAATATAAATTATACCAATGAACCTATTTATAAAAATGTTACATATTATCGATATAGAGATATAATTTCAAACAACTCTGATACAAAATGGTCAGATTGTGATGATGAAGAATTAATCAAACAAGGTTATACAAAAACGGAACAAACTGGGTAATGATCCTAGTTTTCTTTTGCCAATCAAATGTCAAATTTTATATAAAATTATTTGTTCAATTGTTTTATAATAAAATATGTGATAATATAGTAGTGGTATAGTATTCGAAAGGGGTGACAACATGGAAAAATATGTTTTTGGCTATCAAAATGAAAATGAATTTAAAAAATTAGAAAGTTCTTTAAAAAAATATAATATGCTAGCTTTTAAAAAACTTTATTTTGAATATTATCCTAAATTAAAAGACGGGGAATTTCTAGGTGTTGTCGTTAAAGAAAAAGATGGTATTAAAAACTATGAAGTTAAATTGCCAACTGATGCTTTATTTGCTAAAGTTCATGGTGATGTTAAATTGAGCTATGTAGTTGACGATAAAAACAAATCAGTAACTTTAATTACTTTATTACCACATGACATTTTAAGCGAAGGTCATCAATCAGAACTTGTCACGTATAAAGGCGTTATGCTTTCTAAAGAACATTCAGATAAAGACAAATTTAAAATTAATTTATTAAATATGATAAATAAAGTATAAAAATTTTATTAACTTCTTGCATAATATTAATTAATATGGTATTATATAGAAGTCAATTTAATTGGACCCTTAGCTCAGTTGGTTAGAGCATCCGGCTCATAACCGGGCGGTCGATGGTTCGAGTCCATCAGGGTCCACCATTTAAGCGGGCGTGGCGAAATTGGTAGACGCACTAGACTTAGGATCTAGCGCCTTATGGCATGGGGGTTCAAGTCCCTTCGCCCGCACCACTGTGTTATATTCGAACCGTTTGGTTCGTTTTTTTTGTTATAAAAAGGTTAAAAAGATACTTTAGTAATGATTAATTTTTTAACACAATTTTCACATTTAAATCATAATACTTTCACACAAAAACAATATATTTTTTAATGTGAAAGGAAGATTTTATGTATATATTAAAAAATGCTATTACATCAATTGTAAGAAATAAGGGAAGAAATATTTTAATTGGAATTATTATATTAGTAATTGCATGTGCGACATCTATTACCCTCGCTATTACTAATTCATCAAACAAGTTAATTAATTCTTATAAAAATAAATATCAAACTGAGGCTACTATTAGTATTAATAGAGAAAATATGATGAAAGATTTTGATAAAGATAATAAAGAGCAGTTAAAAGAAGATATGAAAGATAAATTTTCAAATATGCAGTCAATTACTGTATCTGATATTGAAAAATATGCTAAAAGTAAATATGTAAAAAGTTATTATTATACTATGCAAATAGGAGTAAATAGTAATTTAGAAAAAGCATCAACCGATAGTGAATCTAACGATAAAGGTAAAGGCCCTGAAAAGCAAGAAGAGACTTCAGAAGATTTTACCTTAACAGGTTATTCTTCATTAGATGCAATGAATGATTTTATTGAAGGAAATTATAAAATAAAAGAAGGAAAAGTTGATACTGATTTTTCAAATGATTCATGTATTATAAATAGTGAACTTGCTACATTAAATAATATATCAGTAGGTGATAAGATAACTATAAAAGATACAAATGATGAGACAAAAACTTATGAACTTACTGTAACAGGTATTTATAAGGAATCATCTACAGATAGCATGTCTATGTTTTCAAATTCTGTGAATACTATTATTACAAATACAAATTTTGTAAATAAAGTTTTAGAAGGTGATAGTGAATTATCTGCTAAAGTAAATCCGACATTTATTTTAACTAGCAGTAAAGTAGTAGATAAATTTGAAAGTGAACTTAGAAAAAAAGGATTAGATGATAATTTATCTGTTCAAACTAATTTAGATCAAGTTGAAAGTGCAACTCAAACTATATCAAATGTTAAAACCTTTTCTGTGACATTTTTAATAATTACATTAGTAATTGGAACAGTTGTATTATTTATAATTAATATGATAAACATAAGAGAGAGAAAATATGAAATTGGAGTGCTTAGAACAATAGGAATGAAAAAAAGTAAAGTAGCTTTACAATTTATATATGAGCTTTTGATAGTGGCTGTTATATCACTAATATTAGGAGCTTTTGTTGGTGCAAGTGCATCAGTTCCAGTATCTAATTATTTACTAAAAAATGAAATATCATCATCTTCAAAAGAAACACAAAATATAGAAAATAATTTTGGGCAGAAGGATAATAAACAAACAAAATTTCAAGGTGTAGCAAAGGTAGAAGAATTTAGTAGTATTGATGCTACAGTTGATTTGAAAGTTTTATTAGAATTATTAGGTATTGGACTTGTAATCACATTTATATCTTGCTCAAGTGCCATTATAAGTATTCAAAGATTTTCACCACTTACAATATTAAAGGAGAGATCATAGATGAGTTTATTAAAGTTAAAAAATGTTTCATATAGATATAAAGATGCTGATAAAGATGATTATGTTTTAAAAAATATTAATTATGAATTTTCTTTAGGAAAAGTATATGCCATAAAAGGTAAAAGTGGTTCAGGTAAAACAACATTACTTTCATTACTTAGCGGTTTAGAAAATAATTATGAAGGAGAAATATACTATGATGGAAAAGAATTAAAAACCTTAGATTTAGATAAATATAGAAGTAGTGATATAGGAATAGTTTTTCAAAGTTATAATTTACTTCCTCATTTAACTGCTATGGAAAATATAATTTTATCAATGGATATTAGTAATATTAAAATAGATGATAAAAAAGAAAAAGCTAAAGAACTTATGAAATGTGTAAATTTAAAAGAAAGTCAAAAAGATAGAAAAGTATTAAAACTATCCGGTGGTGAGCAGCAAAGAGTAGCAATTGCTAGAAGCCTATCTTATAATCCTAAAATGATTTTAGCTGATGAACCAACTGGTAATTTGGATAAGGAAACAGAAAATGATATATTAAAAATATTTAAAAATCTTGCTAAAAAAGAAAATAAATGTATAATCATTGTAACTCACTCTGAAAATGTGTGTAACCAAGCAGATAAAGTATTTGAACTAAAGAAAATTTAGTTCTTTTTTTAAATTTGACAAAGCCTTCAAAAAAAATGTATGATGTGAATGAATTAGCAGGATGTGGTATACATGAAAAGATGCAAATGGTGTAATTTAAACAATAATTTATATGTTAATTATCACGATAAAGAATGGGGGGTACCAAATTTTAATGAAAAATATTTATTTGAAATGTTAATTTTAGAATTATTTCAAGCAGGACTTTCATGGGAATGCGTTTTAAATAAAAGAAATGATTTTAAAAAAGCTTATGATAATTTTGATATAAATAAAGTTATTAAATATGATGAAAATAAAATAAATGAATTATTAAATAATGAAAAAATTATAAGAAATAAATTAAAAATTAAAGCTAGTGTTAATAATGCAAAAATATTTAAAAAAATTCAAAATGAATTTGGTAGTTTTTATAGTTATTTAAATATATTTACAAATAATCAAATAATTTATGAAAATGGTAAAACAGCTAATAAACTATCAGATAATATTTCTAAAGATTTAATTAAAAGGGGTATGAAGTTTGTAGGTTCTACTATAATATATTCATATCTTCAAGCAATTGGTTTTATTAATTCACATGATGAAGAATGTTTTAAATGTCATTAATTTATTTTTAATATAATTTAGTGTATAATATATTGTGTTTGGGAGAAATTTATATGAAGAAATTATTTGGAGAAATTGATTTAACTTGGAAGAAACTAATAATATTTGCTATTTTATCAGCTGTTTATACAGCTATTATGGCATTATTACCGCCTTTAAAAAACACGTCATTTCACGACATTGTAGTAACATTTGAAGTATGGGTTTTATTTGGTATGATTATTATTATGAATAGTAAATCAGCTAAAGATTCTGCTTTAAAATGTTTTGTATTCTTTTTAATAAGTCAACCGCTTGTATATTTGATTCAAGTACCTTTTAATAAATTAGGTTTTGGAATATTTAATTATTATGGATACTGGTTTAAATGGACTATACTTACTATACCAATGGGTTTTGTGGGCTATTATATGAAAAAAGAAAAATGGTATAGTGTATTAATATTAATTTTGGGCGTTTTATTTTTAGGGTGTGGTTCTTATGAACTTTATTTAAAAGAAACAATATATAATTTTCCATATCATTTATTGACCACATTATTTTGTTTAATAACAATGCTCTTATATCCAATATACGTATTTAATAATAAAAAAACAAAAACAATATCATTTATATTAAGTATTTTAATTGTTATTGGATTAACGGTCTTTGCATTTACCCATAAAAAAGTTTATGATACAACACTTTTAGCAAGTGGTAGTAGAAATATTACTCTTAATAAAAAAAGTAAAGCATATTTAAAAGATAATTTAGGAAAAGTATATATAAAATATGAAACAGGCTTAGAAGATTATGTTTTAAATGGTGAATTTACAAAAGCGGGCAAAACTGAATTAACAATAGTTGATGAAAATAATAAAAAAACAGTATTTAATCTTATTGTAAAAAGTGATAATTTTGATTTAAAAAAGGTAAAATAATTTTATGAAAAATAATATAATTAAAATTTTTTTGATGATATTTGGAATAGGTATTTTAGATTTTGGTATTATTACTGAAATAGATGGAATAGGTAGATGTGCAATGCTTTTATTTGGAACAATGTTTTCGATAATTGCATGCATAATTCCATTTAAAAAATGATTTATTATAAAGGTGTTAAATAAGTGATATTTTTAATTTGTTATAAAAAGATTCGCAGATTAAGATAATCTTTGATACTGGAGTTTATATAAAACAGGGAAAAAGTTAAATAGAAAAGATAAAAAACAAAAGAAAATTATTATTTGTTTATCGTTGTTTTAAGTATTATTTTTATCAGTAGGATATGCCGCATTTCAAACTAATATTTTTTTAAAAGCTAAAGGAAATATAAAAGAGAAAATTATTTCAATTAATGATTTAATTAATACCATAGTAACTACAGGAGATGGCTTATATTCAGATTCTACAGAAACTGGAAGATATATCTATAGAGGGGCAAATCCAAATAACTATATAACACTATGCTCTGATACATATAGAATAATATCAATAGAGAAAGATAGAACACTCAAAGTAATAAAAAATGGTAGTATAGATGATATGGTTTTTGATACAACTGATGCAAGATATTCTACAGCATCAACAGATTATTGTTATGGTAGTTTTTCAACATCTTCCACTGGATGTAAAGTATGGGGAAGTAAAACAACAAATTGGATTTTCACCTTAATTGGCTCTACCAATTCTTGGACAATCACACCTAATTCTAACAGCTATCCTAATTATGCATTTCAAGTTACTAGTAGTGGTAACATCGGAGGTAATTCTACGATTAATTCTCGTGGTACAGTTCCAGTATTCTTTTTAACATCTAATATAACTTTAAGCGGTGATGGAACTAGTGATAGTCCATATACAATATCATAAAATATGGTAAATAATAAACCATATTTTTAAATTAAAATAAAATTATATAAATTAATTATATTTTATATATTAAAAATCATATTCTATTAAAGGATGTGATTAACAATGGAAATTATAAATAATAATGCTGTAGCAGTAGAAACATTTAAAGAATTAAAAACTATTCTTGAAGAAGAAAATGATTATACATATATTTATTTAAAAGAAAATATTATTTTAGAATCTGGAATTACAATTAATCAAAATAAAACAGATATAACTATTGATGGAACTTATCAAGATACAAAACATACATATACAAATACATTATCAGATGTCTCTAGTGTAATAACAGCTGTTAAGGAAAATAAAAATATAGTAATTAAAAATATGGATATTTCATCAGCAAACCCTTTAGGAGTTATTAATGTTCCATCAGAAATGGGTTATAGTGATGTAGTAGTGGAATATATAAATATAACTTTTAACGGTGTGCAGTTATCATATAATTACTATGGTAAAACAAAAATAAAAGATGCTGCAATCAATATAAAAAATTATAACAATGTTCAAGCCCAAAGAGTAGCCAATTGTACTAATATAGAAATAGATGGTAAAACTAATATAACTTCTGAAAGTACACAAAGTTCATTGTTCATTTATAGAGATATACAAACTGCAACTTTTATATTTTTACCTAATTCAACTGTTATTATTGATACTCCTAAAGAGTTAATGAATGGAACTAATAAATTGTTTTTTAAAGTGTCACATGGTGCTTATGTAAATATAAAAACAGGAAATGGGTTTGCAGTTACAACAACACATGGTGCGAATAATGTATTAATCGAACAAGAAGCTAATTTTACTTTTATAGAAAATTCTCATCAAAGAGTTCCTATGTGGAATATATATGGCAATTTTATTGTAAATCAGGGAGCTAGTGTATCTATTTTAAATACTTATATGACAACACCAAGTGATAATTATAATTTATATTTTAAAGGCACAAATCAAAAATTAATTTTAAATAATCCCAGATATATAAATATTTATACTAAAAATGCAAATGCTATATATACAAATAATTTAGTGGAATATTCAATTATAACAGGTAGGATTAATATGTGGACTACTTCTTTAGATTATACATCTGCATGCACTATTGATGACCCTCCAGTTTTATATTGGTATGGTTTTGATAGATTAATTAGTATAAAAGGAACAATTACTACAAATGATACTTCTATAACAAAACACAATTTAACTGCAGATGAACTTGCATTACTTCCTGATTTAAATAATTTTAAATTTCAAAGTAGAAAAATACTTACAATGGGAAAAATAAAATCAAATATTCATCAAATAAATAGTACTAAAAATAAAATAACTGGTCATACTTCACCACTTGCTTTTATAAAAGTAGAGTATGATAATGTATCAGAAAAAATCGAAGCTGATAATAATGGCCTATTTGAACATATAACCTCTGGATTAATTTCAGATGATACTGAAATTAAATTTACAATAGTAAAAGATGCTTTATTTGAAACAAGAACAGTAAAATCACCATTTACTGGTGAGTTAACTTTATTTAGTGTAACTAATAATTCAACCTTTGATCTAAATGCTGTATCTAAACAACCAATAATATTACCTCGAACATCGGCTTGTGAGGTAAAAGTTATTGATAGTAGAAATAGCAATGCTAACTGGAATTTATATATAAATTATTTAAATCCAATGCAATATAATGATAGCATTTTACAAGATTCACTTATATTTAAAAAATTTGATAATGAAATAATTACATTAAAAAATGCACCAATAAAAGTGTATGAAGGAGAAAAAAACGGTGGTACACTAAAAATAACTAATATTACTTTTAGTAAAGATAAAGGACTGTTATTTACATTAAAAGAAAATAGTTTAAAGAAAAACGATGATTATACCGCTGACATTATTTGGAGTATTAAATAGTATATATAACCTTTTCAATAAATGGTGTATGACATATTATACATTATAATGGGGTGAATTATGGAAGATTATATAAATGTTAAAATAATAGGGTATGGTAAAGCATTTATCATCTTAAAAGAAAAAGACAAAAAAATATTTGAAGGATATACCAATGATTATGGAAAAATTAAAATTCCAATCATTAATAATAATATATACAAACTAATAATTAAAATGAAAAATAACATTTTAGCTGTGCCAATTTATGCTAAAAAAGGTTATAAATATTGTATACCGATTAATGTTTACAAAAAAGAAAATGATATAACAATATATCTTAAAGATTATAATTATCCTGAAATACTGATAATGAAAGGAGAAGTGAATTTATGGGACGAAGGCATACTGTCAATATAAAAGATGGTAAAGGAACTATAAAAATAGTAAATGGATCATATAAAGTTAGTGCATCTGCTGCTGGATATGATGCAGATACATTAACCCCACAAAATGTTTCAATTGTAGAAGGAACTAATGAGTATACATTTCAAATAGCAGCAAGCGGTACCTTAACTTTGCATGTTACAGAAACAGGGGAAAGTAGTGGGGTGCAAGTTATTGGAGCTAAATTTATAAGAACAGACTCTACTGGAACAGTAATTGGTAAAGATGTTACCTCAGATTCAAATGGGGATGCTGTATTTAACAATGTTCCTTTTGCTACAAACCAATCTGCTGAAATTTATATAAAACAGCTTACTAGTGATGGAGCACATACATTTGAAGAAAGCGTAAAAACTATAAAGATGACTAATGATGCTGAAACTATGCAAATTATAAATCCGCCAGCTGCAGAAAGAACAATATCTCTTGTTGATACCAATTATGCAAACATACCTGTAAAAGATGGTCAAATAATATTTGAAGAACCATAAAAAGTGAAATTGTTTCACTTTTTTAAAAATCTATATAGTATAATATATCTAGGGGTTGATTTAATTGAAAAAGAAAGAAGTAATAATTGTTTTAATAATTTTAATTTTGGGTGGTTATTTTATCTTTAAAATGTATAATACTGAAAGTAAAGCACAAATTAAAGCAGAAGATAAAATCATAAAAGATAAAGATTCTAATAAAACAAAAAAGGAAGAAAAAAATATTCCATCTTCATATGAATTAAAAACTTTAGGAAATTTACAATATTATTTATATACACCAAGTAATCCTATAGATAACATGCCTTTAATTATGTATCTTCATGGTGGAACAAATAAAAAATCAAATGTTGAGTCATTATTAACAACAGATGGTTTTCCTAAATATTTATATGATGGATATTACAATGATTTAAGAGCCTATGTTGTTATACCGAAACTTGAAAATAATTATACTGGATGGTCTGATATAACAGATAGTTTAAGAAATTTAATTAAAACTATTCATGAAAATTATTCAATAGATATGAATAAAATATCTTTAACCGGTCATTCAATGGGTGGAACTGGAACATATCAAGTTCAGATAAAGTTATCCAATACATTTGCTTGTATTGCCCCTATGAGTGGAAGTATAAGAAATAGTGAAGAAAATATAAATGCCTTAAGCAAGACAAAAATATGGGCATTTGTTGGAACAAATGATAAAATTGTAAATCCAGATTCAACCAGAGTTATTATTAATGAACTGCAAGATAAAGGAGCAGATGCAAAAATAACTGAATTGGATGGAACAGATCACTTTGGGGTGCCATCATTAGGCTATAAAGATGATGAATTTATAAATTGGCTAGTAAATTGTAGTAAGTAAAACCTGCTTAATGAAATGCACCCTTTAGGGTAGACATTTATAAAAAAACTTAAGTATGATAGAAAACACTTCCGAAAGGAGGTGTTTTCTTATGGCTTCAAAAGGACAAAAATTTAAAAATTATGACAATAGTGCAAATATTAAGGTGGTTATATTAGAAGAATATAAATTAAAGAGAAATATTAAAGAATTAGCGGAAAGATATAATATTCCAGAAGGTACTATTAAAACTTGGACATCAAAATTAAATCATCCAGAATTGTATCTGAGTCATGGTCAAAAGCGTGGTAGATTAAAAGAAAAAGATTTAACAAAAGAAGACTACAAAGAAAGATATGAAATACTAAAAAAATACCAGGCCTTCCTCAAGGAACAACGAGAGAAAAAGTAACTTTTATAAATCTTTGTTATATAATATGTGTGCCGTACTTAATATAAGTCCTAAAACTTATTATAAGTATAGAAATAAGGAAGATCCTGATTATTACGATTATTTAGTAATTAAAGAGATATTTGATGATTCTAAAGGCATGTATGGTTATCGTAGAATTGTGGAAGGCCTAAAAATCAAATATGGAGTTGTAATGAATGGAAAGAAGGTTTTAAGAATAATGAAAAAATATAATTTAATGGCTGAATATATTAGAAAGTCAAAAAAGAAAAATAAAAATGAAAGAATTGAAGATAATGTTAAACCAAATTTATTAAATAGAAATTTTATTACTGATGCACCAAATAAGGTATGGGATACAGATGTAACTTATCTTATATTTAAAGGTTCTAGAGCTTATCTATCAACGATAATTGATCTATATGATAGAAAAGTTGTTGCTTATAAAATATCAAAACGTAATGATAATAAATTAGTAATGGATACATTAAATGAAGCAATATCCAAAAGAAAAGATGTATCTGGACTTATCATTCACAGTGATCAAGGTTTCCAGTATACATCTTATGAATACAAAGCTATCTGTGAGTCAAATGGTATTACAATTTCAATGGCACGAAAAGGTACTCCAATTGACGATTCTCCAATTGAGAGTTGGCACTCACTTTTGAAGAAAGAAACTTTGTATAACAATAATATCACATCTTTAGAAGAATATATACAATTAGTTGAAGAATGGATTGAATTTTATAATACGACTAGAATTAAAGGAAAGAAAATTAAGAAGAAAAATGATAAATAAAGATGAATTAATATATAAATTAGAAATTGTAATTGAATACCTAAAAAATAATGATAGATAGATATGATTATGAATTATACAATAGATTATGTCCAAACACGGAATAACTGGACTCTGGCATTATTGAATTAATAGATAACAAATAAAGACAAGCTTTATTTAAATAAATATTATAATTACATAATTAAAAAATCAAGGGTCTAGATGAACTCGCTTCGTTCGCCCTTGATTTTTTTACACAAGTTTTTTATTTGATGTCTCCTAAATGGGGTTCACATCATAAATAACGGGTTTTTAAATATAGAAAAACTCCATTTTAAGGAGTTATTTAAATAAATTTACAGTTGAAGTTAATTGCTCATTTGTATATTCATTAACTTCTACAGAATCATCATTAATAGTTATTTCAAGTCTATAAACACCTTCGTCATAGGCATACTTATTTGTATCTGTTTTTTGTGCAAATCCAGTAATATCTTTTTCATTCCACTGTGCATGATATTGAAACTTTAATTTAGTATCATCCATTTTATAAATTTTTAATGTTTCTGGATTACCAGCAGCCGCATTACTATCACCACTTGTATATAAATATAATACTTTATCTTCATCTTCATTTATAGTATTATCCGTTGTATCACTTGTTTTCTCATGTACTTTTACGGATGAATCTTCATCTTTATTAAAACTAATTTTATTTGTCGCAAATAAAACACATAGAACAGATGCTATCACTATGATTATTCCTATTAATACAAAATTTTTTGTTTTTTTCATTTTCCTCTCTCCTAACCATCTTAAGAATAACATAAAATATTTAAATAGTATATAATATTAATTAAAATTTATCACTTTTTGTTGTAAACATATGTGGTAAAAATCAAACAAAAAAATTCAAGTGATGGTGTTATACTATTAAAATTTTGAAAAAACTCTTGACTTGGAGCTAACTCGAAGTGATATATAATACATAGAAAAAATTTACGAGGAGGTATGAAAAATGGAAAAACAAACAGCAGGTAGAGATAATTTAGGAAAGTTAGCTCCAAAATTTGCCGAATTAAACGATGACATATTATTTGGAGAAATTTGGAGTAGAGAAAGTGAATTATCTTTAAAAAATAGAAGCATGATTACAATATCAGCTTTAATGGCACAAGGTCTATTTCCACAATTAAAATCACATTTTATTATGGGAAAAAAACATGGAATTACTAAGCAAGAGGCAGTAGAGATTGTAACACAATTAGCATTTTATAGTGGTTGGGCAAAAGCATGGAGTGCTTTTCCACTAATAGAAGAAGTATATGGAACAGAAAATGAAGGAATAAAGAAACATGGTGGAGTATTTGGAATTGGAAAGCCAAATGTGAATTTTGCACAATATTTTATAGGCAATTCATATTTGAAACCATTAACAGAGCCAAACAAAACAAAGGTGTTTATTGCGAATGTAACATTTGAGCCAAAGTGTAGAAATAACTGGCATATTCATCATGCAGACAATGGAGGAGGACAGATTTTAATTTGTGTTGATGGAGAAGGATGGTATCAAGAAGAAGGGAAAGAAACGCAGAGTTTAAAAGTGGGAGATGTTATAACAATTCCTGCAAATGTGAAACATTGGCATGGTGCAAAAAAAGACGGTTGGTTTAGTCATTTAGCAATAGAAGTGCCAGGAGAAAATACATCAACTGAGTGGTGTGAACAAGTTACAGATGATGAGTATAATAAGTTATAAATTGTAACAGATGGAGGTAAAAAATGACAATAGCAGAAGTAGGAAAGAAATATAATTTAACACCAGATACATTAAGATATTACGAAAGAATTGGTTTACTTTCAAATGTACCAAGAAACAATAATGGAATTAGAAACTATGATGACAAAACTTGCAGAAGAATAGAATTTATAAAATGTATGAGAGGAGCAGGTGTTGAAATTGAAGTTTTAATAGAATATATGACATTATTTGATAAAGGTAAAAGTACAGTAAGAGCCAGAAAAGAGTTATTAGAAGAGCAAAGAAAAAAATTACTAGAAAAACAAAAAGATATTACAGAAACATTAAAAAGATTAGATTATAAAATAGAACTTTATGAAGAGATAGAAGCAGGAAAAAGAAAAGATTTTACAGAATAGATATAAATAATAAGGAGGATTTATAATGTTAGAAGTTTTAAATAAAATTAATGAGCCAAAAGATTTGAAAGTTTTATCAAAAGAAGAATTAGAAAAATTATCAAAAGAAATAAGAAAAATCTTATTAAAAAAATTAAGTATACATGGAGGACATTTTGGACCAAACTTTGGAATGGTAGAAGCAATAATTGCAATGCACTATGTGTTTGAATCACCAAAAGACAAATTTGTATTTGACGTATCACACCAAAGCTATCCTCACAAAATTTTAACAGGAAGAAAAGATGCGTTTATATATGAAGAAAAATATGATGATGTAACAGGTTACACAAATCCAAATGAAAGTGAACACGATTTATTTAATGTAGGACATACATCAACATCAATAAGCCTTGCTTCAGGTTTAGTAAAAGCAAGGGACTTAAAAGGAGAAAACTACAATGTTGTAGCAGTAATAGGTGATGGTTCATTAAGTGGCGGAGAAGCATTAGAAGGATTAGATTTTGCTGGAGAACAAAAAAGCAATTTTATTATAATAGTAAATGATAATGATATGTCAATTGCAGAAAATCATGGAGGATTATACAAAAACTTAAAACAATTAAGAGAAACAAATGGAACTTGTGAATGTAACTTATTTAAAGCAATGGGACTTGATTATGTTTATGTAAAAGAAGGAAACAATCTAGATGAATTAATAAAAACATTATCAAAAGTAAAAGATATAGAACATCCAATAGTTGTTCATATTAATACAAAAAAAGGAAAAGGTTACAAATTAGCAGAAGAAAACAAAGAAAATTGGCACTGGACAATGCCATTTGATATTGAAACAGGCAAATCAAAAATTACCTTTGATGGAGAAGACTATGGAGATTTAACAGGAAAATATCTATTAGAAAAGATGAAAAAAGACCCAAAAGTTGTAGCTATAGTAGCAGGAGTTCCAACAAATATTGGATTCACAAAAGACAGAAGAATTAAAGCTGGTAAACAATTTGTAGATGTTGGAATTGCAGAAGAACATGCAGTAGCCTTAGCATCAGGAATAGCTAAAAACGGTGGAAAACCAATATTTGCAACCTATTCAAGCTTTATACAAAGAACTTATGACCAAATATCACAAGATTTATGCATCAATAACAATCCAGCAACAATTTTAGTAAATGGAGCATCTGCATATGGAATGAATGATGTTACACACTTAGGAATATATGATATTCCAATGATTTCTAACATTCCCAATATTATATATTTAGCGCCAACATCAAAAGAAGAATATTTCGCAATGTTAGATTGGTCAATAGAACAAACAAAACATCCAGTTGCAATTCGTATACCCGCTAATGGAGTAATAGCAGATGAAAGAAAAGTTGACACAGATTACAGCAATATAAACAAATTTAAAGTAGAAGAAAATGGTGAAAAAGTTGCAATATTAGCATTAGGAGATTTCTATCAATTAGGAGAAGAAGTTTCAAAAGAATTAAAAGAAAAATTAAATATAAATGCAACATTAATTAATCCAAGATATATAACAGGATTAGACAAAGAATTATTAGAAAAATTAAAAGCAAATCATGATATTGTAATAACACTTGAAGATGGAATATTACAAGGAGGATTTGGAGAAAAAATAGCAAGCTTCTACGGAGATAGTGATATCAAAGTTAAAAATTATGGAATTGAAAAAGCATTTTATGATAGATATGATGTAAATGAATTATTAAAAGCAAACAGAATTACAAAAGAACAAATCACAGAAGATGTAGAAAAAATGCTTTAAAACAAGAGAGGAAGATGAAAATGGAAAATAGTAAAAAAATAGTTGTGTATTTTTCATACACAGGTCATACAAAAATGATAGCAGAAAGTATACAAAAACAATTAAACTGTGATATGTTAGAAATAAAACCAGTAAAACCATACTCAACAGATTATCAAACTGTTGTTGATGAAGAACAAAATAATAGTAGTGTAAATAAAGTGCCAGAAATACAAAAAATAGATAAAGACTTAAATCAATATGATGAAATTATTATAGGAACTCCAGTATGGTGGTATAGACCAGCCCCTGCAATAAGAACATTTTTAACTCAAAACGATTTATCAGGAAAAATAATAAAACCTTTTGCAACAAATGCAGGTTGGCTAGGAAATACTTTTAAAGAAATAAAAACATTATGCCCAAATTCAGAAGTAGAAAAAGGTATGAATATTGTTTTTGAAAGTTATAGTGATAAGCTTATTACAAAAGAACAAGATATTGATAATTGGATTAGTATATTATAACAGAATTATTAAAAATAAAGGCAGATAATTTATTAAAAATAATCTGTCTTTTATGTTACAATCATCTCGAGAAATTACAATTTACAATTAAAATTATTTGTAAATTAATACTTTATGGATTTATGTCAAGTTTTAGGACACGTTTTTTTACACATCTTTAATCATAAAAAGTTGCACTTGACTTTTTAATTAATAACTAATTCGACCACTTTTCGACCATGATTATTTTATATATTAAAAAATCGAACTAAAAAGTTCGACTAAATGCCACTATGGAGCGAATCACATACAGGTTACGAACTAAGTTCTCTCTCTAATGATATTATATATAATTTACTAAATATTTTCAATATCTATGATTTGCTTTTAGGAAATTTTTTTGCTAAGTCATTTATTTGTTCAGGACTTATCTTACCTGAAATAACATCACTAAAAATTCCACCCATAATTCCTGACAAAGCACTATTCATAACTTCTTGATTTTTTCATCAATAGTTACTTTGCTTTTTAATTCTAACATCTCTTTTTCGTGTTGATATTCTTTATCTTTTGCTTCCATTTCTAATCTGTGCTTTTCTTTTAAATCTTCTATATTAATTTTATGTTGTTGCATAAGCTTTTCAATTTCATGTTTATTATTAGTTTTTATGATTTCTAATTCTTGAGTTAATTTCTTTTTGGCTTGAAAATATGCTACTATGCTTGCGGTTACTGAAACAACATACGGTAATAATTCTTTTATAATATTTAAAAAATTCATATTTTACCTCCTATTTTGATACTGCAATCTCATAATTCATACTAAATTTCAATATTAATCTTTTATTTTTTCAATATTCAATTTCCAATCGTTAAATTTATTATATATTCCATTTGTAGTATATAATTCATTTAATATATCTTCTTTTTTATCAGGATTTTGATTTAAATAACATTTGATATTAAAAAGTTGAATTGTATTAAGAAGACATATTTCTTGTTGAGTTGCGTATTTTAACATTTGCATTGGAAATGTTTCTTGTCTTTCATCTAGCTCTCTATTTTTAAACGAATTTACAATTAAAAATCCTTTAGGTAATATATCATTATCTATATGATATATTGATTTCCATTTAACAGTTTGTGATGTGTGTTTTTCTGTAGCACTGCCATCAACACCTTTAACTTCAACAACAGCAATTTTATTCTTATAAGATATTACAATATCTTCATCTTTACTATTCTCGTCATATTTTAAAATTGTAAAACCTATTTGTTCTAATTCATTGACGACCATTTTTTCTAAAACTGTGCCAGAACCTGTGAAAATTATTTTTTCTTGTTGAGTTTCTTTTAATAGTTTTTCTTTGTTTTCTATACTTTTTTGTAATTCAATAAGTTTAGATTTTTCCGATTCAATATCATTTATCATTATTTTCTCATGTGGTAACAAATATCTTGCAGAATATTCAGGAAGTATAATAGTTTCATTATTTTTTAAATTGATAAATAACTTATATATATCATCAAAGTATTGTTTTTCTAGTTTTTGTCCTTTCTCTTTTGTTAGCTTTTCAAAATTTAAGGATGGTAAAAAAATTATCATACCATTTTGAATGTTTTCAAAATATCCAGTTACTTTTTCTGTATTTTTAACACTCAATAATGACTTTTCTTTATTAACATTGTCATATATAGTTAAGTATTTGAAATTTTCTACATACTTACTGTAAAAATCTTCTATTTTCCTATTCTTTAATGATATAGAAGTACCTTCTAGCTTCAATGGTTCTATTTTAACTGGTAATAATTCAAATGGATGAATATCTTTAACAATACTAGTTATTCTTGTATTTTTTCCTGTTCCCGAATATTGCTTTTCACCAGTATATCTATATCTATATTCATCATTGCCGTTTAAGATTATAATTGGTTTACCAGCATTTAAAAATTCTACTATTTCGTTTTTTCTTTTTTCTACATCAATTGTAATTCTAGAAGATTCATATGTAGTTAGTTCAGGAATGCCATTATAATTGCCACTAGTTTCATACTCAGCGAATAACCATTCTAATTCTAAAATTAGCATATCACATTCTAAAATTGTGTCAGCATCTGATAATTTTATATATTTTATGTTTTTATGCTCATACTCTGGATAGCAGGCAAGAAATCCAATTTTCACTTATATCACCTCATTTTTTAATTTTTAATATTTTTAATTAAATAATATAATTTCTAAGCTATATTTATTATAAAATTAACTATTCCATTTACTTTGTATAGATATTATTGAAGCTGGCATACCAATAATTTGTATATCAAATTTCAAACTGCTTTCAACATATGTAGAAGCATTATGGATTCTAAAACTAAATTGCCATCCTTCGTCTAAATAAAGTTCTACTGTATTAGTACTTTGTGGTTTAAAATCTAAACTAACAATTCTAGATGGTAATTTTGCAATTGGTATAATAATACTAGGTTTTTTATATTTACTAGGTTGGTTAAGAGTGCCTCTAAGATTAAAAGTTTCAATTTGAGTAACTCTTTTATTATCAATGCTAATAACTTTATAAAAATCAAATTCTCCCAATAAATATTCTACTAATCTTTGTGGTAAATCTGGACAAGTTTTATTTACTCTTTTTAACTCGTTAATGAAAGCTTCTAGCAGTGGAATATACACATCATTTTCTTTATCTTTTAATTCACTCCATTTTGCACCTTTTTCTTTTTCAGAATTAAGATATGTAAAAATAGGGTCTATATCATGCCAATAATTATCAGAGCAATTTATCCCATACCATCTTTCACCGAAATCTAGTTTAGAACTCAATCTACTATGTTTAACAGCAAAATGATTATGCTTTATGCTTAGTCCGATTTCCCATTTTGCGGCATTTCTAATTATTATAATATCTCTAACATCTCCAATTTCTCCTTCTTTATCCTTTTGCATTTTTAAAACTAAATAATCATCGTCTTGTTCTGTAATCATTGGTTCTAAATCAAAAATTGAATATGTAGCCGATAAAGCACTATTGATTAGAGTTTCTTTTGAATCTTCATCAATTATATCCCAACAATTTTTTGCTATTTCGTAAGTTGAACTTTTTTCTATTACAGCATTTCTAAATTTGTTTATTTCATTATTTAATGTTTCAATGCAAATATATTCATAAGCTCTTCCAAACACATTACTTTTATTACTCATATTAATCCTCCTTACTTTCTATTAATGTACTTTTAATTGCACATGCTACTTCATAAGCTAAATTTACAGGTACAGCATTTCCTATCATTTTATAAGCATCATTTGTATTTTGATATATAAATTTAAATGAATCGGGAAATCCTTGAATTCTTGCAATTTCTCTTATTGTCATTCTTCTATATAAATGTTCTTTTCCTTTAACAAATCTACAATCATTTTTATCAACCTTTACCATTTTAGGGGCTTGAGGATGAAGTTGACATTGTCTTCCAGAAGCTTGTACTGTAAAGGCTTGTTCATCCCAATTTTTAACTCTATTTCTACTCATAAAAATAGGAGAATAACTTCCTGTAAAATATTCATTATTATTTATTGCATCTGGATTATGTTGATTCTTTTCTAAGGCAGGAACCGCAGAATCTTTTAAATCCCATATTATATCCCTTAATTTTATTTTCTTATTATCATCTTCTGTAGAACCTTTAGGAAAAACGAAATCTATGTTTAAATCACTTCTAAATCCAATATAGAAAACTCTTTTTCTTTCTTGTGCGACTCCATAATTCTTAGCATTGACTAATGTTAGGGAAACATTATATCCACATTCTTTAAACATTTGTAAGATGTTATTTACTGCTTCTGAATGCCTATCTGCAAGCATTCCACTAACATTTTCAGCCAAGAAAAATTTAGGTTGTTTATTTTTTAAAATACGAATATACTCATAAAAAAGTTTACCTCTATCATCATCTATTCCTTTTAACGAACCAGCTTCTGACCAAGACTGACAGGGTGGTCCACCAATAATTCCATCAACATTATCTGGTAAATCTTCTTCTTTTATATTTCTTATATCTCCTTCAATTAATTTTGTGTTTGGATGATTAACTTTAAAAGTTTCCCATATATTTTTATCAAATTCATTGGCAACTACTACATTAAATCCTGCCTTTTCAAAACCCAGATCTAATCCACCACAGCCACTAAATAAACTAATTATATCCATTATTTTCCTCCTTTGATTTTATTTCTACAACATCATTTAGAGTGCATTTTAAAACATCACATATTTTAACTAATGTCTCCAAGGGGACTGATTCATTTCGTCCCATTTTTGCCATGGCATTTGTACTTATTTTTGCTTGCTTGCATAGTTCTGTTTTGTTAATATTTTTATCAATCATTAATTTCCATAATTTATTATAATCTAATATCATTTTTACCCTCAATTCATTATTTTTGTTACACATCTATTGTATCATTTTATCTTTCATATATCAAGCAATCCTTGAAAAGTTCAAGATAACTTTTTAAGGTTTATTAGTTAAAACTTTTCTTATAGAGGGTTTGGGATTTTCCCACATACGAATTTGTGCGGGAGTACAAATTCATTGCTTGCTAGACACAAGTTTTACTCCCAAATTTAAAAATATATAAAAAGAGGATTAAATTATTTTAATAATTTTTTCCTCTTTTTGAAGATCATTTATATAAAAACATATTCATTCAAAACAATTTCTTCTGCTGTATTTTTATAGTTGTTCATCAATTTTATCCATTCTAATGGATTTAATTCTTTGCTTTTTTCAGACAGTCTTTCATCATTTTTAATATAATTTTCCATTAGTTCTTTATAATAATTCTCACACGAATCACTGACTAAAAGAAGATGATGAGTTAATTTATTTGTCATCAATAATGTCTCATAAAATGCTTGTTTGTTTTGTGCAATAAAGTGTAATCTTAACATTCCATATCTTCCAATTCTCCCATAATTTTCATCTTCTTCCAAATATAAATCAGGTAATAAATAATCTCCTTTTCTTGTATAAGTAACTTTCATTTTTATCATTCCTTTCCTTTTTAAATAGTGTTAACCAATTCATTTTTAGGTACTAATATTAAAACATCTTTAATAGTATTTCCTTCAATATATGGGCAACTAATAATGCCGTCTATATATAAATGCTTTTGTGATTTTGAAATAAATTCATCTAAAAATTCATTAGAATATTCTTTGTTTTTCATTTTCATAATTGATAAAATATCATAACTTGATTCCATATTTTTTAATTCAACTTCGTCAATTTCTTTATGAAATTTTATTCCAATATTATTATCATTAATAATAGCATTAAGATATTTTAAATACTCTTTACTACTTTTAGTTATAAATTCATCTGTAAATTTTATATCTTTTATTTCAATGTTGTAGTTTTTATCTCTTTTAATTTCTATCATAGATATAAGTCTATGAATCATATCTCTTTTTGCTTCTCTTGATAACAAATCATAAAGAAAGGCAAATTCAATACTTTTAACATTAGTAAAAAATAAAGTATCATTTTCTTCGGTACAATCTAATTTTTTAACAAGTTCTACTGTATATTCCTCAAAATTATTATCTGGATCAAGTCTTACTTTCTTTTGATTCAGTTTATCAATTTCTTTTTTGATAACATCATTTTTATGATTAATTGTTTCTACATCTAAATTAGAACTTAAATATAAATCTACTAATCTTTTTTCCTGTAATTTTAATTTTTCAATTGCTTTTTCAATGTCTTTTACATCATCACTTTTAGTGGAATTACAAGTTATAATTTCATTATCCATAGAAAGCATAAATATTGTTAGTTCTTCTAATACTTGTTTTAATTTTGTTTCTATTTTTTCAGTATTATAATGAAGTCCAAATCCACTACAATTATGATTTTTACATCTTAAATGGTAATAAACTTTTTGCTTTCCGTTAGGATATTTAAAAGATTCTGATGATGACATTATCTCTCCACAAATAGGACATTTTACTAAACCAGAAAACAAATGAATATATTCGCCATAGTTAGAATG
>CAVGWA010000011.1:0-37923 GCA_963632935.1 Oscillospiraceae bacterium
GTACTGGTAAGACATTTACAATGGCTAATGTAATAGCCCAAGTTAATAAACCAACACTAGTTTTAGCTCACAATAAGACACTAGCTGGTCAACTTTATGCGGAACTTAAAGAGTTATTTCCTAATAATCATGTGTGCTATTTTGTTTCATATTATGATTATTATCAGCCAGAAGCTTATGTGGCTAAGACTGATACTTATATTGAAAAAGATGCTTCTATTAATGATGAGATTGATGAACTTAGACATTATGCGACTGCTTCTTTGCTTGCTTACAAAGATGTTATTGTAGTTGCTTCTGTTTCATGTATTTATGGTATTGGTGAGATTGAAGATTATGAAAAAAAGGTTTTGTTTTTAAATGTTGGAGAATGTGTTGATAGAGATAAAATTATTGAAAAATTAATTGATATGCTTTATGAAAGAAATGATATAGATTTAAAAAGAGGAACGTTTAGGGTTAGAGGAGATGTTTTAGAAGTTGTTCCTATTGGTCAGCACACGCATGGTATTAGAGTTGAATTTTTTGGTGATGAAATTGATAGGATTAGTGAGTTTGATTTGGTTACTGGAAAGATTGTTAATGATAAGAAAACTTATACTTTATTTCCGGCAAGTCATTTTGTAACTAGTGAAGATAAGTTAAAAATTGCGATTAAAAATATTAGAAGTGAACTTGATGAACAATTAGAAAAATTTAAAAGTGAAAATAAATTACTTGAACATCAAAGATTAAAAGAAAGATGTAATTATGATTTGGAAATGCTTGAAGAAACTGGTTTTTGTAGAGGTGTTGAGAATTATTCCGCACCACTTGCTTTAAGGAAATCTGGCGAAGAGCCTACTACTTTGATTGATTTTTTTGGTGATGATTTTTTACTTGTAGTTGATGAATCTCATGTTACTTTGCCGCAGGTTAAGGCGATGTATAATGGAGATAGAATTCGTAAGGAAGCTTTAGTTAATTATGGTTTTAGATTACCTAGTGCTTTAGATAATAGACCTTTAAAATTTGATGAGTTTGAAAAAAAGATAAAGAATGTTATTTTTGTTTCGGCTACACCTGGTGATTATGAATTAGAGAAATGCAATAATAAATATGTTGAACAAATTATTAGACCGACTGGATTGCTTGATCCTATTATTGAAGTTAGACCTACTAAGGGTCAGATTGATGATTTGGTTAGTGAAATTCATAAACAAATTGATAAGAATGAAAGAACTTTAATTACTACTTTGACTATTAGGATGGCTGAGGAACTTACTGGTTATTTAAAAAATATAGATATTAAAGTTGCTTATTTACACAATGAAATTAAGACTTTACAAAGGATGCAGATTATTCATGATGTAAGATGTGGTAAGTATGATGTTTTAGTTGGTATTAATTTGCTTAGGGAAGGTATTGATATTCCTGAGGTTAGTTTGATTGCTATTATGGATGCTGATAAACAAGGTTTTTTACGTAGTGAGAGAAGTTTAATTCAAACGATTGGTAGAGCAGCCCGAAATGCGAATGGTAGAGTTATAATGTATGCGGATAGTATTAGTTCGGCGATGGATGTTTCCATAAAAGAAACTAATCGTAGAAGAAGGATTCAAAGTAAGTATAATGAAGAGCATAATATTGTTCCTAAAACTATTGTTAAGGAAATTAGGGAGGTTATTTCTAATAAATTTGAGGTTAATGAGAAGAAGGTTAATAAGTTAAGTAAAAAAGATAAAGAAAATATGATAGTTGATTTGGAAAGAGAAATGAAGGAAGCTGCTAAGAATCTTGATTTTGAAAGAGCTATGGAATTAAGGGATGCTTTATTTGAATTGCAAAGTGAAGACTAATTAGTCTTCTTTTGTTTATAATGAATGAATATGTTATAATATGGGTGGTGAAGAAATATGTTTAAAGATAACATTATTAAAGTGTGGGACTGGTTTATTAGAATAGTTGGTTATACTATTGTTTTGATGTTAATGACTTTAATTTTTAAAAATACTTTGTATATTGATAATTCATTTTATGGTGTATGGTGTTTGATTGCTTCGTTGCTTATTTATTTACTTAATAAAACTATTAAACCATTTTTGGTTTGGCTTACTATACCAATTACAGGTATTACTTTAGGTCTTTTTTATCCTTTTATTAATTTGATTATTTTAAAGATTGTTAGTTTTATTTTGGGTGAACATTTTAGAATATATGGTGTTTGGTTTGCTCTTTTGGTTGCTATATGTATATCTTTTATTAATGTTATTTTGGATATGACGGTGTTTAAAACTTTAACGTTTAAGGAGGGTGAATGTGACAATTAATTTAGGTTTTATTTCAATTCATTTGTATTCTATTATGATTTTTTTAGCTATTTTAATTGGTTCTAATATTGCTATTAATGAAGCTAAAAGACATGGCTTTAGTGAAGATTTTATGGTTAATTTACTTTTTGTTACAATTATTTTGGGTATTGTTGGTGCGAGGATTTATTATGTTATTTTTAATTTAGATTATTATTTATCTAATCCTTTAGAAATTGTTGCTGTATGGAATGGTGGTCTTGCTATTCATGGCGGAATTATAGCAGGTATTATTTGTATTTATTTTTATTTGCGTAAGTATAATGTTAGTTTTTTTAAGGTTTTAGATTATTTGGTTTTAGGTTTTATTATCGCACAAGCAATTGGTAGATGGGGTAATTTTTTTAATGGTGAAGCACATGGCGATATATGTAGTTTGAGTTATTTGAAGAGTTTATATTTACCTGAGTTTATTATTGATGGAATGTATATTAATGGTAATTATTATGTTCCTACATTTTTATTTGAATCTGTTTGGTGTTTACTAGGTTTTATTATTATGTTTATATTACGTAAGAAACAGTTTGTTAAAGTTGGTTTTTTGACAGGATTTTATTTGATTTTTTATGGATTTGAAAGATTTTTTGTTGAAGGAATGCGCACTGATAGTTTGATGTTTTTATCTTTACGTGTTGCTCAAATTGTATCTTTGATTATGATTGTTATTGGAATTTTGGTATTTATTTATAGTGTTAAGAAAAATATTAATTATGGAAGTGATTTGGATGAGTAGATGTATAATTATTGGTGCTGGACCTGGTGGTATGAGTGCGGCTTTATATTTAAAAAAGGCTGGATTGGATGTTACTATTATTGATAATATGCCAGGTGGGGAACTTTTGAATATTGATAAAATTGATAATTATTTAGGTTTTAATTCTATTAGTGGTTTTGATCTTGCTGTTAATATGTTAAATCAACTTAAAGAAAATAATGTTGAAATTGTTAAGGATATTGTTTTATCTGTCATATATGATGATGGTTTTAAGGTTAAGCTTAAGAGTAGTATTATTGAAGGTGATTATGTTATTTTAGCTAGTGGCAAAGAAAGAAAAAAGCTTGGTATTGAAGGTGAAGATTATCTTGTAGGGCGTGGTGTTAGTTATTGTGCGGTTTGTGATGGTGCGTTTTATAAAGATAAAAATGTGTGCGTTGTCGGTGGTGGTGATAGTGCATTTTCTTCTGCTTTATATTTGTCTAATATGTGTGAGAAGGTATATGTTTTGGTTAGGGGTGATGTTAAGGCTTCGGATGATTTATGTAATAAAGTTTTAAAAAAAGATAATGTTATTGTTATGAAGAATAAAATCATTAGTAAATTTAATTTTGATGATGTTTTAGAAAACGTTTTACTTAATGATGGTAATGTTTTAGATGTTAGTGGTGTTTTTGTTTCGATTGGTGGAACACCTAGAACTGATATTTTAAATAAACTTGGTGTTAGATTATCTAATGGTTATGTTGTTTGTGATGAAAATATGGAAAGCAGTTTTAAAAATCTTTATGCGGTTGGTGATGTTCGCTGTAAGGAGTTTTGTCAGGTTTCTTTAGCGGTTAGTGATGGTATTATTGCGGCTTTGAGTATTGGAAAGAAGGAATAGATTTGTTTAAAGTAGCTGTTTTAGGTGGCGGGACTGGTTTAAGTCAATTGTTGCGTGGACTTAAGAAGTTACCTTTTGATATTTCTGCTGTTGTTTCTGTTTGTGATGATGGTAGTAGTACAGGAAGATTAAGAGAGGAGTTTCATACTCCTGCGGTTGGTGATATAAGAAAAGTTTTAATTAGTTTATCTGAAAATGAAGATGAAATTGGAAAACTTTTTGATTATAGGTTTAATACTTCTAGCGATTTAGATGGTCATGCTTTGGGTAATTTACTTTTAACTGGTGCTTTGGAAATTACTGGAAATGTTTCTTCTGGAATTGAACTTTTAAATTCTATTTTGAATTTGAAGGGTAAGGTTATTCCACTTACTGAAGATTATGTTACTTTGATGGGTAAGATGGTTAGTGGTAAAGTTGTTTCTGGTGAACACAATATTACACTTTGTGATGATAAAATTAAATATGTTTATTATAAAAAACCTCCTAAGGTTAATGAGGATGTTTTGAATGCAATTAAAGATGCGGATGCGATTATACTTAGTATGGGTAGTTTATTTACAAGTATTATTCCTAATTTACTTTGTAGAGAGGTTAGAAGAGAAATTGATAAATCTCGTGCTAAAATTATTTATGTATGTAATATTATGACACAACCTGGTGAAACTGATGAATTTATGGTTAGTGATCATGTTAGACTTTTAAATAAATATTTAGGTAAACGTAAAATTGATGCGGTAGTTTTAAATAATGGTAAAATAGATGAAGAAGTTATTAAAAATTATGAAACAAGCGAACAAAAGGATATGGTTGAAATTGATAGGGATAATCTTAGAAAAATAGATATTATTGAAAATGATTATATTTTAATTAGAAATGGAAGTGTTCGTCATAATACATTGAAGGTTTCTATTGATATTATGTCTTATTTATTAGATTTGAGGTGATTATTTTGAGTTTTACTAGTTTAGTGAAGGATGAAGTTAGTAAGTTAGATATTTTGGAAACAGATATGATTTCTGAATTATCTGCTATTGTTCAAAATAATTATTATGATGATGATAAAATTAAAATTGTTACTGAAAATAATTCTGTAGCTCGACTTGTTTATTTTCTTTTTAAACAACTTTTTAATATACATATGCATGTTAGTGTAAGGAAAGGTTATAATTATAGTAAACATTTACTTTATGTTTTAGAATTTAAAGGAGATGTTTTAAGTGTTTATAAATCATTAGGAATTAATACTATTCCTGATGAGTTTATATATGCGGATGAAGGCCTTTTGAGAGCTTATTTAAGAGGTGTTTTTTTAACTAGGTCTAGTGTGAATGATCCTAAAACTTCAAGGTATCATTTAGAATTTAATTTTGAAGAATTAAAGTATGCGGAATTTATTTTAGAAAAGTTAAATGAATTTAATTTAAATAGTAAGCTTTTACATAGAGAAAGTAAGTATGTTGTTTATATTAAAGGTGCGGAGAAGATTGGTGATTTTTTAAGAGTTATTGGTGCGGTTAAGGCTGTTTTATATTATGAAGATATTAGAATATATAGAGATCATAAGAATATGACTAATAGGCTTAATAATTGTGAACAAGCTAATGTTGATAAGATTATTGAAAGTTCTAATAGTCAGGTTAAGGATATTGAGTTTTTGAAGAAAGAGGATGTTTATGATTTACTTTCTTTAAAAGAAAAAGAGGTTTGTGAATATAGGGTTAAGTATCCTGATGCGTCTTTAGGTGAACTTTCTGAAATTATTAGTGTTGAGACTGGTAATAATATTACTAAGTCTGGTGTTTATCATAGACTTAATAAAATTAAGAAATTTGCGGATAAAATAAGAAATAATAATTGAAAATAAGAATGAGTGTTTTTTGTAAAATATTTGTAAAAAGATTCGTAGAATATCTTATTCTTTGATACACCAAATTTGAAGTTTACCCTTATTTTATAATGGTTTTCTCATTTTTAAAAATTAATCTTTTAATCATTTTTTTGATACTTAGTATTTGCATTTTACCTTTATATTTGATATAATTAGAACATATTAGAAGAATCGTAGATTAAGATAATCTTCGATATAGGGAGGTATTATAAATGAGAGAAAATTATAAGGGTTTTACATTGGTTGAATTATTAGCAATCATAGTAATACTAGCAATTATTGCATTAATAACAACACCAGTAATTTTAAACGTAATAGAAAATTCAAGATTAAATGCAGCAAAGGATAAAGCATGGGGAACAATAGATGCAGTAAGAATAGCATATGCAACTGCCCAAACAAGTGAACAAGAAGTAGGACTTCCATATACTATTAAATATCCAAAAACATCTGCTTCAGATAGTACAACTGATAGTTCTACAGGTGGTGGTTCGGGTAATGGATATATTAATAGTACAGAAGTAAAAGCAAGTGGAGAAAATCCAACAGAAGGAACAGTTACAATTAGTAGTAAAGGAACAATAACAGCAAGTTCATTAAAGTTTGGTAATTATTATTGTAGTACAATTAATGGAAAAGGTGGCAAATTAGATGCAACTAAAATGTACTGTTCGAGAACAGCAGATGATGTGGCTGTAGTTAGTATTCCATCTGGATTAGATTTAACTGTAGTAACATCAGGCGACGGCTTATATTCAGATACTACTGAATCTGGTAGATATGTATATAAAGGAGCCAATCCAAATAACTATATAACACTAGGTTCTGATACATATAGAATAATATCAGTAGAGAAAGATGGAACACTCAAAGTAATCAAAAATGGTAGTATAGGAAATAAAGTATTTGATACATCAAATGCCAGATATTCTACAGCATCAACAGATTACTGTAACACAACTAGTGGCTGTAAAGTATGGGGAAGTAAAACAACAATGTTAGACTCATCAGGAACTAATGTAACAACAATGCCACAACTAGTAGGAGGAACAGAATTTAATCTACCTGATACAGAAGCAACATTGAATACATATTTAAATAATGATTGGTATAATAGTTTATCAAGTACTGTTCAAAGTAAAATAGTAACACATTTGTTTAATGTGGGAGTAACAAAATATAATGAAACAAACCTTTCAAATACAATTACTCAAGAGAAAGCATATAAATGGAAAGGTAAAGTTGGCTTAATGACAGTCAGTGATTATGTAAAAGCCTCAACAAATTCAGCATGTACAAGTGTAAGCACATATTATAGTACTTCAAGTTGTTATAACAATAGTGCGACACATAACTGGATATTTGCAGGACCTGTAGCTAAATCATGGTCATGGACAAGCTCGCCGTCCTCTGGCTCGATTGATAGCTATGTGTTCTTTGTCGGCAGTGCCGGCAACCTCTACAGCAGCCTTGCTCGCGACTCTTACCGCGTCGCCCCAGTTCTCTATCTGTCATCTGATATCACATTAACAGGAGAAGGGACATCAAGTAGTCCATACACCATAGTTTCTTAATATGGTATAAAACTCAGTGTAATTACTGGGTTTTAATTTAAATAAAAATACAAAAATGTGATAAATTCGATGAAAAGTATGTAAAAGTGTGATTTGCAGGTGAATATTTCTTGCAAAAACGTGATATAATGTTACTAGCGGAAATGGTAATGTGCAAAGATTTATAATGGTAAAAAAATAAATAAAAATACTACATTAATTATATTTGATGAAATACAAGAATGTTCTAATGCTTTAAATTTTTTAAATTATTTTTGTGAAGAAGAGGGTGAATATCATATTGTGCTGGTTCATTTCTTGGTATAAGACTTTCTAAAACTTCTTTTCCTGTAGGTAAGGTTGATTTTTAAAATTTATATCCAATGACTTTTAGTGAATTTTTAATTGCAGATGATTCAAGGAACTTAGTTGATGTAATGAGGCAAACTAAAGAAATAAGTGAAATGCCAAAATTGTTTGAAGATAGATTAATCGAAAAATTAAAAATTTATTATATTATTGGAGGAATGCCTGAGGCTGTATATAGTTGGGTTAATGATAAAGATATAGAAAAAGTTAATAAGATTCAAAAGAATATATTGGATTCATATGAAAATGATTTTTCTAAACATACTGATGTTAGTGTTGCTAATAAGATATCATTAATCTGGAATGGGATACCTTCGCAGTTGGCACGAGAAAATAAAAAGTTTGTATATCAAGCTGTTAAAGAAGGTGCACGTGCTAGAGAATATGAAGGTACTTTAAATTGGTTAAAAGATGATTGTTAAATGTTATTTAGTTAATAAATGTGACTTTCCTTTAAAAGCATATTATAATTTGTCTGCTTTTAAAATTTATATGAATGATGTTGGGCTTTTAAGAAGAATGTTTAATCTAGATAGTAGAATTATTTTAGATGGTAATAAATTATTTCAAGAATTTAAAGGTGCGTTTACTGAAAATTATGTGGCTAATACATTGAATTATTTATTAGAAGAATCTCCTAATTATTATACTTTTGATAGAAATGAAATTGATTTTGTTATTTAAGTAAATAATGAAATAATTCCTATAGAAGTTAAATCAGATAAAAGTACTAATCACAATAGTTTAATAAAATATAATGCTAGAACAGATAATAAATTATTTTTTAGATTTTCGTTAAATAATTTAAGTAAAGATGGCAAAATAGGTTAATATTTCACTTTATTTTATTGAATACATCAATGAATTAAATATAGATTAGAACTAATAAATGTGCAAAGAGAAATGTCTGATGTTTTATCAATTTTTTTGGGTTGTTACTATTTGGTCATTATGTGAAAAAATGATACAAATTTAGTAAACTGGTTTATAATTTTGAGTTTAACAGGTGTATAATATAAAATTTTTTATAAATCATTGTAAATAAAGAGGAAAGTAAGAATTTTTTTGTTTTAAAAAAGTTGCGTAGTATCATTTTTATAAATAGTGTTAATTTAAAATTATTATTGGTATGTTGATTAAATTATAGTATAATGGATAAGAGGCCGATATTATGAAGGAACTTTTTAAACAATTAGATAAATATATTGATAACCATGATGAAATTGTTATTATGACGCATGCTAGATGTGATTTAGATGGTATGAGTAGTGCAATTTGTTTGTATGAAATTATTCTTTCTAAGGGTAAGAATGTTTGTATAGTTAAACCTTGTGAAAAAATTAATAGATCTATGAAAAAGGGCTTTAAACTTTTAGAAAGTAATAATGTGCAAGTTTGTTTTAAAGATGAAAATGAGATTTTAGATGGCAGTAATAAATTACTTATTATTGTGGATACTCAGAAAAGAGAACTTGTTGAAAGTACAAAGGTTTTGGATGGTATTTCTGATAAAATTATTATTGATCATCATATAAGTGGTAGTGATTTTATTAGTGATGTTTTATATAAATATAATGATATGAATAAATCTAGTGTTGTTGAGATTATGTGTGAATATTTAATTTATTTAAAGTTTATGGTTCAGCCTTTAGTTTTAACTTTAATGCTTGGTGGCATGGTTACTGATACTAGTAGTTTTAGTTTAAAAACGACTTATAAAACTTTTGAAATGGCTGCTTTTTTAGCAAAGAATGGTGCGAATTTTGGTGATGTTCAAAATTTATTTAAAGAGCCTAAAGAAGAAATGATAGAAAGATATGAGTTTATTAATAATTCTGTGGAAATTTCTAAGGATGTTTTGATGTGCAAGATGGATGATAAGATTCATAATAATGTTGATATTGCTTTACTTGCTAAAGAACTTTTGAAGTTTGAGAATATTGAGGCTTCTTTTGCTATTGGATATTTATCTAAAAAGATTATTGGTGTTAGTGCTAGATCTGTTGGTAATATTAATGTTGGTAAGATTATGGAAAAATTAGGCGGTGGTGGTCATTTTACTGATGCTGCTTGTCAATTTAAAGATAAAAGTATAGAAGAGGTAGCTTTATTGGTTGAAAAGGCTTTTAAGGAGGCGTAATTTATGAAGGTAATTTTATTAGAGGATGTAAAAAAACAGGGTAAGAAGAATGATGTTATTAATGTTAAAGATGGTTATGGGATGTTTTTGATTAATAGTGGTGTTGCTGTTAAGGAAACTAAGGGTAGCAGTTTAGTTTTAAAAAAGCGAACTGAAGAGGCTTTGCTTGAAGAAAATTTACTTATTAAACAGTGTGAGGATTTGAAGAAAAAACTTGAAAAATTAACTTTAAATTTTGATGTTAATACTGGTAAAAATGGTCAAGTTTTTGGTCAGGTAAGTACTAAGCAGATTGCTAAAGAACTTAAGAAAAAAGGTTTTGATATTGATAAGAAGAAAATTAAATTAGATGTAGCTATTAATACTTTAGGTACTACTAATGTTAAGGTTTTATTACATAAAAAGGTGGAAGCAAATTTAAAAATACATTTACAAAAAGTAGGTGATTAGATGAATGAGAAAGTGATGCCACAAAAGATTGATGCTGAGCAGGCTATACTTGGTTCTATGTTCTTAAGTGAAAAGGCACTTGAGGTTATTGTTGAGAGAATTAATAAAGATATGTTTTATTTGGATTCTCATAAGAAAATATTTGAAGTTATTAAAAATTTATATGATAAAAAGGTTCCAATTGATATTACGACTGTTACGGCGGAACTTGATAGGAAGAAATTATTAAATCAAGTTGGCGGTGTTCCTTATTTAACTCAAATTGTTAATATTGTTCCAACGGCTGCTAATGCGGATGAATATATTAAAATTGTTGAGGAGAAGTTTTTAAGGCGCAATTTGATTGAGGCAGGAACTGATATTGCGAATGCCGGTTTTTCTTCTACTGATGATATTGGTGATATTTTAGATGATGCTGAGAAGAAGATATTTGAGGTTGTTAAGAATAGGCGTGGGTCTGAATTTAAGACTATTCAAGATGTTTTATTTAAGGCACAGGCTGATTTAGAAAAATTATCAACTTTAAAAGGTGAGATTACTGGTGTTCCTGCGGGATATTATGATATTGATAAGTTAACTTCAGGTTTTCATGAAAATGAGCTTATTATTATAGCTGCTCGTCCTGCGATGGGTAAGACGGCTTTTGCTGTTAATATGGCTGTTAATATGGCTATGAATGCGAAAAAAACTGTTGCTTTGTTTAATATGGAAATGGGAGCTGAACAGTTAATTTCACGTATGTTATCTTCTGTTGGCCAAATTGAAGCTAATAAGTTACGTACTGGTAGGTTAGAACATCAAGATTGGAAAAGGGTTAATGAGGCAATTAGCAGGCTTGCTGATACGAAGATTTTTATTGATGATACTCCTGGTATGACTGTTAGTGAGATTAGGGCAAAGTGTAGAAGACTTGCTAATAGTAGTGATGGATTAGATGTTGTTATTATTGACTATTTGCAATTAATTAGTGGTTCTGCAAAGTATGCTGGTCAAAGACAACAAGAGGTATCAGAAATATCACGTAGTTTGAAGACTATGGCAATGGAACTTAATATTCCAGTTATTGCTTTAGCGCAACTTTCACGTAGTGTTGAAGGTAGGGAGGATAAGAGACCTCTTTTATCTGATTTAAGAGAATCTGGTTCTATTGAACAGGATGCGGATATTGTTGCTTTTCTTTATAGGGATGATTATTATAATAAGGAAAGTGCTATCGATGAGAATACTAGTAAGAGTGAATTTATTATTTCTAAGCATCGTAGTGGACCGACCGCAACTGTTAATTTAATTTTTAAACGTGATACTAGTTCGTTTTTCAATATGGAAAATAGTCAAGTAGGTGAATAGTATGAAAAAAATTTCTATATATTTGATGATTGTTATTACTATTGTTGGTCTTTTTACTTTAGGTTTTAGTTATAAGAATTCACCACTTCCTAATAGTTATTATGAGGTTTATTTGAATGAAAGGTCAATTGGTGTTATTAAGTCGGCTAGTGCTTTGGAGGATTATATTGATAAAAATGGTATTTATTATAAAAATAAGTTTAAGGTTGATAAGGTTTATTCTCCTAAAGGACTTCAGATTAGAAAGTTGACTACTTATAATGGTAAAACTTCATCTGTTTCTAGTGTTTATAAAAAGATATCTAAGAGTAGTCAATTTACTGTTAGTGGTTATGAGTTTACTATTAAGAAGAAAAGTGATGATGAGATTAAGACTCAAAAGATTTATGTTTTAAAGAAGAGTGTTTTTAAAAATGCGGTTAATACTCTTATTAATACGTTTGTTGGTAAGGATAAATATAAGGCTTATGTTGATGATAATCAGGTTAAGATTACTTCTACTGGTGAAAATATTCAAAATGTTTATGTTGATGAGGATATTACTGTTCGTGAGACTAATATTCCTGTTGATGAGAAGATTTATACCGATGACATTTCACTTTCACATTATCTTTTATATGGTGAAAATGAGGAAAGCAGTGAATATGAGGTTAAGGCTGGAGATACTATTGAGAATGTAGCTTTTAACAATAAGATTAGTCCAGAAGAAGTTTTGATTTCTAATTCTGATTTAACTAGTACAAGTAATTTACTTTATCCTGGTCAAAAGTTAAAAATTAGTCAGACTAATCCTCAGATTAGTGTTGTTGAGGAATCTTATGTTGTTGAAGATGTTGAGAGTCAATATAAGACTGAGGAGAAGTATGATGATAATACTGTTATTGGTCAAGATAAGGTTATTCAAGAAGGCGTTAATGGATTAGAAAGAGTTTCTCAGAAGGTTAAAAAGGTTAATGGAACTATTAATTATGTTGATCCACAAGGAAAACAAGTTATTAAAGAGCCTATTAATAAGATTGTTTCTAAAGGTAATAAATATATTCCAACTGTTGGAAGTTTAACTAGTTGGGGATGGCCTACTGATAGTGGTTGGACACTTAGTAGTGGATATTCTTATCGTTCAAGTCCTATTAATGGTGGTAGGGAGTTACATACTGGTTTAGACATTTCTGGTACTGGATATGGTTCTAAGATTTATGCGACTAACAATGGTGTTGTTGAGATTGCGGAATATCATTATAGTTATGGTAATTATGTTGTTATTAATCATAATAATGGTTATATGACTTTGTATGCTCATATGTCTAAGATTGGTGTTAAAAAAGGTCAAACTGTCGCGCGTGGTGAGGTTATTGGTTATGTTGGTATGACTGGATCTGCTACAGGCCCACATGTTCATTATGAAGTTTGGAAGGGATGTAAATATTGTCATGTTAATCCATCTGTTTTATATCCTAATGGTTATCGTTAATGCGTATTTGTATTTTAGCTAGTGGTAGTAAGGGTAATTGTGCTTATATTGAAACTGATAAGACAAGATCGCTTGTTGATTTGGGTATGAGTGCAGGTTATGTTACTAAGGCACTTAAGAATATAGGGGTTGATGCTTCTTCAATTCAAAGGGTTTTTATTACTCATACTCATTCAGATCATGTTGCTGGTCTTAGAGTTTTTATTAAGAAGTATCATCCTGTTGTTTATTTGACTGAGAAGATGGAAGATGAACTAGATTTTGATATTGAGGATAAGTTTTATATTAATAGAAATGTTATGATTGATGATTTGAAGGTTGTTCCTTTTAAAACTTCACATGATGTTGCAGATAGTAATGGATATGTATTTGAAAGTGATGGTAAGAGTATTGTTTATGTGACTGATACTGGATATATTCATGTTAAAAATTTTGATAAGTTACGTAATAAGAGTATGTATGTGTTTGAAAGTAATCATGATGTGAGAATGCTTAAGGAAGGTAGTTATCCTTATTATTTGCAACAAAGAATACTTGGTGATAAGGGACATTTGTCTAATAAGGATAGTGCTTATTATTTATCTGAATTTATTGGTGATAATACTAATAAAATTATTTTAATTCATTTGAGTGAGGAAAATAATAAGCCGGAACTTGCTTTAAAGACTTTAATTGATACTTTAGATAAAAAAGGCGTGAGGGTTCCTGATATTGAGATTGCTTCTCAAAAGGAAAGTACGGAGTTTGAGTTAGTATGAAGATTATATGTGTTGGTAAGGTTAAGGAGAAATTTTTTAAAGATGCAATTGATGAGTATTCTAAGAGAATAAGCAAATATTGTAAGCTTGAGATTATTGAAATTTCTGATGTTTCAGATATGAGTGTTGCTGTTTTTAAAGAGGGTGAGGCTATTTTATCTAAAATTAAGGATAGCGATTATGTTGTTACTTTAGAAATTGATGGAAATCATTTAAATTCTTTGGAGTTTGCACGGAAGATTGATAATAACTTTAGTTCTAATAAGAATTTGGTTTTTGTTATTGGGGGGTCTTATGGTCTTTCTTCTTCTGTTAAGAAACGTAGTGATTATCGATTATCTTTTTCTACTTTTACTTTTCCACATCAATTGTTTAGAGTTATTTTATTAGAACAGATATATAGAGCATTTAAAATTAATCATAATGAAAATTATCATAAATAAATGTAAATAGATTGTCAATTAGACTATCTATTTTATTTTTGCTGATTTTTATAAATTGTTACCTTTTTTTATCGTTATTAAAATAAATTCGTTTTTTTGATAATGTATGGTTTTAAAAATGATTTTGGTGCAAAGAAAAAACTATTGAAAAATGTATAAATTATTGATAAAATATATTTGTCTTTGTATGGCGGAATTGGTGAAGTGGTTAACACGGTGGATTGTGGTTCCATTATGCATCGGTTCGATTCCGATATTCCGCCCCAGATGAAAATATCGAGTTTAGTCTTTAAGTCTAGCTCGTTTTTTATATATTGTGAATTAATAAAAAAACTTAACATATAATTGAAAAACTGATATAGTATAAGTGATACAAATATAGGATGGTGAAATCATGTCAAAAAAAAATAAAAGACAAATTGTACAAATGATATTACAACAAAACTTAGATAAGCAAGATAAAGATGATATTATAGATATGCTTGCAGATAGTTCAATAGCGGTTGATGTAGATAAAGAAGAAGCAAAAAAAATAACGTTTGGAGAAAAAATGGCAGACAGGTTATCAGAGATAGCTGGTAGTTGGAGTTTTATAATACTATTTATAATATTTTTAGTTTCTTGGGTTGTTATTAATACAATTATTTTAAAAGATAAGCAAATAGATCCATATCCGTTTATTTTATTAAATTTAGTATTGTCATGTTTATCTGCTTTACAAGCTCCTATTATAATGATGAGTCAAAATAGAGCTTCAAAAAAAGATAGTATGCGTAATCAAAATGATTATAAAATAGATTTAAAAAGTGAATTAATATTGGAAGATCTCCATAATAAAGTTGAAAGACTAATTGCTAATCAAAATAGGTTACTTAATATTCTTGATAAAGTTATTGTTGAAGATGATTCCAATAATAATGAATTAAAATCTAATCATTTAGACAAAATTTAAAATGATGAAGCCGGAAAAAATTCTGGTTTTTTGATGAACAATGACTATTTTTATCTTTTTTAGCACGCAACACTTGACAGTGCTAATAGAAGATGCTATAATGAAGTAGCAATCGGAAAATATGAGTGCTAAAGAGGTGATGATATGCTTTCAAAAAGGCAGGAAGAACTGTTAAAATTAATTGTAGAAAATTATATAAAAACAGCAAGCCCTGTTAGTTCAAAAGCACTGTGTAAAAAAATGAAGTGTTCAAGTGCTACTGTGCGTAATGAAATGGCTGCATTAGAACAATTAAACTTAATTCAAAAAACGCATATTTCATCAGGAAGAATTCCTAGTGATGCTGGATATAGATATTATGTAGATAATATTATGGTTCCTAAGGAATTAACTGGAGAAGATATGATTAAATTAAGACAAATATTTTCAAACAACTCATTAGTACTAACAGATGCAATTACAAAAAGTATGGAAATAGTTTCAGAGTTAACTAATTATACAGCTGTTGTATTAGGTAAATCTTCTGATGATAATAAAATTGCAAAAGTAGAAGTAGTACCAATAAATGATAATAAAATGATTGCTATTGTTATCACTGATAAAGGACATGTAGAAAATCGTAATGTTGTAATTGAAGAAAACGTTAGTAAAGCTGAGATTAAGCAAACAATTGATATCATAAGCAAATTGATAGTTGGTGTTTCATTAAACGAGGTAAGTAGTGTTTTGGAATTTGAAGTAAAACCATTAATATCAAGATATGTTAAACAGCATGATGCTTTATATAATGCATTTTATAATGCTTTTAGTGATTTTGCTAGTAAACCAAATATTAAAGTAAGTGGAACAAATAATCTACTTATGGAACCTGAATTTGATGATGCAACTAAAATAAGAAATTTATTAAATAAGTTTGAAGACAAGGAAATTATTAAAAATATAAAAGCTGACAATGATGAAGTTAAGGTATATATTGGTAGCGAAAATATGATTGATGATGATATTTCTGTAATTAAAACATATTATGATAAAGATGGTGTTGAGGGAACTATTGCTTTAATTGGTCCAAAAAGAATGGAATATGGAAGAGCTGAAGCATTGCTTAATTACATTAAAGAAAACATAGGCAGGTGATAAAATGGAAAATAAAAAAGATAAGGAAGAAAAAGAATTAAAAAAAGAAAAACATGATAAACATTATGAAAAAAAACATGAAAAACATCATGAAGAAAAATGTGATAAGCATCATGATGAGCACAAACATGAAAAACATCATAAATGTCATGAATATGAAAAAGCTTTAGAAGAAAATTTGAAAAAAATAAAAGTTTTAGAAGAAGAAGTTTTAAAAGCTAAAGCGGACAATATAAATTACCGTAAAAGAAAAGATGAAGAAGTTAGTAAAATGCTTGAGTTTTCAAATGAAGACATTGTTAAAGACATACTTCCTTCAATTGATAATTTTGAAAGAGCTATTAATTTAGACGATGATAATTTAGATGATGAACTTTCAAAATTCTTAGCTGGATTTAAAATGATTTATTGTCAATTAGTTGAGGTGTTAGAAAAATATGATGTTAAGGCTATTGATGATGTGAAAAAACCATTTGATCCAAAATTTCATCAAGCAGTTTTAACCGAAAAAATAGAAGGAATAGAGCCGGGTATTGTAATAGATGTTATGCAAAAAGGCTATATTTTAAAAGGAAAAGTAATAAGACCAGCTATGGTCAAAGTAAGTGAATAAAGGAAAGGTGATAAATATGAGTAAAATTATAGGTATAGATTTAGGAACAACAAATAGTTGTGTTGCCACATTAGAAGCGGGGGAACCAAAAGTAATTGCAAATCCAGAAGGTTCAAGAACTACTCCTTCAGTAGTTGCATTTAAAAATGGAGAAATTATTGTAGGACAAGCTGCTAAAAACCAAATGGTAACAAATCCAGATACAGTAGCTTCAATCAAAAGATTAATGGGAACAAATAAAAAGGTAAAAGCTAACGGTAAAGAATATTCACCAGAAGAAATTAGTGCAATGATTTTAAGCGATTTAAAGAAAACAGCTGAGGCTTATTTAGGCGAAAAAGTTGATAAGGCTGTTATTACAGTACCAGCTTATTTCAATGATGCTCAAAGACAAGCAACTAAAAACGCTGGTAAAATTGCTGGATTAGAAGTAGAAAGAATTATTAATGAACCAACTGCGGCTGCTTTAGCTTACGGTGTTGATAAGCAAGAAAAAACTCAAACAATTTTGGTTTATGACTTAGGTGGAGGAACATTCGATGTATCTATTCTTGAAATAGGTGATGGTGTATTCGAAGTAAAATCTACAAGTGGTAATAATCATTTAGGTGGAGATGATTATGATCAAAAAATTATTGATTATCTAGTAGCTGAATTTAAAAAGTCAAATAGTATTGATTTATCAAAAGATAAAATGGCAATGCAAAGATTAAAAGATGCTGCTGAAAAAGCTAAGAAAGATTTAAGTGGTATGACAACAACAAATATTTCATTACCATTTATTTCACAAGGTTCAGATGGACCAGTTCATTTAGAAATAAGTTTAACAAGAGCTAAATTCGAAGATTTAACAAGAGATTTAACAGAATCAACATTGGAACCTGTTAGAAAAGCTTTGAAAGACGCTAAATTAACTAAGAAAGATATTGATAAAGTATTATTAGTTGGTGGTTCAACTAGAATGCCTAAAATTCCAGAAATAATTAAAGAAGAATTAGGTCAAGAAGCATCTAAAGGAGTTAACCCAGATGAAGTTGTTGCTATGGGAGCAAGTATTCAAGGTGGCGTATTAACAGGAGATGTTAATGATATCGTATTACTAGATGTAACACCACTTTCATTAGGTATTGAAACATTAGGAGGAGTATGTACAGTATTAATTCCAAGAAATACAACAATACCTACAAGTAAATCACAAGTATTTTCAACAGCTGCTGATAATCAACCAGCCGTAGATATCCATATTTTACAAGGTGAAAGACCAATGGCTGCTGATAATAAAACATTAGGTAATTTCCAATTAACTAATATTCCAGCTGCTCCAAGAGGAGTACCACAAATTGAAGTAACATTTGATATTGATGCTAATGGTATTGTAAATGTAAAAGCAAAAGATTTAGGAACAAATAAGGAACAATCTATTACAATTACATCTTCAACAAATTTATCAGATGATGAAATTGATAAAATGGTTAAAGAAGCTGAAGCTAATAAACAGGCTGATGAAAAACGTAAAGAACAAGCTGATACTAAAAATGAAGCTGAACAATTAATCTTTGCTACACAAAAATCAATTAAAGATTTAGGTGATAAAGTTGATGAAAAAGATAAAAAGGAAGCTGAAGATTTAATTAAAGATTTAGAAGAGGCTTTGAAGAAGGAAGATGTAGAAGATATTAAAGCTAAAAAAGATAAACTTCAAGAAAAAGCAATGCAATTAGGTGCTAAGGTTTATGAAGAAGCTGCTAAAAAAGCTCAAAGTGAAAATAAAGAAGAAAGTAATGACGGTGTAAAGGACGCTGAATACGAAGAAAAATAGAAGTTCTAGGAGACTAGAACTCTCTTTGTTAAAAACTATCTAAAGGAGAAAATATGGCAATAACAGAAAAAACACGCGACGAAGTTGCAGATGATATGAAGTGGGATTTAACTAAAATTTATAAATCACAGGAAGATTGGGATAAAGATTTTAAGTATATTGATGTAAAAAAGAATGAATATTTAGATTTTAAAGGCAAATTAAATACGAGTGAAAATATATTAAAATTCTTTGAATTTGATGAAGAATTTTCTAAACAAGCTGATGCTCTTTATATGTATGCTGCATTAAAGTTTGATGAGGATACAACTAGTAGTGAGTATCAAAGTTTAAAGGGTAGAATTGAAAAGCTGATAACAGAGGTGAGTACAAATAATTCATTTGTACTTCCTGAACTGTTAAAATTAGATAAAAAGGATTTTGAAAGGTTTGAAGAAGAAGAGGAAAAATTAAAGTTATATAGATATGAGATAGATAATATTTTAAAACAAAAAGCACATATTTTATCTGATAAAGAAGAAGAGATTATATCTTCTTTATCTAATAGTTTATCTAATCCGGAACAAACTGCAAGTTATTTAAGAAATACTGATATGAAGTTTGGTATGATTAAAGATGCAAATGGTGAAAATGTGGAACTTACTAATACAAATTTTTCAAAATATATAACTGATAAGAATAGAAATGTTAGAAAAAATGCTTTTTATACGTTATATAAATCGTATGAAGAACTTCAAAATACTTTTGCTTCAACTTTTAGTGCAAATATAAATACAGATAATGTTTTAGCACATAAAAGAAATTTTTCATCAGCTCGCAGTGCCGCATTATTTAATGATAATATAAGTGAAGATGTATATGATAATTTAATAAAAGTTTTACATGAAAATCTTGATATTATGGATGAATATTATAAACTAAAAAAAGAAGTAATGGGATTGGATGAAATTCATATATATGATATATATAGCGATTTAGTTCCATCTTGTTCTAAAGAATATACATTTAAAGAAGCAAAAGAAATAGTGATTAAGGCATTGTCAGTTTTAGGTGATAAATATATAAATGATTTATCAAAAGCTTTTGATGAAAGATGGATAGATGTATGTCCAAATAAAGGTAAAAAAGGTGGAGCGTACTCCTGGGGATGTTATACATCAAATCCATACTTATTATTAAATTTTAATGGTAAATATGAAGATGTATCAACACTTGCTCATGAATTAGGCCATTCAATGCACTCATATTATTCCAATAAATCAAATCCATACATATATCATCAATATAAAATATTTGTAGCTGAAGTCGCATCACAGGTAAATGAAATACTTCTCGCACATTATTTGATTAAAAATGCAACTGATAAGAATGAAAAATTAGCTATTATAGATAGTTTAATGGAATTATTTAAAGGTTCTATAGTTAGGCAAACAATGTTTGCTGAGTTTGAGGATTTAATGCATAAAAAACAGGAAGCAGGAGATGTATTAACAAGTGAGTTTATATCAAATAATTACTATGAACTTTATAAAAAATATTCAGGAAAAAATATGATATGTGATGAAGAGATAAGATATGAATGGGAAAAAATACCACACTTCTATTATAATTTTTACGTGTATCAGTATGCAACTGGATTAGCTGCCGCAAACTATATTGCAACAAATATACTTGAAGGAAATGAAAACATGAAAAAACAATATTTAAAATTTTTATCATTAGGTGGTAGTATGGATCCAATAGATGAACTTAAAGTCGCAGGTGTTGATATGAATGATCCAAAGGTTATTCAAACAGCAATGGATAGTTTTAAAGATTTAATAGACGAATTTAAAGAAATTTATCGAAGTAGGTGATTAGATGGATAAAAAAGATTATTATGAAATATTAGGCGTTTCTAAAGATGCAAGTAGTGCTGAGATAAAAAGTGCATTTAGAAAACTTGCTAAAAAATATCATCCGGATGTAAGTAAAGAGCCAAATGCTGCTGAAAAATTTAAAGAGGCTCAAGAAGCTTATGAAGTATTATCAGATGAAAATAAAAGAAAACAATATGATCAATTTGGACATGCTGCTTTTAGTCAAAATGGTGCAAGCTCTGGTGGATATGGATTCTCTGGATTTGACTTTGGAGATATTAATTTAGATGATATTATAAGCAATATGTTTGGTGGAGGATTTTCATCAGGATTTGGTGGTTATTCAAATAGAGACTCTCGAAAACAAAAAGGAAAAGATACTGTAATAAGAGTTAATCTAGATTTTGATGAAGCCGTATTTGGATGTAAAAAAACAATCAATTTAACTTTAAATGAGACATGTGTTGATTGTGATGGAAAAGGTGGTCATGGTTCAAAAACGTGTGATAAATGCCATGGTAGCGGAACTGTAACAGCTCAACAATCCACATTATTTGGTTCTTTTATGACAAAAACAACATGTAATAAATGTGGCGGAAAAGGTGAAGTATTTGAAGATACATGTAAAACATGTAGAGGAACTGGAAAAGTTCGTAGAAATAAAGATATAGAAGTAACTGTACCAGCTGGAGTTGATAATGGAAATCAATTAAGAATTGCTGGTAAAGGTGAAGCAGGAACTAATGGAGGACCAAATGGAGATATATATTTAGAATTTTATGTTAAAGACCACCCAATATTTGTTAGACAAGAAAATGATATATATTTAGAACTTCCAATAACTATAACTGAAGCAACATTAGGTTGTAAAAAAGATGTTCCAACATTATATGGACCTGTAAAAGCCACAATACCAGCAGGAAGTGAAACAAATGAAAAATTACGTATTAAGGGAAAAGGTGTTAGTGATGTAAATAATGGCCGTAAGGGTGATATGTATTTAATTTTAAATGTAGTAACACCTAAAAAATTATCTAGAGAACAGAAAAAATTATTTGAACAATTAGAAAAAACTGGTTTAGATAATTCAAAAGAATTTGATAAGATTAAAAAATATTTATAGAAGGTTTTACTTTATTTGGTAAAACTTTTTTGATGTTTATATGTAAATATTTGTAAAAAATTTCGTAGAATATCTTATTCTACGAATCTTTTACTTTGACTTAATCATAACAAATATAAGGGTAAAATGCAAATGTGTAGCAACAAAAAAACGAAAAAAAGATTAAATCTTAAAATTTAATATTTCTTTATAAAATAAGGGCAAACTCAAAATAAAGAGTATCAAAGATTAAGATAATCTTTGATACAAGCTAGGAGGGTAAATTGTGAGATTAAATAGGAAGAAAAATAATATTATAATAGGAGGATTATGTGCGATATTATTAATTATGACAGTAGGATATGCGGCATTTTATAGTCAGCTTAAAATAAGTGGAACATCTACAGTAACATCAAACTGGGATGTAGAGATTACTAATATTGAAAGTAAGAATATTGTAGGATCTGCTTCTAATAAAGTAGAACCTAGTTACGAAAAATTAACAGCAACATTTAATACTAATTTAGTATCACCATCAGATTCAATAACTTATGATATAACAGTAGAAAATAAAGGTAGTATAGATGCAACACTAAAAACAATAACAAAAACAGATACATCAAATTCAGCTATTTTATTTGAAACATCAGGATTAAAAGAAGGAGGAACCCTTCAAGCTGGCAGGTCAGCTACATTAACAGTTAAAGTAACATATGATTCTAATGTAACAACACAACCTGATAATTTAACAAGTACACTTAAAGTAACATTAGACTTTGTTCAAAATAGTGGCGATATAGTTCCAATAGAACCAGAACCAATTATGATGGCAAGGGATGATACTAAAGCATTTTGGCAATCTATATATGATAGTAAAATATCTACAGTAGATGTACTTACAAATAAAGATGTTCCAACAGAAGCAGTAGAATCATGGGATGTGTCAGAAGAGCAGAATGGAACAGTTATGGCATGGATTATAGATGATTCTGAAAATAGTGGAAAGTATAAACTTTATATAGGTGGAGATGGTGGAGTATATGCACCAAGTGATTCAAGTTATTTATTTGCTGTTGATAGCATTAATGCCAGTGTTTCCAATGTTTTTTACAAAACAATATCTTTAAATCTTAAAAATTTAAATACTGAAAATACAGTAAATATGAGACATATGTTTGCATATTTGGATTATGACGATTCAAAATTAACAACATTAGATATTAGTAATTTTAATACAAGTAAAGTAACAAATATGAGTTATATGTTTTATAATTGCAGCAGCATAACAACCCTAGATTTAAGTAATTTTGATACAAGCCAAGTAACCGATATGAGTTGGATGTTTAGTAATTGCTCCAGTCTTACTAGTTTAAATTTAAATAATTTTGATACATCTAGTGTAACAGATATGTCTGATATGTTCAGAAATTCGCGTCAATTAACTAACTTAGATTTATGTTCATTTGATACATCAAAAGTAACAAATATGTATGAAATGTTTATATATACGCCAAAATTAACTGCTATTAATGTAAGTTCAAAATGGACAACAGCTTCTGCAGCTACAACAGATATGTTTATAGGAAGTGGAGTATCATCAGTAACAACAGGGCAATGTTAAATTGTATTGTTTAAATTAAATTTTAAAAAAATGAAACAAATTACAAAAAAATTCATTGAAAAGATTTTAAAAATAAGAATTTTCAATGAATTTTTTATTAATCCAATTACCTTTTTTGGACAGTTATATTGCATATTAATGAAGTTGTTAAGAATTTTAAATAAATATAAAAAAATAAACAGTCAACAATTAAATGATAAATGGTAATTTTATTAAAAAATAAAATATTAAAGTAATAAAAATGACTATCAAATGACAACTAGAAAATTATTGAAAAAGAAGTTGTAATATCATATAATAAGTTAAATTAAAGAAGGAGATTTTATGAAAAGGTTACTTATAAGTCACATAGCTGATGAAGATGGTATTACACCAGTAATACTTGCTAAATTAGTTTATAAAAATATTGATATACTACTTTTAAATCCTAAGGAAGTAGATGAAAATGTCATAGAAAACATTGATAATTATGATAGTATTCACATTGTAGATTTAAATGTAAGTTCTGCACTTGCAAAACAAATAAATGAAAATCAAGATTGGAAAGAAAAAATAAAAGTATTTGATCACCATAAAAGTGAATTAGCTTTAAATAAATATGATTTTATCACTGTAATAGATGAAAGTGAAAATCAAAAAGAAAGTGGTACAAGTATTTATTATAATTATCTATTATCAATATCAGATAATGAAGTACTTCATAAACAGGTTACTAAGCAATTTGTAAATCAAGTTAGATTGGTTGATACATATGATTTCAAAACAAAAGAAGATGAAAAATCTAAAGATTTGGATTATATATTTGCACTTCTAGGCTATAAAAAATACATTAATTATTTTGATAATTACATAAAAACCAATGAAACATTTTTATATGGGCCAAATGAGGAATTACTAATAAATTTAGAAAAAGATAAAGTAAAAAACTATATAAAAGAAAAAGCAGAAGAAATGTATATAGTATCATTAGATAATCATCAAGCAGGATTAGTTTTTGCTGAAAACTATCGTACCCAAGTTGGAAATACTCTTTTACAAATGCATCCTGGGCTTGATTTTATGGTTGTAATTAATGTATCTAGAAGTATAAGTTATCGAGCAAATGGTAAAGCAGATCTTACAGTAATAACAAATAAATATAATGGTGGTGGTCATAAAAATTCGGGAGGAAGTCCATTACCCGAAAATTTAAAAGAAACTATCGCTAAAATTATTTTTCCAGATATAAAATTTGAAAATAAAAATTTGACAAACTATAAAAAAAGTATATAATAGCCACGTAAAAAGGGGTATTATAAAATGACCGAAAAAGAGGAAAAAAGTTTAAAAAGATGTATGTTGGTTCATAATTATTCAACATATGACACAGACTATTTTGATTCACAAGAATATAGAAAACTTAGAAATACAATGCTTGATTATCTACCGCATGATGGGGATTCATTAGAAAAATCAAAGTGTATTTTCAAAAGTGAGGTAATGCAAGCAGGCAGATTTGTAATAGATAAACATTTTGGTATGCTTGATTTAAGGGTACCTTACTCAAAGGAAGATGACTTAAAAAGTCAAGTAATTGCTTTATTTGGAACAAACCCAGATAAACAAAATTATAATGAAATAATAAAATATATAAATGATCAAGTAAACTTAGTAAGAGTAACAGATCTTCCAGTTTATTTAGATCTTGATCCATCATCGAATGCTTATGTTTTAAAAGATTATTTTTTAGAAGATGAAAAAATTGAAGATGATTTTTATAAAAAATTACCAATTGTAACAACAGAAATTGGTCTACTTGGTGATTGCAATGAAAATAAAAAACCTGTATATGTTCATGAAATGATGCATGCTCTTTTAGATAGAAATAAAGGAAGTGTAAAAAATTTATTAAATTTTGAAACATTATCTATTTTTATGGAAAAAGTAGCCGCACAAGATTTAGATAGTTCAAATAAATTATTAGATAGAATAATTTTACTTAGGACATTATATGTAAAAAGTAGTATATTAAGCAGAGAATTATCATTATTTGAAAATAGCGAATTAAATAAAGTGTTACAACATAATACATACACAATATCATCGTTGAATGCTGCTGCTTTATTTCAAACATATTCAAAATCAAGTAAAATTAAAAAAGAAATAGATGAAGAGGTAGGAAAAGTAATAACAGGGGAAAAATTGCTTGAAGATATGTTAAATCATTACGAAGCTTTACCAGAAAGAGGTACAAAAATAATGATTAAACAAATAAAAACATTTCATAATTAAAAGAACTACCATTTGGTAGTTTTTATCATTTACATGTATATTTTTCTTTTTTCATTTTGTTTTTAATGTCATCATAAGATTTTTTTTCATCAAAACCAATAATTTTTTTAGAAGAATTATTCATCTTACTATAATCAGCTTTGATACTTGCTTTTATAGTATTATCATTTTCACTAATGTTAATACTAATTCCTTTGTGATTTTTGTATGTTTTAAAATTTTTTTCAATTTTTTTAGTCATTACTTTAGAATAATTTTTATAATTATCATCAAGCAAAATACTTAAAGTAGTTTCAATACTACTTATTTTATTATCGGTAAAAACATATACATGTTTTTCTTTACTTTTACCACTTTCAATATTTTTAGTTAAACTACATGTTAAAGTCTTTTTACCACAACCAGATAATAACATGCAAGTTGCTAACAATAAAATGATTTTGTTTTTCATAATTTTTCCTCCTGTATAAAATAAAATTCGTTATAAATGGATAAATAAATAATTTGGTAGAGAATAGGATTTTTATTTATAAGATTTAATAAAGATTAAAGAGAAATGATATTAAGCTAATGCTGTTTTATTATGTAAAACAGCATTTTTTTATAAAATCATTTTTTCTCTTTCTTTTCTATTTCCTTCTTTCAATTTTTTGATATGTTTGATGTGATTTATTTTTTTTAATTCAAAACGTACAGGATTAAATAAATTAAATCATTATTTATTTTATCAATAAAGTCATTAGTAATATTATCGTTATTTAAGATTATATTAATTAGTTTGATTAAACCTTGAATTAAAGCAAAATCATTATCGTATTGATTATTGTCTACCAGCTGTTCTTACCTAGCGTTTTGTTTAAACTTTTTTTTATAATTTTAATCCTCCTTTCATATAAATTAAAAGGCGATAAGAATATATAATTTGCCACCAAAACGAAATTAAATGCGAGTAAATAAATTGTTTTAGCAGCAAGTTTTCTGCTTTCTAATAATTTATAAATTATATTAATACTTTTTGTTATAAAATTCAATGAGTTTTTAATGTTTTAATATAAGAAAGAATAAAGATAAGAGTATGAAAAACGCTTGTAATGATATTGCAAAATAAAACCCTTGAAAAACAAGGGTTAAGTATCAATTTGGTGGAGAATAGGAGACTCGAACTCCTGACCCCCTGCGTGCAAAGCAGGTGCTCTAGCCAACTGAGCTAATTCCCCATGACAAATTACTTGTTAAGTATATCACTTAAAGGTATAAAAGTCAATTGATTTTTATATCAAATTAAAAAAAAGTTAATTTTGTAGAAAAAAGTAATTGTGGACTTGCAGGGGTGTTAAAAAGATGTTAAAATTTAATTATGATAAGGGGTGATGATATGAGTGAAGCTGATGCTTCAAAAAAAGAAGTTAAGACTTCTAAAAGAAATGTTGCTATTGAGCTATGGAGATTTTTAATAGCAGTTGCAATTATTGGATTTCATGTTGGATTTATAATTGCTAGAACGTGTGATGGAACTAATGGCTTTTATATGATTCCAGAAGCTAAATGGTTCTTTGGTTCAAGTGAGGTTTTATTGATTTTCACTTTAACTGCTGGTTATTTTATGACCGCACATTATGAAAAGAGAGCTTTAAATAGTAGTTATACTGAAATGAGTGCTTCGAAAAGAGCTTGGGAATATACTTTTGCTAGAATTAAGGTTTTACTTCCTATTTTAGTAATTGGTTATTTATTAGGAATTGCTTTTTGTACTAAATTTTACTATCCATCTTATAATTTACAACAAATTTTAACGATGACAGTAAATAGTGCTTGGGAATTTTTAGGATTCCATGCTGCTGGTCTTAGAAGTGGCGGTAATGAATTTTTCAATTTGAATGGTCCATTATGGTTTATTTCAGCTATCTTTATTGTTGGATATTTCTTATATTGGATTATGTGCAAGAATAAAGAATTATTACGTGGATTTATAGCTCCATTTGGATTTATCTTTTTCGCTGGTTGGTGGAGTTTTACTGGAACAAGAGCTTCTCAAACTGCTTGGTCTACTTTAGGATTACAAACTACTTCAACTAATGGAATGGGTGGATCCGCTACTGATGCTACAGCTACTTTAGGATTTAATAATGGTTTAGTATTTGTAATGATTGGTATGCTTGGTGGAATAATTATTTATTATTTAGTTCAAGAACTTAAAAAGCATAAATTTAGTGATATGGGTAAGGGATGTTTAACTGTTTTGAATTTAATTTGTAGTGGACTTCTTTTATGGTATACAGTATACCAGCCTACATATTTCAATTTAGAAAGATGGACTGTTGCTTTACTAATCATTGTTGTTATTACTTTAAGTTTACTTAATAATGATTATTTAACTAAATTTTTAAATAATAAGTATACAAATAAATTGTTTGGATATTTAGGTTCTATTTCATTACATATTTATATGTTACATTATCCAATTGCTATATTTGTTATTTCTATGCTTGGAAAAAATACAAAAGCTACTGCTTATACATTCTGGCAAGTATTTATTCCAACGGCAATTATAACAGTTATATTAAGCGTAATATTAAATGAATTTATTAAATTTGTGAAATCAATTAAGGAAGATTAATTCTTTCTTTTTTTGTTTTTAAATGTTATTATTATAATGGAGATGATGATATGAAAAAGATTTTTGTTATTAATTTAGGATCTACTTCAACTAAAATTGCTTATTTTTTAGATGATAAGATGGAGTTTAAGGAAGTTATTAAACATTCGGCTGATGAGATAAAAAAGTTTGACTCTATTTGGGACCAGTTTGATTTTAGAAAGAAAGCTTTGGATGATTTTATGTTAAGTCATGATATTATGGTTAGTGAACTTGATGCGATTGTTTCAAGGGGGGGTCATACTGAACCTTTATCTAGTGGTGTTTATTTGATTAATGATAAGATGCTTGAAGAGTCTAGAAGTATGAAGTATGGTAATCATGTTTCTGATTTGGGGTTGCAGTTAGCTCATGCTTATTCTAAGGAAGGCCCTTTGGCTTTTACGGTTGATACGGCTTGTACTGATGAGTTTGAAGTGCTTGCAAGATATAGTGGTTTAAAGGAGATTGAAAGGGTTTCTAGGTTTCATATTTTGAATCATAAGGCAGTTGCTAGAAAGTATGCGAGTGATGTTAATAAAAAATATGAAGATTTGAATTTGGTCGTTTGTCATATGGGTGGCGGAACAAGTGTGGCTATTCATAGAAAAGGTAGAATTATTGATGGTAATAATGGATTAGATGGTGATGGACCTTTTTCTACTGATAGAAGTTGTGGACTTCCTGTTGGTGCTTTGATTGATATGTGTTATAGTGGTGAATATTCTTACAAGGAAATGAGAAAAAAAATCAAGGGATTAGGCGGTCTTATGAGTTATGTTGGGGATACTGATGTTATGAGTATTCAAAAGAAAGCTTTAGATGGTGATTTGAAATGTAAGGAAGCTTTGGATGCTATGTGTTATCAGACTGCTAAGGAAATTGGTGCGATGGCTACTGTTAATTGTGGTAGGGTTGATGCTATTTTGATTACTGGTGGTATTGCTAATTCTAAGTACTTGATGGATAAAATTATTGAAAGAGTTTCTTATATTGCACCAGTTCATTTATATCCAGGCGAGTTTGAGATGGAATCTTTAGGTATTAATGTTTATAAGGCTTTAATACATGAAGTTGAGATAAAGGAGTTATAGTTATGTTTAAATCATTTGATGAAATTGAAAAGTATGTTTTAGATAATAAGATTGTTAAGACTGTTGTTTTGGCTAATGCTCAAGATGATAATGCTTTATCTGCTTTAGTGGATGCTAGAAGAAAAGGTATTGTTAATGGTATTTTAGTTGGCGATGTGGAAAAAATTAAGAGTTTACTTGATAAGTTTGGTGAAGATTATAATTATGAGTTTATTTCTTGTTTTGATGAGATGGAGTCAGCTAGGATTGCTGTTAGATTAGTTAAAGAGGGTAAGGCTGATATTCCTATGAAGGGTTTGATGATGACTTCTTCTTTTATGAAGGCTATTTTGGATAAGGAAAATGGTTTGATTAATGATGGTAAGTTACTTAGTCAGGCTACGATTTTAGAATTTAGTGAAGAAAATAGATTGATGGTTATTTCTGATTGTGCGGTTAATATTAATCCTGATGTTTCTAAGAAGATTAAGATTGTTCAAAATGCGGTTGATTTAGCTAATGTTTTGGGTATTTCTAATCCTAATGTTGCTGTTTTATCTGCATTAGAGAAGGTTAATCCTAGTATTCAAAGTACTGTTGATGCGGATTTGGTTAGTAAGTATGAGGGATATAAGAATATTGGTCATATTGCTGGTCCTTTGGCTTTGGATATTGCGGTTAGTAAAGAGGCTGCTTTGCACAAAGGTGTTACTAATGAGGTTTGTGGTCATGCGGATATACTTATTGTACCTGATTTAGCTTCTGGTAATATTTTTACTAAGGGTTTAGTATTTTTTGGTCATATGAAGACGGCTGGTGTTTTGAATGGGACGGTTAGTCCGGTTATTATGACTAGTAGAACAGATACACCGTATGATAAATATTTATCTATTTTGATGGCAGTTTTACAAAGTAGTTTTAAGGTTAATGAATAAAATTTTATTTAATCACCCAATATTTATATAGAGGGTGATTTTTATGAAGAAAATTATTTGTTTATTAATTGCTATTTCTGTTTTTTATGTTTTTATTTCTGATTGTTTAGCTAAGAGTTTAATGGTTCCTTCTGATGCGATTAGAATTAGAATTGTTCCTAATAGTAATTCGGCTTTTGATCAAAATATTAAGAGTAAGGTTCGTGATAAATTAGAAATTACGATGTATGATTTACTTAAGGATGCGAAGAGTTCTGAAGAGGCCAGGGAGATTATTAAAAATAATTTATCTTTGGTTGACAAAGATGTACAGAATGTTCTTTCTAAAGAAGGGTATGACAAAGGATATAATATTAATTTTGGAAAAAATTACTTTCCTGAAAAGGAATATAAGGGCGTTAAATATAGTGAAGGTTATTATGAATCATTACTTGTTACTTTAGGTGAAGGTGAGGGTGATAATTGGTGGTGTGTATTATTTCCTCCTTTATGTTTAATTGAAGGTGATGAAAGTAGTGATGTAGAGTATAAGTCAATTGTTAGGGATTTGTTTGATAAGTATATGCATAATATTTAACTAGTTTCATAGAGTTTTTTAGGAGGCTTTTATGGTGCTGGTTTTTTTAATGGCAATTAGTCTTAGTATGGATGCTTTTTCTTTGGCTTTAGTTTATGGTACTTTGAAGATGAGCTTTAAGGAAAGGTTAATTTTATCTTTGGTTGTTGGTTTGTTTCATTTTTTTATGCCACTTTTAGGAATGTATTTTTTAAGTTTTTTATTTTCTTTTTTTAGGTTTGATATGGATTATGTTGTTTCTTTTATTTTGTGTTTTATTGGTTTTGATATGTTTATTTCTTCTTTTAAGAAAAGTGAGGATGTTTTTTCTTTTGATTTTAAGGATTATTTTTTATTTGGTTTTGCGGTAAGTGTGGATAGTTTTTCTGTTGGTATTACTTTGGATAATGTTTTTTCACCTATTATTTTTGCTTGCTTTAGTTTTGCTTTTACGTTTGCTGGTTTGTGTTTAGGTAACAAAATTGAAAGATTATTGGGTAAGGTGGCAACTATTTTAGGAGGGGGTGTTTTGTTTTTAATTGGTATTATATATGCTTTTTAAAGTGTAAATGAGGTGTACAAATTATTTGTTTGTGATAATATATTATTAGGTGATTATTATGGATAAGATTAAAGTTATTGGTGGTAGGACGCTTAGAGGTCAAATTTATATTAGTGGTTCTAAGAATAGTGTTGTTTCTTTAATTCCAGCTGCTATTTTGTCTGATAAAACTGTTATTAATAAGATTCCTCATATTTCTGATGTTGAAAATTTGGAGGAGATTTTAAAATATTTAAATGTTTCTTATTATTTTTCTGATGATTCTTTGTATATTGATACTGAGGGTATGGTGAACAAAAAAATTACTTTGGAATATTCTAGTAAATTGCGAGCTTCTTATTATTTTATGGGTGCTTTGCTTGCGAAATTTGGCAGGGTTGAGATTAGTTTGCCTGGTGGTTGTGTGATTGGGGCTAGACCTATTGATTTTCATTTAAAGGGTTTTGAGATGATGGGGGCTAAAGTTTCGATTGATGATGATTTATATGTTATTGAAGCTTCTAAGCTTAAAGGTGCGGTTATTGATTTACCTTTTCCTAGTGTGGGAGCTACGGTTAATCTTTTACTTGCAGCGGTTGGTGCATTAGGTAAAACTGTTATTAATAATGCGGCATGCGAGCCTGAAATTGGTAATTTGATTGATTTTTTGGTTAGTATGGGTGCTAATATATCTGGTAAGGATAGTAATAGATTAGAAATTGTTGGTGGTTTTGGTTTATCTGGTGGTGCTGTTTCTGTTATTCCTGATAGAATAGAGGCTGGAACTTATATTTTAGCTGGACTTATGAATGGTGATAATTTAGAAATATGTAATGTTGATGCTAGTCATTTGAAAAGTTTTTTTGATGTTTTGGATAGTATGGGTGCTGATTATAGGATTGATGGTGATAAGGTTATTACTAATAGGTCTTGTCATTTAAAACCTTGTCATATAGAAACGGCGGTTTATCCTGGGTTTGCGACTGATTTGCAGCAGCCTATTACGACACTTTTACTTTTGGCTGATGGTGAGAGTGCTGTTCATGAGACTATTTATGAAAATAGGTTTCAAAATACTAAGTATTTGAATGAAATGGGAGCTAATATTAAGGTTTGTGGTGATACTATTCATGTATTTGGTCCTACTAAGTTGAATGGTAAGCTTGTTAGAACTAGTGATTTAAGGGCTGGTGCGGCTTTGGTTTTAGCTGCTTTAAGTGCGGATGGCGAGACTGTTATTACGGATATTAAACATTTACTTAGAGGTTATAGTGATTTGATTGAAAAATTTACTAATGTAGGTGCTAAAATATGGCTTATTGATGAATAATTGTTTCTTTTAAAAATATATTTAAGTAGCTTTATTTCTACTTTTTATTGTGGGTGATTTTTATGAAGAAGATTTTGTTTGTTGGTGGTGTTTTGCTTACTGTTTTTGTTATTTATTTGTGTAACATGGATAAGAAGGTTTATTATGTTGTTTTAGGTGATGATGTTAATAGATATTCTTATTATGTTAAAAATTATTTGTCTGATAAAGGGGTATTAGAAAGGTATTTAAATGATTTTTCGTCTTCATCAATTAGAATTTCGGATATTATTAATGATATTAATGATAATAAAAAATTGGAAGATGGAACTACTTTAAAAAATGCTTTAATTAAGGCTGATTTGGTAACTTTATCTATTAATGTTGATGATGTTTATAGTAGGGAAGATGATGCTTATGATTATATTGATGAGCTTGCTTTATGTTTGGATGATCTTTTGAAATTGATGAGAGAATATTGTAAGGAAGATATTGTTTTTGTTGGATATAGTGGCGATAAGGTTATTAATTATTTGAATAAAAGGTTTAAAGAGGTTTGTTCAGATTATGGTGTTAGTTATGTGGATGTTTATGATACTAAGATGATTAGCAGTAGGGTGGTTCAAAAGGTTGGTGATAAGTTATTTAATGATTGATTTTATATTTATTAATAGGTTTATTTTGTTGATTCTTATTTTCTTAAGTATTTGCGTTATTATTGTTTAGAAGGTGTATTATGAGTAAAGGTTTAATTGCTTTTTTGGATTGTTGAAAAGTGGTAAAGGTTATACTGTAAGTGGAATATTTAGTGGTATTTAGGGTAAAAAAACGCATTTTTGTTATGAATTTAATTGTTGATGGTTGATTTTTTCTTTTAAAATGTGGTATTATATATTCGCATTGAATTTCTATGACTTAATTTGGTCATGGCGGAAGGAGAAGATAGTATGAAAAAAGGAATTCATCCTGATTATGTAGATACTAAGGTAACTTGTGCTTGTGGTAATACTTTTACAGTAAAATCTAATAAGCCTGAGTTAGAGATTGAAGTTTGTGATAAATGTCATCCATTTTTTACAGGTAAACAAGGTGCTGTTAAAAAAGCTGGACAAATTGAAAAATTCAATAAAAAATACGGTATTACAAAAGAAAATTAAAAAGTTAACGGTTTGCGTTAACTTATTTTTTTTCTATTAAGAATTTTATTAATTGTTCTGCCGGTTTATTTTTATATATTATTTCATTTATTAATTTAATTATTGGCATATCAATATTTTTATTTTTGACTAGTTCATTTACTGATTTTAAGGTGTATAGTCCTTCTATGGTTGTGTTTTTTATGTAGTTTTCAATTTCTGTTTTTTCTTTTTTTGAACCTATCATGTAACCAAGGGTATAATTTCTACTTTTAGGGCTTGTTGCGGTTAGGAGTAGGTCTCCGAGTCCTGCATATGATAATACGGTATCGCCATCACCGCCTAATCCTTTTATTAGTCCTTTGATGTCATGAAGTGATTCGGTTATAAGCATTGCTTTTGTTGATTCTGATGTGTTTAATCCAGCTAAAATGCCTGAAGCAATTGCGATGATGTTTTTTACTGAACCACATATTTCTGTTCCCATTATGTCTGGTGTTTTTCTTAATTTAAAGTGTTTATTTGATAATGCTTTAAATGTTTCATCAATTGTTTGTTTATTTTGACTGGCTAGTGTTAGTCCGACTGGATAGTTTTGGGCTATATCTATGGCAAATGATGGGCCTGATATAACTGCTATTTTGTCTGTGTTTAGTATGTTTTTTACTATGTCATATACAAATAGGTTACTTCCTTGTTCAATACCTTTTGTGGCTATACAAATTGGTGTATTTTTGTAATATGGTTTTATTTTTTCTATGGTGTTTTTTAAAAATGCGGTTGGAATGGCTATTATTATTAAATCTGCATTTACTATTTCTTTTATGTTGGATGTTATTTTTATACTTTTGTTTATTTTTATATTTGGAAGTTTATTTGTTTCTCTTGTTTCATTGATTTGTTTTTCTTCTTCTTTTATTGGTGTGTATATTGTTGTTTCATGTTTGTTTTCGTTTGTTATTTGTCCAAGTGCACACCCATATGCACCTGCACCTAATATTGTTATTTTCATTTCTATCACCTTTTTGATTTTAACATTTATTTTGTGCTTAGTAAATGTAATTTCTATGTGATGTGCTTTAAAAATTTTTTTTGCCGTGATATAATTGATTATGATAGGAAGGGATGATATTATGAAAGAAAGTTTAGAAGATATTATGCTTATGGGTATAGGTGCTTTAGCTTATACTGGTGAAAAGGCAAAAGAATTAAAGGATGGTTTACTTAAAAAAGGAACTGAGGCTTATGAACAAGGAAAGGTTTTAAACGAAGAGTTAAAACATAATATAAGTGAAAAAATTAAAGAAAATGTCACTATTGTAAAAGCTGATTTATCTAAGGATGAACTTGCTGATCAAATTAAAAATTTGAGTGCTGAAGATAAAAAAGAAATTTTAAGTTTACTTAAAGATAAGAAAGAAAATAAAACTAAAGATGTTAAGTAGTAAAGATAGGTTATTTGAAATAGCAGGGGTTATAAAAAAATATGATTTAGTTAAAAATCCAACTCCTGTTAATTTACGTTTAGCTATTGAACAGTTGGGTCCTACTTTTATTAAGTTGGGTCAAATTATGGCTTCTCGTGATGATGTTATTCCGAAAGAATTTTGTGAGGAACTTTCACATTTAAGAAATCAAGTTAGTCCAATGGATTTTGATAAGGTTTTAGATATTTTAAATGTTGAATATAGTGGTAAGACTTATGAAATTTTTAAATCTATTGATGAAAAACCTATTGGTTCTGCTTCAATTGCTCAAGTTCATAGAGCTTTATTAAAAGATGGAACTAAGGTTGTTATTAAGGTTCAAAGGGAAAATATCGATGAGCTTATGACTTTAGATGTTAAGGTTTTAAAGAAGTTAATTGATTTATTAAAGATTGATAAGATTTTTAATTCTGTTATTAATTTTAGTGATGCGATTGATGAGATGTATGAAACAGCTAAGGAAGAGATGGATTTTTTAATTGAAGCTAATCATACTAAAGAATTTTATGAAAAGAATAAGGATGTTTTATATATAGGTTCTCCTAAGGTTTATTTTGAGTATACAACTAGTAAGGCTTTAGTTATGGAGTATATGGATGGAATTAAAATTAATGATTTTAATTCTTTGAAAAATTATGGATATAATAGGGATGAGATAGGTAAGAAACTTGCTTGTAATTATATTAAGCAGGCAATTACAGATGGTTATTTTCATGCTGATCCTCATTCTGAGAATATTAAGATTTCTGATGGTAAGATTATTTATTTAGATTTTGGAATGATGGGCAAGATTTCTAAGAAGGATAGAGAACTTTTAGGTAATTGCATTTTAGCTATTTTAAAAGATGATATTACTGAGGTTGCTCATATTTTACTTACACTTGGTAGAACTTCTTCTCAAGTTGATTATATGGTTTTAAAAAATGATATAAGAAAAGTTTTGGATAAAAATATGGGTCAAAATGCTTCTGATATTGATATTAAGGAGTTTTTAAATGATATGCTTATGATGCTTTCTAATAATCATATTGTTTTGCCTAGGGATATTACTATGCTTATGAGGGGAATTATTGTTATTGAAGGCGTTTTAAAAGAGGTAAGTCCTAAAATTAATTTAATTCAAATTTTGAGTACTTATATTGAACCTGATAAGACTATTGATAAGGAAAAAGTTAAGAGCTTTTTGAAGAAGGGTGTTTCAAGTGGTAGTGATTTAGTATATTTGCCTAATGAGGTTTTATCTTTTTTAAAAGGTGTGAATAGTGGAGAGTTAAGGTTTAATATTGAACTTAATGATTCTAAAGGCCAGGTTAGAAATTTAGAACAGCAGGTTCATTTAATAATGATTACTATTTTGGATGTTGCTTATATTTTAGGTACTAGTTTGATTGTTATGCAGAAAAGTGATGATTTACCATTTATTTTTTATATTTATTTGATTCTTGGTGGAATATGTACTGTATGGATTTTTTATAAGTTATTTATTAGTAAAGTGAAAAATAGGAGGAAATAGTATGGACAATTTAAATGATATTGCTTCACCAAATAATGTGAATGATTTTTTTAATAAAAAAGAAGATAAGAAGAGTAATTTAGTTCCTATTTTGTTTGTAGTTATTGCCTTGCTTGTTTTTATTCTTTTGTTAGTTTGTTTTGGGAAGCAAAAGGTAGTATATAAAGAGGTTACTAAAGACGAAACTTTGGATGAGGTTTCTTCTAAGTTAATTGATTTTATTTCTTCAGAAAAATTAGATTCTTTGGATGCATACGGTATGGATGGTATTCAAAGGGTTGCTATTGATAAATTATGTAGTGGTGTATATGAATGTAATAAAATTTATGGTAGTGCGGTTTCAGGTTATATAAAGAAGGTTTTTAATAAGAGTATTAATCTTACTTCTATTAATTGTAACGTTAATGATGGTGTTTTATATAATTATGATCAAGGCAGTGGAATGTTTATTTTGAATAATGAGCATTCTTCTCATGGAACTTTGAACAGCGAACCTATTTATACAAAGGTAGGTAGTATTAAGAAAAATAGGAATAAATATGTTCTTGTTTTAAATAAACTTTATTTTAATCCTAATGTTAGTGAATATATAACTACAGAGCCTTCTGGTATTAATCAAATATATAATTCTAATAATTATATGCATACAACTGATAATGGTGAAGAGCTTGATTTAGTTAAGGTTAAAGCAAATTATGAGAACGATTTTGATAGGTTAAAAAATAAAGGGACTAGATATCGTTATACATTTTCTAAAAATGGTAATAGTTATTATTTAGAAAAATATGAAGTTTTAAGTAGTGCTGATTAAGCACTTTTTTAAATTAAAAGCATAAAAACTTTTAATTTTTTTGATATAAAAAAGGAAATTAATAATTTACGCCGTATGTTATATATGAGGAGATGGTTCCTCTAGAAAGGCTTACATATGACAAACAATAAAAAAAGATTTTTTAAGGCTTCAAGTAATTTAATGTTTAAAGCAATATTTTGCGA
>CAVGWA010000012.1:0-35849 GCA_963632935.1 Oscillospiraceae bacterium
ACATATTATAGTACTTCAAGTTGTTATAACAATAGTGCGACACATAACTGGATATCTGCAGGACCTGCAGGTAAATCATGGTCATGGACAATCTCGCCGTGCTCTATCTCGGGTGCTTACTATGAGTTCTATGTCCGCAGTGGCGGCTACCTCCACTACGACTATGCTGGCAACTCTTACGGCGTCGCCCCAGTTCTCTATCTGTCATCTGATATCACATTAACAGGAGAAGGAACTGAGGGTAGTCCATATACTTTGAATTGAGGCCAATAAAAAACGGAGAACATTCGTAAGCCTCCGAAGGAGGTGCATGAGCGGGGCTAGCGAAGCGCATGCCAAAAGTTCAGGCCCCAAGTGCAACACAAGTCTGAACAGGCTTTTCGACCTTGTATAATATGGTGTGTAAATTATGCATACCATTTTTATATATGTCTTGATAATACCCCTATGGGGTGTTATAATATATGTGGAGATGATAATATGAAAAATAAATGTGAACATTGCACGAATTGTGAAAAGAGTACGCATAGAGATGAAGAGTTTAAAAAAAAGTTAATTAAAAGGTTAAAAACTATTGAAGGTCAAATTAGAGGTATACAGAATATGGTTGAAAATGATAAGTATTGTAATGATATTTTAATTCAACTTTTGGCTATAAAGAAATCTATTGAAAGTGTTAGTAATGAGGTGTTTAAAAATCATTTATCAACTTGTGTTGTTAGAGATATTAAAAATGATGATGAAAATATAATTGATGAAGTAATGGAATTAATTAGGAGACTTAATTAATGGACACTTTATACGTGAAAATTGATGGTATTGTTTGTGATAATTGTAGGGTTAATATTAGAAATAAGTTACTTGGTTTAAAGACAGTTAAGGATGTTGAGATTATAAAAAACATTGCGAAAATAACTTATTTAAATGAAATTGATAAATTGGATATTATTAATGTTGTAAATAATTTGGGTTATTTTACGAAGGATGATTACATGGATAATGATATTAAAAATGTAGATTCTAATATTAGTCCTCAATATTTTATATTAATAGTGGTTTCTATTTTATTAATATTTTTTTTACTTGAAAAATTATTTGGTTATAATATTTTTAATGTAATTCCTACTATTGATGAAAATATTAGTTATGGGATGTTATTTATAACAGGATTATTAACTAGTATTCATTGTATTAGTATGTGTGGTGCGATAAATTTAATGACTGCATTTAATGATGAAAATAATTTTAAAAGACCGATTTTATATAATTTAGGAAGATTAATTTCTTATTCTTTTTTAGGAGGCATTATAGGTCTGGTAGGATCGGTTATTAGTATTAATGAAATAATAAATGGAACAATTATTATATTCGCATCTATTCTAATGTTTTTAATGTCTTTAAGTATGCTTAATATAATTAAGTTACCTAGTTTAATGTTAAAAAATAAATTTAAGACAAATAATTCTTTTATAATAGGATTGTTAAATGGATTTATGCCATGCGGGCCATTGCAGGCTATGCAGGTGTATGCTTTATCTACTGGCTCTTTTTTTAAAGGTGCATTTTCGATGTTTCTATTTTGTTTAGGGACTGTGCCTTTAATGTTAGGCGTTGGAATTATATTTAATGTGATAAAGAAAAGAAAAATTATCTTAAATAAAATAGCTTCTATACTTATTTTATTATTATCTTTGGCCATGTTTTTAAGAGGATTAAGTGCTTTAGGTATAAGTTATAATTTTAATTATAAAAATTATAAAGTTTCAACTATTTATAAAGATTATCAAGAGGTAAAGATAGATTTATCTTATGGAGGTTATGATGATATTATTGTTCAAAAAGGTATTAAGGTTAGGTTAATTATTAATGTTTCTAAAAAGTATTTAACGGGGTGCAATAACGTTGTTATGATAAATGATTTTAATATAAAAAAGAAACTTAAGGTTGGAGAAAATATTATTGAATTTATGCCTGATAAAGTAGGGGTATATTCTATGAATTGTTGGATGAATATGATTACAAATAATATTAAAGTTATAGATGATGAAAAATATTTCGAGGTGGAAAATGAATAAGGTTATTTTAAAAATAGATGGCATGACTTGTAGTGCTTGTTCTTCAAGTTTAGAAAAATATTTGTTAAAGCAAAATGGAATAAATGATGCTTTAGTAAATTTAGTTATGTCATCTGCGAGTATAAGTTATGATGATAGTATTACTTTAGATGATTTAAATAGATTTGTAAGTGAAGCTGGATTTAAATCTTTAGGTATTTATAATGAAGAAAGTAATTCTTCTAATAAAAATGTTTATTTTATAGTTAATGGTTTTTTAATGTTATTAGTTTTATATATTTCAATGTCTCATATGATACATTTGCCTATAATACCTTTTTTACATATGATAAATTATCCTATTAATTATTCAGTTTGTTTATTTATTTTTAGTTTGTATTTTATATATTTTGGAAGGGATATCATTATTAGTGGTTTTAAAAATATTAAATATAAATCTTTAAATATGGATACGCTTGTTACATTAGGTGTTATTTCAAGTTTTATATTAAGTACATTTAATATGATTATGGTATTAAAGGGTAAGAATGAATATGTAGAAAGTTTATATTTTGAAAGCGTTTGCGTTATTCTTTATTTAATTAAGTTTGGTAGATTTATAGATGGTATTAGTAAAGAAAAAACTAAGGATGCTATAAAGGGTTTAGTATCTATTACTCCAAAAAAAGCCATATTATTTATTAATAATAAAGAGCATGAAGTATCTATTGATGAAGTTAAAAAGAGTGATATTTTAATTGTTAAACCAGGAAATAGATTTGCGGTAGATGGAATTATAGTTAAAGGATTTTCACATGTAGATGAATCATTTATAAGTGGAGAGTCTAAGCCTGTTAAAAAAAGTATTGGTGATAAGGTTGTTGCTGGTAGTGTAAATTTAGATGGTGAAGTTTTGTATAAAGCTGAAAGTATAGGTAGGGATTCTACAATATCACAGATAGTAAGGCTTGTAGTTGAAGCTACAAATACAAAAGCACCAATTGCGAGGATTGCTGATAAGGTAAGTGGGATATTTGTTCCGATTATTATTGGTTTGGCTGTTATGACATTTATTTTTCATTTGATATTGGGATATAGTTTTAATAGTTCGGTGGTTTATTTTGTAACTGTTTTAGTTTGTGCTTGCCCTTGTGCTTTAGGGCTTGCTACTCCTCTTGCAATTGTGGTAAGTGAAGGCGTGTGTGCTAAAAATGGAATATTAGTAAAGAAGTCTTTGGTACTTGAAAGTGCAAATAAAATTGACGTTGTAGTGTTTGATAAAACTGGTACATTAACTTATGGTAATTTAAGAATTTCTAAGATAATTAATAATTCTATTTATTCTGATAATGATTTAATTGAGATTATATCATCGTTGGAAAATAAATCTACTCATCCAATTGCCTTCGCATTTAAGCTTTATGTGAAAGAGAATAATTTAAAAAAATTAGATGTTGATAATTTTAAAAATATTGCTGGAGAGGGAATAACTGGTTTTATTAATAATAAGGAATATTTAATAGGGAATAATAAAATTTTAGAAAGATTTAATGTAGATAATAAAATTTTAAATGATGAATTATCTTTGGATGGTAGTGTTGTTTATGTTGCTTTAGATAGAAAAGTTATAGCTGCTATTTTTGTTAAGGATATAATAAGAAATAATGCGAAAGAGGTTATAAGTAAATTAAAAAAAATAGGTAAAAGGGTTATTATGCTTAGTGGTGATAATGAAACTGCTGCCAATATAATCGCTGATAGTGTTGGTATTAAAGAAGTAATTGCAAATGTTTCTCCTAAGGATAAATCAAATAAAATTAAAGAGTTAAAAAATAAGGGGTTAAAGGTAATGATGGTTGGAGATGGAATAAATGATGCTCCTAGTTTATCGACCGCAGATATTGGGGTAAGTTTGAATTCTGCTATTGATATAGCGGCTGATTCTGCTGATGTAATATTGATGAGAAATGATTTAAATTCAATATATAATTTATTTGATATAAGCAAAAAAACATTAAGTAATATAAAAGGTAATTTGTTTTGGGCGTTTTTTTATAATATTTGTATGATTCCAATTGCTTTCGGATTATTTGATTTTATTAATATTTCTATGAATCCAATGCTTGCTGGACTTGCTATGACGTTATCTAGTTTTACTGTTATAATAAATGCATTAAGGTTAAAAAAATGGAAAGAGAGGTAATTTATGTTTAGTAGAAAAATCAAAAAGGTAATTACTATTGAAGGTATGATGTGTAATCATTGTAAAATTAAAGTTGAAGATGCCTTATTGAAATTAAATGATGTTTCTAAGGTTAAAGTTAGCTTAAAGGATAAAAAAGCAGTTATATATTTAAATAGTAGTATTAATGATGATGATATAATTAAAACTATTGATAAATTAGAATATAAAGTTATTAATATTACTGATAAATGATTAACGAAGATTATATATGGGGATTAATAAAAAATTATAATAGAAAAATTTAATATTTTAAATAAATTAAATGTTTGAAGTTTTGTAAAATTATTGCTTAGGTATATTGATGCTAGTTAATAACTAGCTTTTTATATGTTTTTTAAAACTAATAGATAAAAAAATATTGTAATTTTATTTGTTCATTTTTATAAAAATGTATAATAATTGAAGTAGAGAAATAAAAGAAAGTTAGTATGTATGAAAATAAGAAATATTTAATAAAAAAGGAAAATTAGATTTATTATCATCATTAAAATCATTAGATAAAAAGATAGTAGATGAAAAGTTAGAAGAATATGATTTAGAAAACGTAGCTGAATTGAAGGATTATATTATTAAAGAATTTGAAACATGTTTAGATATGTCAAAAGAAAATGTTTTTACTCAATTATATTTTATTGGATTGATTGAACATGAAAATTTTGATTTGACGTCAGTAAATGAGCAGGATATAGAGAGTTTATGCGTTTTTGTATATAAAGATGGCAATCAATATTCTTATTATATTTCACTAGAAATTAAAGCAATAATAAAAAGAGTATTAGGTGAAATTTTTTCAGAAGAGCATCTTAATTTAGAAATAGCAAATAATATGCCAATTTAAAAAATTTTAAAAAAATTACTTGATTTATTAAGTATAAAAGATTTAAAACATATAGGGGAATTGTTTCTTGTTAATAAATTAAGCAATAAATCAAAGAAAAAGCTTGTTGATATTATATATAATAGCATTACAAATGAGGATAAGCTTTCTGAAGTGATAGGAAGATTGATTGATAAAGAATTTAATTTGTTGAAAGAACTGATAAACAATAAGAGAACAATATAAAATAATAAAATTGGTGTAGAACAATATTTTTCCCTTTATAAGTTAGGTATTATCTTTTTATTTAAAGAGGATAATAAATTTTATATTTCTATGATTGATGATATTTATAATGTTATTAAAAAAATGGATTTAAATAAAATTGAAAAAATGATAGATGAAAATACAAGGGCTTATAATTTGGTAAAATCAATGATTGAACTTTATGGAGTTGTATTTTATGATGAAGCAAGTCGTTGTTATAGTTTGTATTATGAAAATGGTAAGGATTTAGAAATACCTACTAATGCATTATATTTTGTGATAAACAAGATGATATAGCGACTATGCATACAAATCATAATTTATTAATTCCATACTTGATAGTAATGAGCTTGAATCAACTTTAGAAGATATTATTAATAGACAAAGAAAGATAAAAAGAAAACCTATAAAAATTGATGCTTTGCTTAAGTATTTAGATAATAATTATTATGAAGATAATGCACCTAAGAAAAAGTTTAAAAAGTATCTTAGAAAAAAAGATATTCAAGATGAACAAATAGAAAATATTATTATAAATATTTCAAAATTTTATAGATTAGGTAATTTTTTTATTGGAATGGCTTTTGAAATACTTGAAGATTATGGAATAAATATTACGGATAAAGAGGTATAAGAGATATCAAAATATTTAATGGATATATATAATAATACAAGAATATGGGGTAATAATGGCTGGACACCTATTGAATTAACGTAAGTTGATTATTGATTTGTTTGGTAATAATGAATAAATTGAATTGATTAGTAGTTTAGTAAGGTTCATTTTAGGATAAAAAGTAATTATTTGAATATAAAAAACATAATAGTTGTTTAGTTAAAATTTATGAAATTTATTATAAAGTGTAAATAAATTTATTTATTAAAAATAAGTCAAATTTATAAAAAAACATTATGTCTTCAAACTTGGATATTTTTAGTTACAACTTAAGTCAAATTTTTTGTAAGGTTGGTGTTTGCTTTTACACTTTTTTTTTGTTATAATTGTTACGGCTTTTAAATTGAAAGAAAGGAGAAAAAATGAGTAAAATAAAAATATTTGCTCTCGGCGGTTTAAATGAAAATGGTAAAAATATGTATGTTGTTGATGTAGATCATGATATTTTTATATTTGACGCTGGATTAAAATACGCTGATGACAAAATGCTTGGAGTAGATTATATTATTCCAAGTTATGAATATATTAAGAAAAACAAGAAAAATATTAAAGGAATTTTTATAACTCATGGTCATTATGATCATATGGGTGCTTTAACTGAAATTTTAAAAGAAATTCCTGATTTAAAAATTTATGGTACAACATTTACCATGGAAATTATTAAAGATGAACTTTTAGCGGATAATTTAAGTATTAAAAATTTACATATTATTAAACCTCATAGGAAAATTAATTTTGGTAAAAATAGTATTTTTCCAATTTCTTTAACACACATGGTTCCAGATACAGTAGGTTATGTTTTGTATACACCTGATGGTGCAATATTCTATACAGGAAATTTTGTGTTTGACTCCACCATGTTAGGCGGTTATAAAACTGATATTGGAAAATTAGCTTATGTTGGTAAACAAGGTGTTTTGTGCCTACTTTCTGAATCACTTTATGCGGATAGGAAAGGATTTACTTCACCCAATCACCGTACTGGTAAGGCTATTAGAGAAATACTTAATCGTTATGATGGAAGAATTTTATATAATATTTATCAAGCACAACTTTATAGAATTCAAGAATTATTTAATGAAATAAAAAATACTAATCGCAATGTGGTTATTATGGGAAAAAATTTAGAATCTGTTATTTTAAAAGCTATTGATATGCATTATGTCGATTTTGATAAAAAAAGAATTTGTTCAATTAACCATGTTAAAGATGATAAAGTTGTAGTTATAGTATCTGACGAAAGAGAAAAACCTTTTTCTAATTTAAAAAGAATTGTTAGAGGATATGATAAATTTATTACAATCAATCCCGATGATACCATTATTTTTGCTTCTCCAATTGAAGATGGAATGGAAAGAACAGCTACTAAACTATTAGATGGAATAGCTAAAATAGGAGCAAATGTAATTGAACTTTCTAAGAAAAAATATTTATCTCATCATGCTTCATCTGAAGATTTAATGTTAATGCTTGATTTAATGAAGCCAAAATACTATATGCCAGTTATTGGTGAATATCGTCATCAAGTTGCTAATGGCAATGTTGCCAAAGAAATAGGAATGGATGATGATCATATTTTGCTTAAATTAAATGGTCAAGTTGCTTATTTTGAAAATGGTGAGTTAATTAATAATGGTTGGAAAGAACGTGTGGATGATATATTAATTGATGGTCAAGTAGCCGGCGACGTAGGCGAGTTAGTACTTAAAGATCGCGAACTTTTAAGTGATAGTGGTATTGTTATTGTAACAGCTACATTAGATAAACAAACAAAAGAAGTATTAGCTGGTCCTGAAGTATTAACACGTGGATTTATCTTTGTTAAAGATAACATTAATTTAATTAAAGATGCTAGTAATATTGCATTAGAAGTTATTAAAGAAAATACTAAATCTAATTATGTTGATTTTTCTAAAGTAAAACTTGGAATAAGAGATAAAGTTGGTAAATATTTCTATGAACAAACAGAATGTAAACCGATGATATTAATTGTAATAGGGGAAGTGTAAACTTTCCTTTTTTGTGTTATAATTTATTGTAGGTGATATCATGAAAAAAAGAGGTTTTACTTTAATAGAATTACTCGCTGTAATTGTAATATTGGGAATTATATTATTAATTGTTGTTCCTAATATTTCTGGTATATTAAGTAGATCTAAAGATAAATTAAATGCGGAGCAGAAAAATGCAATTATAGAAAGTGCGAGAAGGTGGGGAACTGGTAATTTATTACTTAAAGGTAATAAGTTATATTATAATAATGTCGTTAAAAGATATGTAACTATTGGTGAGTTAAAAAAATATGGCTATTTAGAAGATAAAACTATTAAGAATTTAACTAATAAAAGCAATGTATCTGATGATATTAAAATATGTATTAATTATAAAAATTATCAAAATGTATATTCTATTAATGATGATAATGAGTGTGTAACTAATTAACCTGTTATGATGGCGATATATGATAACAGGGAAAAATTTTGGTCTACATATAAAAGCAAAATATCAACAGTAGATGTTTTAGATAATCAGAACATTGATGCAGTAGAATCATGGGATGTTTCAGAAAAACAAGACAAATCAGTAATGGCTTGGATTATAAATGATTCTGATAATAGTGGTATGTATAAACTTTATATTGGTGGCGATGAAGGAGTTTCGTTAAAGGATCGCCCTGGTTCACCATTTTCTGGCTTGAAGAATGCAATATCAATGAATTTATCTAATTTAGACACTTCTAAAGTAGTGGATATGAGTTATATGTTTAATTATTGTGAAAATCTTACAAGTTTAGATTTAAGTAGTTTTGATACATCAAATGTTACAACTATGAGTTACATGTTTCAAGAGTGTACAAGTCTTACAAAATTAAATTTATGTTCATTTGATACAAACAAGGTAACACATATGGATTTTATGTTTGATGGTACTTCTAATTTAAAACAAGTTAATGTAGGTTCTAAGTGGACAACTGCAAATGCAATTACATCAAACATGTTTTCGAGTAGCGGAGTATCTTCAGTAACTACAGGAAAATGCTAGGGAGGGCTCTAGCTTTTTTGATTTAAATGTGTTATTATTTTTGAGGAAGTGATTGATATGTTAAAACCAGAATTAAAAGAAGCAAAAAAAAGAACTAAAGGTTTAGTTAATATAAAAAGATATGAAATAGATGATAATTTAAAAACGTTAGGTAAAGGTAAAACGTATTTTGTTAAAACATATGGTTGTCAGATGAATGTTCATGATTCAGAAAACATAAAAGCTATTTTAGAACAAATGGGTTTTAAAGAAGAAGAAAGTATGGAAAAAGCTGATTTAATTTTATTAAATACTTGTGCGATTAGGGAAAATGCTCACAATAAAGTATTTGGTATGATTGGTAGAATTAAACATATGAAAGAAGAAAGGCCAAATATAATAGCGGGAGTTTGTGGTTGTATGGCACAGGAAGAAGTTGTTGTTAATGAAATATTAGATAAATATAATTGGCTTGATTTTGTATTTGGTACCCATAATATTTATCAATTACCTGAGGTTTTAAATAATGCTTTAAATAAAAAGAAAATTGAAGTTGAAGTATATAGCTGTGAAGGTGATATTATTGAAAATATGCCTGCTAAAAGAGATAGTAAATATAAAGCTTGGGTTAATATTATGTATGGCTGTGATAAATTTTGTACATATTGTATTGTTCCTTATACTAGAGGAAAACAAAGAAGTAGAAGATTTGGAGACATTATAAGAGAAGTTAAACAGTTAAAAGAAGAAGGTTATAAGGAAGTTACTTTATTAGGTCAAAATGTTAATGCATATGGTAAAGATTTAAATTTAGAATATGATATGGCTGATTTGTTAGAAGAAGTTGCTAAAATAGGAATTGAAAGGGTTAGGTTTATTACATCTCATCCTTGGGATTTTACTGACAAAATGATAGAGGTTATTGGAAAATATCCAAATATTATGCCTTATATTCATCTACCTTTACAATCAGGTAGTAATAAAATATTGAAATTAATGGGAAGAAGATATACTAAAGAATCTTATTTAGAGTTATTTAAAAAAATAAAGAAGACTATTCCTAATGCTGCAGTTACTACAGATATTATTGTAGGTTTTCCTGGAGAAACTGAGGAAGATTTTAATGATACTTTATCAGTTGTTGATGAGTGTAAATATGATTCTGCTTTTACTTTTATTTTCTCACCTAGAGAAGGAACTCCAGCAGCTAAGATGAATGATGATATTCTTTTAGAAGAAAAAGAAAAAAGATTATATAAATTAAATGATTTAGTAAATAAATATGCAAAAGAGGCTAATGATAGATATAAAGATAAGGTTGTTAAAGTATTATTAGAAAACGAAAGTGATAAAGAAGGAATGCTTGCTGGTTACACTGAAACTATGAAATTAGTTAATGTTAAAGCTGATAAAGATAAATTAGGTCAAATTGTTAATGTAAAAATTACTAATGTAAAAACATGGAGTATGGATGGAGAAATAGTTTAAGTACATTTTTGTACTTTTTATTATAGGAGGAGTAATATGTGGGAAATAGGTAATGTTAAGATAAAAAATAAAGTTGTTTTGGGTCCTATGGCTGGTATTAGTAACAGTGCATTTAGAAGAATTGCAAAAGAGATGGGATGTGGACTTATAGTAGCTGAAATGGTTAGTGATAAAGCAATATGTTACGGAAGTCAAAAAACAATTGATATGCTTTATATGACTGATTTTGAAAGACCTATTTCCCAGCAAATTTTTGGTAGTGATGTATCATCTTTTGTAAAGGCCGCTAAATATATTGAAGAAAATATGCATCCAGATATTATTGATATTAATATGGGGTGCCCAGTTCCTAAGGTTGCTTTGTCTGCTCAAGCTGGAAGTGCTTTATTAAAAAATCCTGATAAAGTTTATGAAATAGTTAAAGAAGTTGTTAATAGTGTAAATATTCCAGTAACTGTAAAAATAAGAAGTGGTTGGGATAGTAATAGTATAAATGCTGCAGAAATTGCTAAAATATGTGAAAAAGCAGGAGCTCAAGCAATAACTATTCATGGAAGGACCAGAGCTCAAGGTTATAGTGGTAAAGCTGACTGGGGAATAATTAAAAAAGTTAAAGAAAGTGTTAGTATTCCTGTTATAGGTAATGGTGATATTAAAACAAAAGAAGATGCTAAAAGGATGCTTGATGAAACTGGCTGTGATGCTATTATGATAGCTAGAGCTGCTTTAGGTAATCCTTGGCTTTTAAAAGATATTATTAATTATTTAGATGGTAAAGACATTAATACTGTTATTTCAAAACAAGATAAAATTGATATGATAAAAAAACATTTTAACTATTTGTTAGAAATAAAACCAGAAAAAGTTGCTTTATTAGAAATGCGTACTCAAGCAAGTTATTATTTAAAAGGAGTAAATAATGCTTCTTTATATAAAACAAAATTATTTCAAACTAAAACTAAAGAGGAATTTTTAAAAATATTGGATGAATTTAGTAAAGAAGATGTTATAATTAATAAAGAATAGAAAGTGTGATATTATGAGTTTATTTAAAATGAATATATATAAACAAATTTATCAAAAAATAAAACAAGCAGATAAAATAATAATAGCAAGACATGTCGGACCAGATCCTGACGCATTAGGTAGTTCACTAGGTTTAAAACAAATTATATTAGATAATTTTCCCGATAAAAAAGTATATGTTATAGGTTCACCAGCGGCTAAATTTAGGTATATTGGTGAGTTAGATAAACTTCCTGAGGATTGGAATGATGCTTTATTAATAGTTACTGATACTCCAGATCATAGAAGAGTTGATGGAATAGATCCTAGAAGAATAAAGAATTCTATAAAAATTGATCATCATCCTTATGTAGAGACTATGTGTGAATTGGAATGGATAGATGATAAATCATCAAGTGCTTCACAAATGGTTTTAGAATTTGCTTTAGAAAATAAAATGAAAATATCTAAAACTGCTGGTGAAAGATTATATATTGGCTTAATTGCAGATACAAATAGATTTATGTTTTCATATACTAATTTTAAAACTTTTGATTTAGTAAGCAGGTTATTAAAATTAACTGATATTGATATTACTGAGATATATAATAATTTATATTTAAGACCTTATAAGGAAATAAAATTTCAAGGATATATGGCTGAAAATTATAAAATAACTCCAAATAAAGTTGGTTTTCTAATAATTAATGATGATATATTAAAAAAATATAATGTAGATGCGGCTACACCTGGTAATATGATAAATAGTTTTAATCATATAAATGAAATGCTTGTATGGGTTACGGCAACGTTAGATAAAGAATTAGATTCTTACCGAGTTTCTATAAGATCAAGAGGTCCCATAATTAATGAAGTGGCTGCTAATCATGGCGGTGGTGGTCATATGTTTGCTAGTGGCACAAGATTAAAAACTGAAGATGAAATAAATTCATTAATAAATGATTTAGATAAAGTTTCTAAAGAATATATTGAAAAAAGTCTATAATTATAGGCTTTTTCTGTAGTATGGATAATATGGATACGGATAGTATGGATATGGATAATAGTAGTTTTGGTTAGGTCTATAACCCTGCCAGAATAATGGTGAAATAAGACCTCCAGTTATACCACCTAAAATAAAAGGCCCTAGGAATCTATTTTGATTCGGATAATTATATTGATACAATGAAATCACCTCTTTAAATATTAATATGCTTTCAAATAAATTGTGATATTAATATTTAAATTAGAATATATTATTTTAGGTGATGCATATTAAAAAAATATTTCAATTTATTGGCATCTTAACTTTAATGGTAGGAAGTTTTATGTATACAGAAAAAGTTGGAATGACAGCTAAACAAACAGATCCACTACTTACTGAGATAAAAAGTAGGAAAGATGGTTATAAAGAAAATGCAATTGAGGCAATAATAAAGGATAATACAATTATTCCAGGCGTAAGTGGTAAGGAAGTAGATGTAGAAAAAAGTTATGAAAATATGAGCAAAATAGGATATTTTGATGATAAATTATTAGAATATAAAACATTAAAAGTAGAAAATACATTAGATAAAAATAAAGATAAATATATTATAAATGGTAATAATACTAAAAAGGAAGTAGCTTTAATATTTAAATTAAAAACAAATGATAATATAGAAAATATAATAAAGAAATTTGATGAGAAGGATTCTAAAGCAACCTTTTTTATAAATTCAAATTATTTAGAAAATAATCATAATCAAATAATAAATTTAATTCAAAGTGGTTATACAATTGGTAATTTAGGTAATGATGATTATACTGATAGTGATTTTGTATGGATTAAAACAATAATAACTAATATTGGCAGACAAAAATATAATTATTGTTTTACTTTAAAACCTAATAAAAAAACAATAAATATGTGTAAATTACATGATTCATATACTATAATGAATAATGTTATAGATTCATATCCACTTTCTAATGTTAAAAAAATATTATTTAAATCTAATATAATTGTTTTTAGTATTAATAATTCTTTAAATGAACAAATTGAACTCATTATAAATTATATTAAATCAAAGGGATATAATTTAGTTTCTTTAGAACATTTATTACAAGAATAATATCTTCAAAATCAATAAAAATAAAGGGTTTGTTATTTGTTTTTAAGGATTTTTTTGTTATAATTGATATTGGTGATAACAATGGTAAAGTATGATGAGAACTCAATAAAAATATTAGAAGGCTTAGAGGCAGTAAGAAAAAGACCAGGAATGTATATTGGTTCTACTGATAAAAGGGGTCTTCATCATTTAGTGTGGGAAATTGTTGATAATGGTATTGATGAGGTTATCAATGGTTTTGGTGATAGAATAATCGTTACGATGCATAAAGATGGTAGTATTAGTGTTGAAGATTTTGGTAGAGGGGTTCCTACTGGAATGCATGAAAGTGGCAAATCAACTCCAGAAGTTATTTATACTATTCTTCATGCGGGTGGTAAATTTGAAACATCTGGTTATAAAGTATCAGGTGGTCTTCATGGGGTAGGTGCTTCTGTAGTTAATGCATTAAGTAAATGGTTAGAGGTAAATATTAAAAGAGATGGAGCAGAATATTATATTAGTTTTAAAGATGGTGGTAAGTTAGATAAACAGTTAACTAAAATAGGTAAAACTAATAAAACGGGAACTAAAGTTCATTTTATGCCTGATGATACAATATTTCAAACAACAACATTTTCATTTTCTACAATATGTGAAAGAATGCAAGAAAGTGCTTTTTTACTTAAAAATTTAACTGTTGAAGTTATTGATGAGATAACTGATAGAAAAGAAGTTTATCATTATGAAAAAGGTTTAAATTCTTTTGTTGAATATTTAAATACTGATAAAAAAATACTTCATAAACCATATGATTTTAATGGTTTTAAAGATGGAGTTAATGTTGAGGTAGCATTTCAATATACTGAAAGTTATTCGGAAAATATTATTTCATTTGTTAATAATGTTAAAACAAGTGATGGTGGTACTCATGAGGTTGGATTTAAAACGGCAATAACTAGAGTGTTTAATGATTATGCTAAAGCAAATGGTTATTTAAAATCAAAAGATAAAAATTTTGAAGGTCCTGATACAAGAGAAGGAATAACCGCAATTATAAGTCTTCAAATACCTGAAGAGTTATTGCAATTTGAAGGGCAAACGAAAGGTAAGTTAGGTACGCCTGTAGCTCGTACAATTGTAGATAGTATAACTACAGAAAAAATGCAATTTTTCTTAGAAGAAAATAAGGAAATAGCAACTAAAATATTAGAAAAAATGATAAAATCAAAACAGGTTAGAGAAGCTGCTAGAAAAGCAAGAGATGAAGCTAGAAATGGTAAGGGTAAAAATAGAAAAGAAAAATCAATTAGTGATAAATTTACACCAGCTCAATCTAAAAATCCTAAAATAAATGAGTTATTTTTAGTCGAAGGAGATTCAGCAGGTGGATCTGCTAAACAAGGAAGAGATAGAAAATTCCAAGCAATTTTACCTTTAAGAGGTAAGGTTATAAATACTGAAAAGGCAAGTTTAACAGATGTTTTAGCTAATAATGAGATAAATACTATGATTCAAACAATAGGCGCGGGAATAGGTAGTGATTTTAATATTAAAGATTGTAATTATGATAAGGTAATTATTATGACTGATGCTGATGATGATGGGGCACATATTGCAATTTTGTTGCTAACTTTTTTCTACCGTTTTATGAAACCGTTAATTGAAAATGGTCATTTATATATTGCTATGCCACCACTTTATGCTTTAAAAAATGGTAATAAAATATATGGCTATTCTTGGACTGATGAAGAGGCTGAAGAAATTAGAAAAAAATACAAAGTAAAATTAGAAAAACAAAGATACAAAGGTTTAGGAGAAATGAATGCTGAACAGCTTTGGGAAACAACAATGGATCCTGAAAGAAGAAATTTAATAAAGGTAAATTTAACTGATGCTTCACTTGCTGAAAGAAGAGTAAGTGTATTAATGGGAGATAATGTTGAACCTAGAAAACAATGGATTGAAGAAAATGTTGATTTTACTTTAGAAGATAATTATGCAAAGTAGGTGAATTATGGAAGAAGCAGTTAAAAAAATTTATGATTATTCATTAGAATATATTATGGGCGATAGCTTTGCAAGGTATGCTAAGGCAATTATTCAAGATAGAGCTTTACCTGATGTTAGAGATGGATTAAAACCGGTTCAAAGGCGTATTTTATATGGAATGTATAAAGATGGAAATACGTATGATAAGCCTACTAAGAAATCAGCAAAAGCTGTTGGAAATATTATGGGTTTTTATCACCCACATGGTGATTCGAGTATTTATGATGCTTTAGTTAGAATGAGTCAGTGGTGGAAAAATAATTTATGTTATGTTGAGATGCAAGGTAATAATGGTTCTATGGATGGCGATGGTGCTGCTGCTATGCGTTATACTGAAGCAAGACTTTCTAAGGTGGCTGGTGAACTTTTAAAAGATATAAATAAAGATACCGTTTTAATGAGTTTAAACTATGATGATACTTTATTAGAACCAACAGTATTACCAGCGAAATACCCTAATTTGCTTGTTAATGGTGCGACTGGTATTTCTGCGGGTTATGCTACTAATATACCGCCTCATAATTTAGGTGAAATAATTGATGCTACTATTAAAAGAATAGATGATCCTAAATGCACATTAGATGATATTTTAGATATCGTTAAAGGTCCAGATTTTCCAACTGGTGGTGTGGCTGAAGGATTAAAAGGTATAAAAGATGCTTTTGAAAAAGGAAGAGGAAAAGTTAATGTTAGATGTAAGTATGAAATAACTGGCCCTAAAACTAAAAGACAAATTATTATTAGTGAAATTCCTTATGAAGTAAATAAAGCAGCTTTAGTTAAAAAAATAGATGATATTAGAATTGAGAAAAAAATAGATGGTATTTCTGAGGTTCGTGATGAAACTGATAGAAATGGTTTACAAATAGCAATTGATCTTAAAAAGGATTCTAATGAAGAGTTGATAATTAATTATTTACTTAAAAATACTGATATGATGGTATCTTATAATTATAATATGGTAGCTATTGTAAATCATAGACCGATGGTTTTAGGTATAATAGCTATATTAGATGCGTATATTGCTCATCAAAGGGAAGTTATTACAAGAAGAACTGAGTTTGATTTAAAATTAGCGCAAGCAAGAATGCATATTTTAGAAGGTTTAATTAAAGCTTTATCTATTTTAGGTGAAGTTATTAAAGTGATTAGATCATCTAAAAATAAAGCAGATGCTATTTTAAATTTACAAACAGAATTTGATTTTACACAAAAGCAAGCTGAAGCTATTGTTAATTTACAACTTTATAAATTAACTAATACTGATGTAACTGAACTTGAAAAAGAGATGGAACAAAAGAAAAAAGAAATTGCTGTTTGGACTCAAATTTTAGAAAATGAAGATGCTTTAAAACATGTTATGAAAACAGAATTAAAATTAGCAAAAGAAGAATATGCTACTGAAAGAAAAACTGAAATAAAAGATGAAGTAACTGAAATTAAAATAGATACAACATCTTTAATACCTAAAGAAGATTGTATCGTTGTAGTTACTAATGAAGGTTATGTTAAAAGAGTATCATTAAGAAGTTATTCTGCTTCTAATGATGAAACTGGTTTAAAGGAAAACGATTATAAATTATCTATTTATGAAGCAAATACAATGGATACTTTATTATTATTTACCTCTTTAGGTAACTATCTTTATGTTCCAGTTTATGAACTTCCTGATTTAAAGTGGAAAGATTTAGGGAAACATATTAGTAATATAATTAAAATTAGTAGTGACGAAGATATTATTTATTCATATTTAACTAAAGATTTTAAAGATAAAGTTAGCTTTTTAACATTTACTAAAAATGGTATGGTTAAACAAACTAGTATTGATGTTATGCAAGTTCAAAGATATTCTAAACCAATTAATTTAATGAAATTAAAAGATAAAGATAAGGTTATATCTGCATGTATTTGTAAAGATGAAATCTTAGTTTCAACTTATAATGGACTTGGATTGAGATATCACTCTAGTGAAGTTCCTGTTACCGGTTTAAAAGGTAGTGGTGTTAAAGCAATTAATTTAAAAGATGATTATGTTATATCAGGATGTAGTTTTAATGATTCAGAATATGCTTTATTTGTAACTGATAAAGGAACTTTTAAAAGAGTTAGATTATCTGAATTTGATGTTATGACAAGAGCTAGGAAAGGATTACTTGCAATAAGAGATGTTAAAACAAATCCTTATCATTTAATTTCTATGTTAGTTATTGATAATAAAAAAGAAGTTGGAATATTAACTGATGAAATTACTTATCATAAGGCATCTACATTTCCAATATGTGATAGGTATCAAACTGGTTCTTTAGTTACTAAAGATAAAATTAAAAAAGTATTTATTAAAACAGATATGCTTTCTAAAGATGAATTAATGAATGAAAGTGTTCAAGAAGATGATCAAGAAGAAACGCAACTTTCTTTAGAACAAATTGATGAAAAAATACTTACAATTGATGATTTTTTAGATGATTTTGATAATTAATTTTTAGTTATTGATAGCAAAATATAAATGTGTTAAAATTAGGTTATTAAGGAGGGATGTTTGTGGAACAATATTTACCAGATATTTATCAGAAAAGTATTTATACAATTGATTATTCCAAACTTTTGAATAGAGGTATTAAATGTATTTTGTTTGATTTAGATAACACTATTGTTTCTCCTTTTAATAGTCAGCCTACTAAGAAGACTAAAGATTTATTTATTAGTTTAAAACAGAAGGGTTTTAAGGTTATTATTTTTACAAATAGTCCTAAGATGAGATTAAAAGAGTTTAAAAATTATTTTGGTGTTGATGGGGTTGCAAATGCACGTAAACCTTTTCCTGGAAAATTGAAAAAAGTATTAGAAAAATATGGTTATGATGTAAATGAGGTGGCTATTGTTGGTGATCAGATGATGACTGATATTAAGGTTGGAAATAAAGTTGGCATTACTACTATTTTAATAGTGCCTATTAGTAGTAAGGATTTTATTGTAACTAAATTAAATCGTTTTTTTGAGAGAAAAATGATGCAGAAGTTAAAATCTCATGATTTATTTTGGCCAGGTAGATATTATGAATAGATGTGCTGGCTGTGGAGCTATTTTACAAAATGATTTTTCTTCTAAGGAGGGTTTTGCAGCTAATTTAGATGATAAGTTTTGTAAACGTTGTTTTGATATAAAACATTATAATAAATATGTAAAGGTTCCGTATAAAGATTATGGTAAAGTCATTTCGGATATTGACAAAAAAAATGATTTGATTTTATTGGTTTCTGATTTTTTAAATTTATATAATTTGGAAAAAATTAATTTTAAAAGTCCTGTTTTACTTGTTATTACAAAGGCTGATTTAATACCTAGAAATATTAAAAATTTTTCAAGTAAAATAAAGTTTCCTGTTTTAGATGAAGTTGTAGTTTCTAGTAAAAACAATTATAATTTTGATTTGCTTTATGAAAAGATTTTGAAATATAAAACGAGTAGTAATGTGTATGTTGTTGGATTTACTAATGCTGGCAAATCAACACTTGTTAATAAACTTTTAAAAAATTATGGTAATGGTTTAGGTGAAATTACTGTTAGTAATTTGCCATCAACTACGGTTGATTTTATTAGTAATAGAGTAAATGATGATCTTGTTTTAGTTGATACTCCTGGTCTTTTAGATTTTGGTAGTTTGATGCTTAAGGTAGATAAAAATGGTTTAAAAAAAATAATGCCTAAGAAAGAGATAAGACCTATTATATATCAAATTAAAAAAAGACAAAGTTTATGTATTGATGATTTTGTTAAAATTACTTTTTTATCACAAAGTAATATAGTAATTTATATGTCAAATGGTTTAAATTTTCAAAGGAAATATAAAAATGATGATTTAAAAGGATGTAATTTGAATATAAGAAAAAATCAAAAATTGATTATTAAGGGACTTGGATTTATTGAATTTAAAATGGATTCAAATGTTAATTTAGAACTAATTGATGGTGTAGAGTATTTAATCAATTAGTTCTTTTATTATTATTTTATTTGTGCTAAAATTAAAATAGGTGATGATATGTTAGGTACGATAATTGGAATTGAAGAGGATACTGTTTTAATAAAATTAGGTATTGAACTTAATAAATTTCAAAGTTTAATTAATTTGCATGTTGTTATGGAAGATAGTGACAAGATGCTTGTTGGAGAGATTATTGACATAAAAGAGGGAATTGCTTATGTTAATTTAATTGGTGAAATTATTGATAATAAATTTGTTTTTGGTGTTATTAGAAAGCCTTCTTTTAGTGCTACAGTCAAATTAATTTCTAAGGAAAAAATACCTATGATAATAAGTGTTGCTGATTATCAAGAAAAAAAGGATGTTTTTATTGGAGAAAGTCCTATTTATTCTGGTGTTAAAATTGGGTTTGATATTAATTCTTTTTTTGCTAATCATTTTGCAATTTTTGGTTCAACTGGTTCTGGTAAATCTTGGGGAGTAGCTAAACTTTTACAAAGTATTTTTGATAAAAAAACTACGGTAGCATATCGTGCTAGTATATTTATTTTTGATGCTTATGGTGAGTATCATAGTGCTTTTCAAGATATTAATAAAAAAGTTCCTGAGGTTAGTTTTAAAGCATATACAACTAATACTAAGTTTAGTGAAAGTGAACTTTTAAAAATACCACTTTGGTTACTTTCTATTGATGATATTGCTCTTTTACTTAATGCCGAGTCACCAACTCAGCTTCCAATTATTGAAAAAGCTCTAAAGTTAGTTGGGGTATTTGTTAGGGATGAAGAAAAGGTAATAAAACAAAAAAATGATATTATTGCTAGGGTAATTTTAGATATTTTATCAAGTGGACATAATGCGGCTCAGATTCGAGATCAAATATTTTCTGTTTTATCTACTTATAATACTAAGGATTTAAATTTGGAATCTCAGATTTATCAACCTGGTTATGTTAGAAGTTTGAAACAATGTTTAGTTATAGATGCTTCTGGAAAAATAAGAGAAATGGAATTACTTACAAATTTTATACATACATTTTTAGATGATAATATTACTCTTACTTTACCTGATGGTTCATTTAAATATTCACTTAATGATTTAAAATTAGCTTTGGATTTTGCTTTGCTTTCAGAAGGCGTTTTGAATAGTGATAAGGTATATGATGAAAGTAATGTTTTAAAGGTTCGTTTGCATAGTTTATTAAATGGGGAGTATGCTAAATATTTTGAAGTTGATAGATATGTAACTAAGGATGAATATATTAAAGAATTATTGATGGCACCTAATGGTAGAAAAGCCCAAATTATTAATTTTAATATTAATTATGTTGATGATAGGTTTGCTAAGGTAATTACTAAAATATATTCAAAGTTATTATTTGATTATGCTAAGGATTTACAAAAAAGAGCCTCACTTCCATTTCATATTATTTTAGAAGAGGCTCATAGGTATGTTCAAAATGATAATGATATAAATTTACTTGGATATAATATATTTGATAGAATTGCTAAAGAAGGTCGTAAATACGGTGTCTTACTTGGTCTTATATCTCAAAGACCTTCTGATTTATCAGAAACTTCTATTTCGCAATGTAATAATTTTTTAATATTTAAAATGTTACATCCGAGAGATATTCAATATATTAAAGATATGGTACCTAATATTACTAATGAAGTTGTTAAAAGACTTAGAATTTTACAACCTGGTAATTGTATTGGATTTGGTAGTGCTTTTCATGTTCCTGTTTTAATTAAAATGGATAAACCTGATCCAACTCCTTCTAGTAATAGTTGTGATGTTTCTACAAATTGGTTTATTGATAGAGGATAGAGATATCCTTTTTTATTTTGTCTCCTTGATATACATCTCTTTTGACCATTTCTTTATCAATACTATTTAAAACGTCTATTTTTTTATTTGTCCAAATTGGTTCGATTAAATCTTCTTTTACTGGATCTGCAGTTAATCTTTGAATAACTATTTTAGGATTTAAGTATTCTAATTGATTTATTACAATATCAACATACTCATCCTTTGACAAAATAGGGAATGGTTTAATTTTATATAACTTTTCTAATGGCGTATTTTTTAAAACACACAGCATATGTATTTTTATTCCATCAATTTCTAATTCATTTAAATATTTTACTGTTTGTATCATCATTTCTTTTGTTTCATATGGTAAGCCATTTATGATGTGAACAACAGTATAAATATTTCTTTGTTTTAATTTTTTTACCATTTGTTCAAAACATTTTAAATCGTGGCATCTATTTATTAATTTACTTGTTTTTTCATGTATTGTTTGTAGGCCTAATTCAATTGTTAAAAATGTTTTTTTATTTAATTTTTCTAGATAATCAAGACATTCATCTGTTATGGCATCTGGTCTTGTAGCTATTGAAAGACCAACTACGTTTTTAAGATTTAAAATGCTTTCATATTTTTCTTTTAATATATTAACTGGGGCATATGTATTTGTTCTTGCTTGAAAATAACCTATATATTTACTGTTTGGCCATTTGTTGTTCATGATTTTTTTGATGGTATTAAACTGTTTTATTAGATTTTCTTTTGGATTTCCTCCATATTCACCAGAGCCTGTTTTTGAACAGTAAATACAACCATTTTTAGATAAACTTCCATCAATGTTTGGACAGGTAAAACCAGCGTTTAGGCTTATTTTACACACTTTGCTTTTAAATTTATTTTTATAGAAATAATCTAGGGTATGATATCTTTTATTTGTATTTGAATAGATAAATTTTTTCATAAAATCACCTTAATAATTATATCACATTTGTGAAAAACTGATGAAAATAGCTTAAATTTGTATAAAAAAGCTTTATATTATAAGGTTTTTTTGTTATAATACTTCCTGGGAGGTAGGAAAGGTGAAACGAAATTTACTTAAGGTAATCGGAATATCATTCTTAATATTTGTTGTATTAAGTTGGCTTATTCCAGTAGGCACATATTCAAACGGTAAATTAACTACTAGCAGTATTGATCCTGTTGGTTTAATTGATTTATTTAATGCGCCTGTGCAATCTTTTATTACATTTGTTTTATACGGTGTAGTATTTGCTACTATTGGTGGCTTTTATGGAGTTATGGAGAAAACTGGAGCTTTAGAAAAAGTTACTGATAAAATGAAAGGAGCATTTAATGGAAAGGAAAGAGGATTTTTAATCTTAACTGTTATTTTATTTACAGTTCTTTCATCACTTACAGGTTTAGTAATTCCATTATTTATATTGGTTCCTTTATTTGCTACAGTACTTTTTGCCATGAATTATGACAAAGTTACAGTACTTGCTGCAACTGTAGGTGGACTTTTATTAGGTTCAGTTGCTTCAACTTATGGTTTTAATATTACAGGATATACGAAAAATATTTTATCTTTGGATATGAGTAACCAAATTGTTGCAAAAGTTATTTTATTAGTTATTTTAACTGCAGGTTTAATTTTAGCAATTTTATCAACTAGTAAAAAATCAAATGAAAAGAATAAAGCGGCAAAAGAGGTAGTAAAGGAAGTAGAAAAGACTAAAGATGTAGTTAAAAAAACTACAGCTAAAAAAGCTGAAAGTAAAACTGTTAAGAAAGAGGTCAAAAAGCCTGTTAAGAAGGCTGCTGCAAAGACAACTGCTAAAAAAACTACTAAGAAAACTACTAAGAAGGGAAATACAAAAGATTTGGCTGTTACAAAATCAGTTAAAAAGGTTTCTAATAAATCTAAAATTAGTGCAGTACCATTTGTTGTTATTTTCATTCTTATGCTAATTATTTGTTTAATTGGTATGTATAATTGGTATTATTCATTTAGTATTGATGTATTTAATAATATGCATGATGCTATTATGGGTGTTAAGATTAAAGGATTTAAGATTTTTGAAAATCTTTTAAGTGGTATTTCACAACTAGGTTATTGGAGTAATATTGACTTTGTTTGTACAATGATAATTACTTCATTAATAATTGCTTGGATTTACAAAGTTAGCTTTAATGATTATGTTGAAAGTTTTATTGCTGGTGTTAAAAAATGGCTTCCAACAGCTATTTATGCAGCTTTAGCAAGTGTTATTTTATCTATTTTATATCAAGCTTCTTATAATGGAACTGGTACATTAGTAGATACAATTAATGCTAAAATATTTGGTTTAACTGATGGATTTAATGTTATAACTACAGCTTTAGCAAGTTTATTAGGAAGTTTCTTCTTTAATGATTTATATTATTTACTTGCTGATTTATCATCATATGTATCTGGTTTTGATGCTTCTTCATTATCAGTTGCTGGTTTACTTATTCAATCAGTTTATGCAATTGGTATGATGATTTTCCCAACTAGTGTTGTACTTGTTGCTGGATTAAGTTTATTTGATGTTTCATATAAAGATTGGATCAAATATATTTGGAAGTTTATGTTAATTACATTCTTATTAGTTTTACTAGTATGTGGTATTTTAACACTTTTGTAATTTAAAAACAGCGAATGCTGTTTTTTTGTATAAATAATTTATTAAAAGTTAAGTGTTTGATATGCTATAAATTTATTTGATTTGTAGTGAGAAAATTTTGATATTATATTAAAAAAACCTTACCGTGTTGTAAGGTAGTGAAAATTTTTAATTTTTAAATATTTTTCTAAATAGAAATCTTACTAATGGCCCAGCATAAAATATTTGAAAGCATAAAGCCATTGGAAAACTTATTACCCATGTTTGTAACCAATTAGTAAATAAATTTTCTATTCCTTTAAATTCAAAAAATATATTAACTATTAATGTCATGATTGGACACATGAAGGCAACTGTTAAACCAGAAATCATAAGTGTTATAAATATTGGCTCGGTTTTAGTAGCGTCAATAGTTTTGAAAGTTATTTTTTTGGCTAATTTTCCTACGAATAAACTTTCAACAAGAAATGCTATTACACATACTGGTAAAAATATTTGACATGCTTTGATAAGAATATCATTATTAAAACCACCATTATGCACTGAAAGACTATAACATACCATTGCAAATACCATTAATATTACCATCATTATACCAAATATAAAATCTTGAAATTTAGTTTTAGGCATTTTTTTACTCCTTTCTTAAACAAAATACTTTGTGTTGTTCGTTAGTCATTTATGTAATGTTCGTTTCCAATTTAACCAAGTTTTGCTTAGTAATTATAACATAAAATTTTTTTTTGTGTAAGTAGATTTATAATTATTTTACATATTAATATTTCCATGTTAAAATATTGTTGAGGTATAAGATTATGAAAGAAATTAATGGTTTAACAAATGAAGAGGTTATAAAATTAAAGGAAAAAGGCTTAATTAATTTGGATGAAGAAATTAAAACTAAATCAATTGGACAAATTGTTTTTACAAATTTTTTTACTTTGTTTAATTTTTTGAATTTTTTTCTTGCTATTGCAATTTTTTTTGTTAAATCGTATAAGAATTTACTTTTTTTAGGTGTTGTTTTTTGCAATACTTTGATAAGTACTGTTCAAGAGATTAGAAGTAAAAAGGTTATTGATAAATTATCTTTGTTAAATGAAACTAAAGCATATGTTATTAGAAGTGGAAATTTAAAACAAATAGGAATTCATGATATTGTTTTAGGCGATGTTATTAAATTAAAAGCTGGTAATCAAATTGTTGCTGATGGTGTTTTATTATCTGGTAAAATATTGGTTAATGAATCTTTAATAACAGGCGAGGCTGATGCGATTGAAAAAGGTGTAAATGACCAAATTTTATCTGGTAGTTTTGTAATTAGTGGTTCATGCTATGCGAAAGTTACTCATGTTGGAAAAGATAATTATACATCTAAGATATCTTTAGAGGCAAAATATGTGAAACAAATTAATTCAGAACTTATGAATTTTATTAATAAAATTATTAAGTATATTTCAATTGCAATTGTTCCTATTGGTATTTTTCTTTTTATCAGTCAAATGGATAATGGTAATTTTGATACTACTGTTGTTCATGTTGTGGCAGCTTTAATTGGAATGATACCAGAGGGATTGGTTCTTTTAACGAGCAGTGTTTTAGCAATTAGTGTTATGAGACTTTCTAAGTATAATGTTTTAGTTCAAGAACTTTATTGTATTGAAACTTTGGCTAGAGTTGATACTATTTGTTTAGATAAAACTGGAACAATTACAACAGGCCATATGGATGTATCTCAAGTAATTCCTTTAGGTAATCATAAGTATGATAGTGTTATAAATGATTTGGGTATTATGAGTTATCATATGAAAGATGATAATCAAACTATTGAGGCGATTGGAAGAAAATTTGCGAGGAAAAATAATTTTGAAGTTATTGAAAGGGTTCCTTTTTCATCACAAAATAAATGGTCTGGTATTTCTTTTAAAGACGTTAGTTATATATTAGGAGCTCCTGAAGTTATTTTAAAAGATACATCGTGTATTAAGAATAAATTAACTAAATATATAAATGATAATAGGGTTTTATTGTTTGCTAAAACAAAAGAAAAATTAAATAAACATATTCCTAAAGATATTGAAGTTTTAGGATTAGTTATTTTAAATGATAAGATTAAAGATGATGCAAAAGAAACCCTTGAATTTTTTAAAGGACAAGGTGTTGATATTAAAATAATTTCTGGTGATAATCCCAAGACAGTTGCTGGAATAGCTTCAAAAGTTGGATTAAATAATATCAAATATATTGATATGAGTAAGTGTGATAGGCCAATAATTGATGTTGTTACAGATTATAATGTTTTTGGTAGAGTTAAACCTGATCAGAAAAAAGATATTATTGTTTCACTAAAAGCTTTAGGTCATGTTGTAGCTATGACAGGGGATGGAGTTAATGATGTTTTAGCTTTAAAGGAATCTGATTGTAGTATCGCTATGAATACTGGATCTGATGCTGCTAGGAATGTATCACAGTTAGTTCTTTTAGATTCTAATTTTTCAGCTATGCCTAAAGTTGTGGCTGAAGGTAGGAGAAGTATAAATAATATTCAAAGATCATCTTCGTTATTTTTGTGTAAAACTACTTATGCAACTTTACTTGCAATTATATTTGTGTTTTTAAATAGAAATTATCCATTTGAACCAATTCAATTAACATTAACTAGTACTGTAACAATAGGTATTCCTTCATTTATTTTAGCTTTAGAGCCTAATAATGAAAAAATTAATGGAAATATTTTTGTTAATGTTTTAAAACGTTCTATTCCAACAGCTTTAACGATTGTTAGTAATATTTTAATTATTATGTTGTTATCTTCGTTTATTAAATTATCCAATGATCAAACTTCAACTTTATGTGTTTTCTTAACTGCTATAACTGGTTTTATGCTTTTGTATAGAATAAGTGTTCCTTTTAATGCACTTAGAAGGTGTTTGTTTGTATTTTTAATATTTATGTTTTTTATAGAAACTAATTATTTTAAAAATTTCTTTTCAATTTCATTTATTGACTTTAAATTATTAATTTTAATTATTTTGCTTAGTTTAATTGCTTATATATTATTTAATATTTTTACGAAATTATTTTATAAGATAATTGATTTTAAACGTAGTTTTGTTTAGTAACTTAAAAATAACTAATTCATATTATATTTATATAAAATGGGTGGTTATGTGAATTTATTAGTAGGATTATTAGTTCCTTTTATTGGGACAACGTTTGGGTCTGCATTAGTTTTTTTAATGAAAAAAGATTTTAATAAGACTTTGGAAAAAATTTTATTAGGTTTTGCATCTGGTGTTATGATTGCAGCATCTTTTTTCTCTTTATTATTGCCATCAATTGAACTAGCAGACACACAAAATATAATTTCTTTTATGCCAGCAGCTGTGGGTTTTCTTTTGGGTATGCTTTTTTTAATAGTTTTGGATTTTATGATTCCTTATTTATATAAAGGTGGTAGTTTATCTAAATTTGAAAAAATGGTTTTAGCTATTACTTTTCATAATATTCCAGAGGGGATGGCTGTTGGTGTTACATTTGCAGGAGCATTAACTAAAAATAGTGGTATAACTGTGGCTGGTGCATTTGCTTTAGCTATTGGTATTGCTATTCAAAATATTCCTGAAGGTGCTATTATATCAATGCCTTTGAAGGAAGCTAAGTATTCTAAAAAAAAGTCATTTATTATTGGAATGTTTAGTGGTATTGTGGAACCTATATTTGCTTTCATTACGATTATGTTAATTAATTTAATTGTTCCAATACTTCCTTATTTATTGGCATTTGCTTCAGGGGCGATGATTTATGTGGTTGTGGAAGAACTTATACCAGGTGCTAAAGGTCAAGGTGGAAAGAATTTATTTATAATTGGTTTATCGTTTGGTTTTATTATTACAATGATATTAGATATTATTTTAGGTTAATATAAAAAAGACTGATGTGTCAGTCTTTTATCCATTTATTACCATCAACAGCTTTAGCAACTAGTAAAGCACAATTAGTATCACCAACGGCATTAAGCATTGTTGCTGGTGCATCTATTACTGTTGCTATCATTGTTAAAACAGGGAGTGCAGCTACTGGAAAGCCCATCATTGATATTATCATCATTTCACTGATTGTTCCACCACCAATAGGTACAGCACTTATTAAAATTGATGCAATTAAAGCTGTAAATAGTGCTTGAAACATTATGCTTGGATCAGATATATTTGTGCCAAATAAACATACTAAAAACATTATTTTAAATACACTTCCTATCATTGAACCATCTTGATGAAGATTTGTTGCAAGTGAGATTGTAGTTTCACTAATATCTTCAGAAATGTTCATTTTTTTAGCACTATCTATATTAACTGGGATGCATGCTGCTGAAGAGCATGTTGCTAAAGCAGTAAAGGTAGATGGCAAAATGTTTTTCCACCAAATTTTCACTCCTTTTTTACCACCAGCAATAAAAGCATATAAGCTATACATAATAATATAATATCCAAAAGCAACTATATTATATAAAATAAATGTTTTAAGAAAGCCTAATGCAATACTTGATCCAAATTTTCCTACATACGATGCGAAGTAACATCCAATTCCAATAGGGGCATAATACATTGTTATTTTAATGAAATTAAATATAACACTATGAGCACTTTCTAAAACATTCAAAAGTGGTTCTGCTTTTTCTTTACTCATTCTCATGGCAAAACCAAATATTAAAGAAAATACAACTAAAGCAACAACATTTTCTTTAGAAAGTAGACCAGTAAAATCATCAACACTAATTAATTTAACACTGCTTTCTAATATGTTTAATTTAACAGAAGATTTAGCTTTACTATCAAACATTTCTTTAATTGCTGAAGAGTTACCCTTATCAACTAAATTAATATTCTTAATACATACAAAACCTATAAGTACCGCTATAATGGAAGTTACAATAAATATAACTAATGTCCATCCCATAATTTTTCCAAGTCTTTTAGGTTGTTTAACTTTAGCAACAGCTAAAGTAATTGTTAAAAATATTAATGGTACAATAATTACAAACATTAAATTTAAAAATAAATCTCCAAATGGTTTTACAACCTCAGCTTTTTCTTTAAATATTAATCCTGCTATCGCACCTATTATCATTGATGTGATTAATATAATCATTGTCTTATAATTTTTCCAAAATTTCTTCATAATATTCCTCCTACTATCAGTATAGTCATTAACTATAAAATATACTATTTTGCATAATCCACATATTACATAAAAATCCACGTTTTTTCCAACAAAATGTGCTATAATTATTATTAAGGTGAAATTATGAAAAAAAATTTTATTAAAATGAATAATACTGAAAACCAATTATCACTTGGAAATTTTTGTAGGATAATTAAACAAATTGCTCAAAATAAAAGTTTTGCGAATCAAACTGAAGTGTTTTATACTATTTTTGGTATAGATAATGTAAGTGATTCAACAATTAATAATTATTGCATTGGCTACCGTTCTATTGGAACAGAATTTAGACAAATTTATATAAAAAGAAAAAAAGAATATAAAAAAAATATTTCTTTATTTGATGATACTATTTTAGGTTTAATGTCTATTTTGGATGGGCAGGTATATTTAAAAATGTCGCATGATTTGATTTTAGAAAAAGTATGTAATCATCCTTTAATAAATAAACTAGTTTTATATTTGTATAATATTGCGAAAAATGATAAAACTGTATCTGATGATTTTACTAAAAATATATCTAAGAAAATAGATGATAATAAAAAGTATGAAGTTTTATGTGATATTTTGATATATATTGTTCTTGAAAAAAAGCAGCCAGTATATATAGAAACGTCTCAAAGGGAAATTATAGAAGGAATATTAAATAAGACTAATATTTCGGTTTCAGAGTTAGAAAAATTTTTAAAATTACAAATGCAAGATGGTATTAATTATACTCATTCTTTAAAAAATCTGGTAAAGGAAGATAATCCATATGCTTGTTTTGAAATAGGGCAGATGGAATATGATGGAACAATGAAGGGATATCCAAGATATGTTAAGGCTTATGAATATTTAAAAATAGCAGCTTTAAAAAATCATCCAAGAGCGTGCTGGCTAATTGCTCAAATGTTTTATCAAAAAAAACTAGGAAATCTTTCTTTAGAAGATAAACAAATCGCATATAAATATTTAATTCAAGCTGAAAAAGTAGGGAGTGTTGCAGCTATTAATTCATTAGGCGTTGCACATTTAAATGGGTTCATTCCAAATGAAGTTGTAAATGAAAAAAAAGCCATAGAATATTTTAAAAAAGCTATGAAGTCTGATTATGTATATGCTTATAATAATTTAGGAAAAATATATGAAAATAAAAAAGATTATAAAAATGCTTTTGAATGTTATAATTTTTCAGCATCTAAAGGAGAAAGTTGGGCTTGTAATAAAATTGGAGAATTTTATAGATTAGGTATATATGTTGATAAAGATTATAAAAAAGCTTATGATTATTATAACTTATCTATTGATGTTCCAATTAGTCTTTTAGACCCTTGGGCATACTATAATTTGGCTAAGTATTTTTATCTTACTGGTAATGCTTTGGCTTTCATTGAAGAAGATGTTGATAAGGCTATAAAATATTTTTTGAAAGCATATGAAAAAGGATTGGATTTAGCTTTAAAGGAGTTAATTTATATATATATAGATAAATATGAAAAAGAAAAATTAGATATATATTTTAACAAAATAAATGAGTATTTAGATATTTTATCAAAAAATGATTCTTATAAAGATATGAAAAATGATATATTAAACAAATTAAAAAAATTAGAAGTTAATCATTTAGCACTCGTAAAATATATTGACTAATTTTTAAGAGTAAATTATAATTTAAAAAGGTGATACATATGAAAAAGGGCTTTACTTTAATAGAACTTTTAGGTGTAATTGTTATACTAGGAATTATCGCAACTATTACTATACCATTAGTTCAAAGAACAATTGTAGAAAATAAAGAAACCATTTATAATGATCAAATAACTTCATTCGAAAAGGCCGCAAAAAATTATGTTTCAGCGAATGTATATAAAGCGACTGAATGTGAAACAGAAGAATGTTTTGTTACTTTAAAACAATTGCAATCTGAAGGTTTTCTTCCTACTGGTAATATTAAAAATCCAAAAACAGATGAAAATTTTGATTTAGAAAGTGAAGTTGAGATTACTTATTCAAATGGTAAATTTTCATATAAATACATTGAAAACTAAGGTGATATTATGCTTTATACATCAGTAAATAATTCTAAAATTAAAATGCTTTCAAAATTAAAAACTAAAAAAGGAAGAAAAAAAGAAAACTTATTTTTAATAGATGGTATTCATTTAGTAAAAGAAGCATATAATGCGGGTTATTTAAAGGAATTATTATTAATTGAAGATTCTGATTTTTCACTTCCTGTTCCAACCAATTATATAAATAATCAGGTTTTAAAACATCTAACCGAAGTTGATTCATCTAAAGGTGTTATTGGAATATGTGAAATTAAGAAAATGAGATTAGATGGTGAGAAGGTTTTAATATTAGATAGTATTCAAGATCCTGGTAATTTAGGAACAATTATTAGAACTTGCGTTGCTTTTAATATTAAAAATATTATTATAAATGATAAATGTGTTGATCCCTTTAGTCCAAAAGTAGTAAGGGCATCACAAGGAATGATATTTAAAATAAATATTGTTCAAAAAAATTTAAAAGAATATTTAAATAATATAAAGGGAAAAATTCCTATATATGGAACTAAGGTTATTGATGGAAAAGAATTGAAAACTATTGAAAAAAAATCTAAGTTTGCTATAATAATGGGAAATGAAGGCAATGGAGTAGATCAAGAACTTTTAGACTTATGTGATGAATACATATATATTCCAATGAATAAAGAATGTGAAAGCCTAAACGTTGGTGTTGCGACAAGTATTATTTTATATGAATTAGTGAGGTGATAATGTGCTATATATTGGTAAATTAGTAAATACCCATGGCATTAAAGGGGAAGTGCGTATCAGCTCACTTTTTAAATATAAAAACATTGTTTTTAAAGCAGATAATCATATTTATATAGATGATGAACAGTTAACTATTATTTCTCATAGAGTTCATAAAAATTATGATATGGTAATATTTGATGGTTATAATAATATTAATGATGTTTTAAAATTTAAAGGTAAGAATGTATATATTAAAGAAGATGAGTTTGAATTTCCTTCGATTTTAAATGAAAAATTATATGGTAAAAAAGTTTATTCAAATGGTAAATTAGTAGGTATTTTAAAGGAAATTATTAATACTGGTCAAGAGGTTATGGTAATTGAAAATGGTAAAAAACAAATTTTAATTCCTTATGTTGATGAATTTATTAAATCTATTGATGATAATATTGAGATAAATGCTATTAAAGGACTTATTGATGAAGATTGATATTTTAACAATTTTCCCTGAAATGTTTGATGGTTTTTTAAACACATCAATTATTAAAAGAGCTAGAGATAAAAAATTAATAGATATTCAAATTCATGACATTAGAAAATATAGTAAAGATTCTCATAAAAAAGTAGATGATTATGGCTATGGTGGGGGTAAAGGAATGGTATTAATGCCTCAGCCCATATTCTCAGCGGTAGAGGATTTAAGAAAAGATGACTCAAAAGTTATTTTAATGACACCACAAGGAGTACCATATAAACAAAAAATAGCTTATAATTTTTCAAAAGAAAAACATTTAATCATTATATGTGGTCATTATGAAGGGTTCGATGAAAGGATTAGAAGTCTTGCCGATATTGAAATTAGTATAGGCGATTATGTTCTAACTGGTGGTGAACTTGCCAGCATGGTTATTACTGATAGTGTTACTAGATTAATTGATGGGGTAATTGAAAAAGAATCTCATATAAATGATTCATTTAATCAAAATCTATTAGATTATCCCGTATATACTAAACCTTATGATTTTAATGGAATGAAAGTTCCTGATGTATTATTATCTGGTCATCATGCTAATATTGAAAAATTTAGAAAAGATCAGGCTATTAAAAGAACGATGGAAAGAAGACCAGATTTATTAGAAAATGGTGAGGAACATGAATGAAAGATATTATATTTGTAATAAAGATAATAATGAAATAGTATATGGTTATATTGATTATAATCGTCTTCATGGTTTTAAAATTAAACCACAAAATAATGTTCCTTATGAAGGAATAGAGGTAAGCAAGTTAGTATTAGTAGAACCTGAGTTAATTAAAAAGGTTTTAAAAAGAAAAACAAAAAATAAATTAAATATATATTTAACATTTCTTTTTTCTGTTTTAGATGATGATAATGATGATCCAGAACAATTAGAATTAGTAATTGATGATTTAGACAAATATAAAAAAATTATTATGAATAAATATTCTAAGTTTTTGGATAAAAGATATATAAATTCATTACTTAAAAAAGTTGGCATGGTAGAAAAGGAACTTAAAGCAAAATTATTGGAACTTAATAAAACAAATACTAAAAGTAGACATAGATAAGTTCTTTTTTTATCCTTTTAGTAAGTTCTTTTTAAATAAAAGTGAGGTTTTATTTATATTTAATTAAATTTTTTTTAAATTTGTGTTCAATTAAAGTAGCTTCAATAATAGTATTTCTTAATTCATCAATAAAACAATAAACACTTTTACCTTTAGCAATATCAAAACTTAAAATATGTTTCATAAAAATTTCCTTTCTCTAATATTTCGGTTAACACCTTATTGAATTACCTATATTCCTACATGCTTAATCATCCGAACTCTAATATTAAAATTGGTTTCCATTATCTACAACCGAATTAATAAATAATTATATGGCAGATATTCACATTTACGCACTCGAAGTGCCTGTTATACTCCGTCTTTACCGATGTTTGTTATAATAACAAAAAACATAAAAAAATCAAAAATTTAACTTTGAAATCTTTATGTTTAACATTATACGTGGTATACTTATAGTAGAGAAAAAACGTATGACTTTGTAGAAAAAAAGGTGATTGTATGCATAGAGGGAAAAAACAAAGAAAAATAATAATATTTAGTTTAATTTTAATATTAATTTGTATGGCAGTGGGTTATTCTGCTTTTCAGTCTAATTTGGAAATTAAGGGTTCTTCTACAGTAACTTCTAATTGGAATATAGAAATAACGAATGTTACTTCTGGAACTTCTACGGGAATGGCAGAAAATGTATCTACTCCTACATGGGATAAATTAACTGCATCCATGGAAGCTAATTTATATGATAAAAATGATTCTATGGAATATGATGTAACTATAGAAAATAAAGGAACATTAGACGCTAAATTAGAAGATATTGAGACCAATTTAGAAAACGCGAATAATGATGCTGTTTTAATAACATTTTCAGGTTATACTAAAGGAGAAAAATTACTTAAAGGCGAGTCTAAAACAGTACATGTTAAAATAGCTTATAATCCAAGTTATACTGGTGATGAAACATCATCAGAAGTTGAAGTTAATTTTAATTATGTTCAAAACAATAATGAAAAATCACCTAGTTCAAGTACATATTTATTAACATATGATTATTCTACAAATGGAGGAGAGTCTACAGATTTAGATAAAGAATATTTAACTAGTGGTGATAGTGTTAATTTAAATTATAAGGCTGTTAGAAGCGGTTATACATTTGTTGGATGGAATACAGATAAAGATAGTGAAGTAGGATTAAAATCATATCAAATGCCATCTAGTAATACTACTTTGTATGCAATATATAGAAAAGAAGCTAAAACAATAACAGTTACATTTAATAAGAATAATGCATCAACCCAAACAAATAGTAGTGGTGTGGCTGTAAGTGACACTACTGTAACACGTTCTTGTACAATAGCCGCAGTTTATAATAATAATAAACAAGCAACTAGTTGTAATATTACATCACCTACAATTGTAGGAAGTTCTAATACACCAACAGTAGTTGGATATAATACTTCTTCATCAGCTACAACAAGTGGATGGAATCAAAATAGTTCTAAAGCAGTAAGTTCAAATGCAACATATTATGCGGTTACTAAAGCAAATGCAAAAACAATAACAGTTACATTTAATAAAAATAATGCATCAACTCAAACAAATAGTAGTGGAACTGCAGTGAGTGATGCAACTGTTACAAGAAGCTGTACAATAGCTGCTACATATAATGGAACCGCTCAAGCAACAACATGTAATATAACTTCACCAACAATAGTAGGAAGTTCTAATACACCAACGGTTGTTGGATATAATACGTCAGCTTCATCTACAACAAGCGGATGGAATCAAAATACAGCTAAAGCAGTAAGTTCAAATGCAACATATTATGCAATTACTAAAGCAAATGCAAAAACAATAACGATTACATTTAATAAGAATAATGCATCCACACAAACAAATAGTAGTGGAACAGCAGTAAGTGATGCAACCGTAACACGTTCTTGTACAATAGCTGCAGTTTATAATAATGCTTCGCAAGCAACAACATGTAGTGTAACTAGTCCAACAATAGTAGGAAGTAGTAATACACCAACGGTAGTTGGATATAATACTTCTTCATCAGCTACAACAAGTGGATGGAATCAAAATACAGCAAAAGCAGTAAGTGCGAATGCGACATATTATGC
>CAVGWA010000013.1:0-34347 GCA_963632935.1 Oscillospiraceae bacterium
TAGTTGAATTGACTGGTCTTGATGAAGAAAAAGTATTAAGTCTAAAAATTTAATATTTTTTTTGTTTTTTTAAAGGAATTTGATATATCCACGTCGTATATTAATGTATGAGGAGGTATAAATATGATTGGTAATAAAATATTAATACCATCAACATTTGATCCAATATTTAAATCATTAGTTCAACACAATAAATTTAGACCATTACTTGCTTTAATAATAAATAAATGCACAGGTTTTCCTAGAGAATATGTATATGAAAATTTGACATTTATTAATGGCGAATTGCCAAAAGAAAAATATAAAGAAAAAGGTAAAATAACCGATGTCTTAGTAAATGTTGATGATAATATTATTAATATTGAATGTAATCAAAATATGATGGCTATTAAGAAAAATAATTTATATCATCATAAATTAGCGTATGAGCCATATTTTTTAAATGATAAAATTAATGATAATGCGATTTTTTTCAAATGAAAATGTAAATTGATCAAAACAAAATATTGTAATTGAATGAGTAAATTGACAAAGTATAGTGCTAAAATATGAATGATTAAATGTGCCATCTTACCCATTCGATAATAATAAATAATCTACGCCTTAGGTTTTGTTATTTAGTATTATCTTTATTGAATAGACTAGGTTTAAGTATAATATCTTTGGCTGGGATAAAATAGAAACCTAGTTTTTTTATATTTTCTTCTCCAATTTTTTTCTTTTATTAAATTATAAGGTGTATAACCATTTAAATTTTCCCTTTTAGTATTGTTAATGGGATTCATCATTAAATAAATATCTTCTTTAGTATACTTATCTAAATCTGTACCTTGTTCAATATATCTTCTTATATATTCATGTGTAACTTCGATACTTCCTTTTTGGTTGCTTCTTCTAGAATCACAGGAGAACACTTTAGTTTTTACAACATCTGGACCATTATCTTCAATTAAATCAGGCCTTTTAAATTCTTTACCATTATTCATTAATATCACTGGAAATATTTTGTAAAATAATTCATATCCGAGTATTGCTTTAATTTCATTTATTTTGTCGGTAACTTCAGATATTGTTTGGCTTTTTAGTTTACAAGCTATCATAAAATTAAAAGGAATAAAGTTTAAAGTGAGTAAAGCAGAGTCCCTTTAATACCTTCAATGGTATACAATTCTACATAATATTTTAAATGAAATGATAATAGCTGGTAAAACGATTGAAAATTGGCTTGAATATATTGTTAATTCATTTTTAGATGATAGATTTACTAATGGTTATACAGAAGGATTAAATAATAAAATTAAAGTAATAAAAAGAGTAGAATTTGGATATAAAAATTTAAATTTTTTTAGACTAAGATTATTATATATTTTAAAAGAAAAAATTAGTGGTAAATAAACAACAAAATTTGAAAAGCATAAAAAATTAGGAATTCATTTTTTTAAATGCATATTATAAAGTGGTGAAAGTGTATGAGAAAAAAATGTTTTGATAATAATTATGATAATAATTATGAAAATATTAAAAAGATAATGGAAGGTAAGGGAAAATTATGTTATGTTCAAGGACCAACTGGTCCTAAAGGAGATATTGGACCTGCTGGTGAAAAAGGTGATGTTGGACCAACTGGACCTAGGGGTGAAAATGGTCCGGTTACTGTAGAAATTGGAAATACTGAAACGATTGACGCTGGTATGAATGCGGTTGTTATTAATAGGGGAACTAATAAGAATGTTTTATTAGATTTTAGAATTCCTAAAGGTTTAAAGGGAGATATTGGACCTGCTGGTGAAAAAGGTGATATTGGGCCAAGGGGATTGCCAGGAGAAATTGGTAAATCAGAACATATTACAGTTGATGAGGTTTTTACTGTTGAATCTAGTGAGGATGCACAAGTATTGGATGATTTTGAAAATTTGGTTCATCATTTAACTTTTTATATTCCTAAAGGAAATACAGGGCCAAGAGGAATTGCAGGTCCAGTCGGACCTACTGGGTTGGAAGGCCCAACAGGACCAACTGGTCCAAAAGGTGATTTTTCAAGTGCATATGCTATGAGGTTTTTAAATCAACAACAACAATTTCAAATACCACAGAATCAAGAGGTAGTTATTCCTTTTAATGAACAAGGCCCTGCTTTTAATGCTGAATATGTTACTAATGGAATTAAGGTTGGTGATACTGGTTTTTATTTGATTACTTATTATTTAAGTGGTGCTCCTCAGGATGATTCTACTATAACGGTTAAAGTGGTGGCTAATGATGTAATTGTTGCTGGAAGTAATATTAGTGCTGAGTGGACACAAGATTTTATTGGTAATGTTAGTAATTCTGTTATAGCAGCTTTAAAGAAAGATGAGGTGGTTAATTTAAAGGTTTCTGCTTTAAATGCTACAGCACTTTCATTTAATGGTAGTACAAATGTAACTTTAAGTATTAATAAAATTCATTAAAATTTATTTTGTAAATATTAATAATTATGTTATAATATTCTTGGCTTTTTTAAATTACATGAATATGAATTTTTACTTCTAGTGCCAAATTGGTGAAGTAATTTTGAAATGTTCAGAGGAAATAACAAAAGGAGGAATGAATTATGGCCGTTGTGTCTATGAGTTATTTATTAGAAGCTGGTGTACATTTTGGACACCAAACTAAAAGATGGAATCCTAAGATGAAGGAATACATTTTTACAGCTAGAGATGATATTTATATTATCGATTTACAAAAAACTGCTAAAAAAATTGAAGAAGCTTATGCAGCTTTAAAAGAAATTGCTGCTAATGGTGGTAAAGTTTTATTTGTTGGAACAAGAAAACAAGCCCAAGAAGCTGTTAAAGAAGAAGCTTTAAGAAGTGATTCTTACTATGTAAATGAAAGATGGTTAGGTGGAACTTTAACTAACTTTAAAACTATTAGAAGAAGAGTTAAGAGATTAGAACAAATTGAAAAAATGGAAAAAGATGGAACATTTGAATTACTTCCTAAAAAAGAGGTCGTTCAAATAAAAAAAGAATATGATAAATTGAATAAATTATTATGTGGTATTAGAGATATGTATAAATTACCACAAGCAATGTTTATCGTAGATCCATCTAAAGAAGAAATTGCTATTAGAGAAGCAAGAATATTAAATATTCCAGTATTTGGTATTGTTGATACTAATTGTGATCCTGATATGGTTGATTATGTAATACCTGGTAATGATGATGCAATTAGAGCTGTTAAATTAATTACTGGTGTTATGGCTAATGCTATTGTTGAGGCTAATGGTGGTAAGGTAGTTGATTATGTATCTGAAGCTCGTAAAGATGAAAAGGGCGAAGATATAATGAAAAAAGCTTTAGAAACAGTTAAACGTAAAGAAGATAGAAGACCAAGATTTGATCGTCGTGATAAAAGAAATTTTAACAAATCATCTGAAAGAGTAGATAATCGTAATACAAAAGAGGAAATTAAATCTGAAACTAAAAAAGCCGTTAAAGAAGATTTAAGTTCTAAAACTGTTGCTGAACTTCGTGATTTAGCAAAGTCTAAGGATGTTAAAGGATATTCTACAATGAAAAAAGCTGACTTAATTGAAGCTTTAAAATAAAGGTGATTTAATCACCTTTTTATTATAAAAGGAGAGATATTTATGGTAAGTGCAAGTCTAGTAAAAGATTTGAGAGAAAAAACTGGTGCTGGAATGCTTGATTGTAAAAAAGCATTAGAAGCTACTAATGGTAATATTGAAGAGGCTATTGATTGGCTTAGGGAAAAAGGTATTTCTAAAGCAGCTAAAAAAGCTGATAGAATAGCTGCTGAAGGTGTGGCTGCTATTTTAATTGATGGTAATGATGCTGTTATTTTAGAGATGAATTCTGAAACTGATTTTGTTGCTAAAAATGCTGAATTTCAAGAACTTGTAAAAGTTTCATTAGAAACTATTATTAAAAGTGATGCTAATTCTTTAGAGGAAGTTTTAAATTTACCTTGTGAAGGTGGAAATCTTAATGATTTTATTATTGCTAAAACTGCTAAAATTGGTGAAAAATTATCACTAAGAAGATTTGCTAAAGTAAGTAAAGGTGATAATGAAAGCTTTGGCGAATATATTCACATGGGTGGTAAAATTGCTGTTTTAATTGTTACTGAAGGAACAGATGAGTTAGTAGCTAAGGATGTTGCTATGCATGCTGCTGCTATGAGACCAGCTTATGTAAGCGAAGAGGATGTTCCTAGTGAAGTAGTAGAAAAAGAAAAGACTGTTTTAAAAGAACAAGCTATGAATGAAGGAAAACCAGCTGAGATAGCTGAAAAAATGGTTAATGGACGTGTTCAAAAGTTCTTTAAAGAAATTTGTTTAGAAGAACAACCATTTGTTAAAGATAGTGATGTTAATGTAAAAACTTATGTTAAAAATAATGGTGGAAAAATTAAATCAATGTACCGTTTTGAAGTAGGCGAAGGAATGGAAAAGAAAGAAGAAAACTTTGCTGAAGAAGTAGCAAAACAAATGAAATAATCATGTATGAAATCATACGTGGTTTTTTAATTGTAAAATTTACATGAAATATACTTTATACGACAAAAAATCACTTTACTTTTTTCAAGGTACATAGTAGAATGGTGGTATAAAGTGAAAATAAGTGGGGAAAAGTGGGTGATTATTATGTTCATGGGTGAATATCATCAAAAAATTGACGATAAAGGACGTTTAACTATCCCTGCAAAAATTCGTGAAGAGGTTGGTAATGATTTTATTGTAACTAGAGGTTTAGATGGATGTTTATTTGTTTATCCAAAAATAACTTGGGAAGGAATAGTAAAAAAATATCAAGAGCTTCCAAATGTTAAAGATGCTAGAAATTTTATGCGTTTTTTCTTATCAGGTGCTATTAATTTAGACTTTGATAAACAAGGAAGAATTAATATATCTTCACCACTTGTTAATTATGCTAATTTAACTAAAAATTGTGTTGTTATTGGTGTTGGTGAACGAGTAGAAATTTGGAGTGAAGATAGATGGAATGCCTTGCTTGAGGATAATGAAAATAGTTTTTCTCAAATGGCTGACAATTTATTTTCACAAAATTAGGAGGATAGTTATGCATGAAAGTGTTTTGCTAACAGAAAGTATTGATTATTTAAATTTAAAAGATAATAGTATAATTGTTGATTGTACTTTGGGTTATGCTGGACACAGTAGTTTAATACTTAAAAATATTAAAAATGGTTTTTTATATGCTTTTGATCAGGATGAAATTGCAATAAAAAATGCTTCAGAAAAATTAAAAAAGATAGGTTTAAATTATAAAATAATAAATACTAATTTTGTAAATATAAAAGAAAATATAAATGAGAAGGTTGACGGTATTTTATTTGATTTAGGTGTATCTTCACCTCAATTAGATGAAGCTGAAAGGGGTTTTAGTTTTCATAAGGATGCACCTTTAGATATGAGAATGAATCAATCACAAAAGTTAAGTGCTAAAGATGTTGTAAATACATATTCATATGAAAAACTGGTAAAAATTTTAAGAGAATATGGTGAGGAAAAATATGCATCAAGTATAGCTAATGCAATTGAAAAACAAAGAAATATAAAACCAATTGAGACAACATTAGAATTAGTAGAAATTATAAAAAATAATGTTCCTGAGAAATATAGAAATAATTCACATCCTGCTAGAAAAACTTTTCAAGCAATTAGGATTGAAGTTAATGATGAGTTAAATGTTTTTGAAAAAGCTTTAAAGGATTCTTTAGAATTACTTAATAAAAATGGAAGAATATGTGTTATTACTTTTCATTCATTAGAAGATAAGATTTGTAAAAAGATATTTAATGAGGTAAGTAGAGTTCCAAATGAGTTAAAAGATTTGCCAGTTATTCCATTGGAATATAGGCCAAAGTTTAAGTTGATTGCTAATTTAGCACCATCAAAAGAAGAGGTAGAAAAAAATCCACGATCTAGAAGTGCGAGACTTAGAGTAATAGAAAGGGTATGATAATATGGCTAAAAAGAAAAATAAATCGAAAGTAACAAAAGGTGAAAAGCTTTTATATTTAACAGCTACATTATCGTTTCTTTTAACACTTGGGTTAAAAATATTTTTAGGTGCTATGGTTAGTGAATTAAAGATGAATATTGAAGAAATTAAATATAATGTAACAGCTCAACAAAAGAAAAATGAAAGTTTAACAATGAAGGTTAATGAGTTAACTTCATTTGAAAATGTTCAAAAAGTTGTCAAAGAAATGGGCTTAGCGTATAATAATGATAACATAATAGTAATTGACAAATAATCTAGAGGTGATTTTGTGACCAAACGTAGACAAAAAAATATAGAATGGAAAACACCAAAAAAAATATTTCTTGTTTTTTTGTTTTTTATATTGGTCTTATTTATTAGATATTGTTATCTAGCACTTTCACCAACAATAAATGGAAGAAATATGAAACAATTTGCAGCTAATAGAAATACTGTTTCCATGATTTTAACGGCTAAAAGAGGAACAATATATGATATGAGTGGTAATGTTTTAGCTCATAATGTAACTTCTTATACTTTAATTGCTTATTTAGATGAAAGTAGAACTACTGGAAGTAAAATAAATTATGTAAAAGATATAGATACTACAGCTAAATCTTTAGCTCAAGTTTTAGAAGCTGATGAAAGTAAAATTAAAGATATTTTACAAAATGGTAAAGATAAAGGTAAATATCAAGTTGAATTTGGTACAATTGGTAAAAGTATTACTGAAATTAAAAAAAGTGAAATTGAAAAATTAAATTTACCGGGTATAGATTTTGAAGAAACTTATAAAAGGTATTATCCAAATGGTGATTTTGCTTCTTATATTTTAGGGTATGCTAAAACAAATGAAACAACAGATAAAAATGGCAAGACAACTTCTACTATAGAAGGAGAACTCGGTATTGAAGCTAAATTTAATGATGAACTAAAAGGTACTGATGGCTATTTTATGTATCAGCAAGATCGTTTTGGTTATAAAATACCGGATACTTATGAGAAAAAAATTTCAGCTTTAGATGGTAAAAATATATATTTAACTTTAGATTCTACAATTCAAAGATTTGCTGAAACAGAAGTGCAAAGTATTAGCACTGAATATAGTCCTGAGTGGTCATTAATTACTGTTATGGATGCTAAAACTGGAGATATTTTGGCTTCGGCATCAACGCCATCTTTTAATCCTAATTTAAGAAATATAACTAGTTATGAAAATCCATTAGTATCAAATGCTTTTGAACCGGGTTCTACTATGAAAATATATACTTATATGTGTGCTATTGATAAAGGAACATATAATGGTGATGAAACATTTAAATCAGGTAGTATTGAAGTGGCTGATGCAGTTATTAAAGATTGGAATAATACTGGTTGGGGTAGTATTACATATGATAAAGGATTTGAATATTCTTCTAATGTTGGTGTTACTAATATTGTAAATCATTTTATTGATAAAGATGAACTTAAAAATTGTTTTAAAAAATATGGTTTTGGTAAATCAACAGGAATTGACCTATCAAGGGAATTAACTGGCAATTTGGGATTTAAATATCCTGTTGAAGTTGCTAACGCAGCTTTTGGTCAAGGTATTAATACTACACCTATTCAACATTTGAAGGCTTTAACCATAATTGCAAATGATGGCCAAGCACTAACACCTCATATTGTATCTAAAATTGTAGATCCAAATACTGGTAAAACAACATATAAAAGAAAAATAGAAAAATCAGAAAGATTAGTTAAACAAACAACTATTAATAAAATTAAAGATCTTATGTATAATGTTGTTAATAATGAAGATAGTGCAACTACTGGTAAAGCATATCGTATAGAAGGCTTTGATATTATTGGAAAAACAGGTACATCACAAATATATAATGAAAAAACAGGTGGTTACCTTCATGGGTCTAATGACTATATATATTCTTTTGCAGGAATGTATCCTAAAGATAATCCTGAAATTATTATATATGCTGCAGTTAAAAAACCTAATGTAGGAACTTCTAAAGTACTTAGTAATTCTATTAATAGTTTAATGAAAAACATAGCTAAATATAAAAATATGTTTAATAATAATTCTAATAACAATAGTAGTGTAACATCATTAAAGTTGGATTCATACATTAATAAAAAAACAAGTGATGTTAAAAAAATAATGGATGATAATAATATAAAAACAACTATTATTGGTAGTGGCAATAAAATTATAAATCAATATCCAAATAAAGGTGAAACGGTTCTTTCGTATGATACAGTGTTTTTAATAACCAATGCAGATGAAGGAAAAATGCCTAATATTATTGGATATACTAGAAGTGATGTTATTTATTTAATGAAAACTTTAGGATTTAAATATGAAATTGAAGGTTACGGTTATGTTACAGCACAAAGTATTAAAGAAGGAGATTTAGTTGGGGATAATACAGTAAAGATAACATTAAGCAGTTAAAAAATAATGTAAATTTGATATAAATAATTATAGTTTTATATTCTAAATAATTTTTATTATTAATAAAGGTCGTATAAATTATATTTATACGGTCATTTTTAGTTGAAAAATAAATACATATGTACTATTTTTAATCAAAAATTAACAAATTTATCCTAAAAAAATAAAAAATATGATTATCTAAGTTTTGTCAAATTCAAAAATATATGATATTATAATCACGACAAAAAGAACTGAGTTTTCTCAATTTTTAAAAATTTTGGTAAAGTCTATTTGTTTTTATATAGACAATCTGAAGAACATAATTTATAAATGGTTTTACATAATTTTGTTTCGCAGGCAATTATGCATTTATAATGGTGTTTACCTTCGGATTGTTTTTTTCTAAAAAATAAATAAATTGGATTAGTTTTATCTACATGAGCAGATATTTGAATAATAGTAGTTACAACATTAAATAAAATGGTTCTACCAAATTTACAACCAGTTTTGGAAATTGGGCCATGATAAGCAGAAACACCAGATTGGAATGTAACTGAATCAATACCAATAAAAGATATAAATTAATATTTATCATCAAATCTTGTTATATCTCCAACTTCAGCCAAGAATAAAGCAGTGGAAAATTCTCCAAATCCAGGAACAGAATTAATAATTTTAAATAATTTTTTATCTTTCATTTCACTGATTAATTGATTTTTAATTTTGCTTATTTCAGACTTATGATATTGAATCATTTCAATTGTTTGAACTAAATTTTGAACTTGACATGAATCAAAACAAACAAAGCACAATGAATTAGAAGCAAGTTCTTTCATTTTTAGAACTTTATTTTTAAACCTATATGCTTGTGTAGTACCATTTTTCTCTTTTAAATAATTCATTAAATAATCAATACGTCTATTAACAAATAAAACAGGGCGAGGGAAATCATGTATAAAATTCAGAACTAAATCATCATATAAATCATTAAAAATAAGATTAAATTCAGGAAAAACAATTTCAACTAATTGTTTATATCTATTCTTTAATCTGGTTTGTCCTTCAACTAATGACCAATATTGTCGAGCAAGTGGATTATACATAAAGTATTCATCGTTTTTATAATAAAAATTATCGATTGTTCCTAAATAACATCTAGCAATTTTGAAACAATCTAATTTATCAGTTTTAGATTTATTTAAAGTATCCTTAAATTGTTTAACTAGTTTAGGATTCATAACAACAGTATCAATAACTTTAGATCTAAAATAATTTTCAACTGGCAAATGATAAATAGAAGTAGATTCCATTACAACAATTAAATTAGGATAATCTTTAATTAAATTAAATAAATTGTCAAAATCTTTTTTATTATGTTCAATTAAAGTTGGTTCAATAATAATATTTTTTAATTCATCAATAAAACAATAAACACTTTTACCTTTAGCAATATCAAAACTTAAAATATGTTTCATAAAAATTTCCTTTCTCTAATATTTCGGTTAACACCTTATTGAATTACCTATATTCCTACATGCTTAATCATCCGAACTCTAATATTAAAATTAGTTTCCATTATCTACAACCGAATTAATAAATAATTATATGGCAGACATTCACATTTACGCACTCGAAGTGCCTGTTATACTCCATCTTTACCGATGTTTGTTATAATAACAAAAAACATAAAAAAATCAAAATTTTAACTTTGAAATCTTTATGTTTAACATTATACATGTCATCTAATATCACATTAACAGGAGAAGGAACTGAGGGTAGTCCATATACTTTGAATTGAGGCCAATAAAAAACGGAGAACATTCGTAAGCCTCCGAAAAGAGACGCATAAGCGGGGCTAGCGAAGTGCATACCTCGCCAAAAGTTCAGGCTTGAACTTAGCACAAGTCTGAACAGGCTTTTCCACACATCATCAAGCACAAAAAAGGTCAATGGGCCTTGTATAATATGGTGTGTAAATTATTTATATTAATTAAACAATTTTATAAATCCTAAAGAGAGTAATTAATTATAATTAGTTACTCTAATAGGGTTTATAAGAAATAAAAAGTTTTTTCTCTATGCATATAATAAAAACTTATAAACCCATTAATAAAGACGAAAATAATTCGTCTTTTTCATGCTGTGAATGTTAATATAAAAAGTCATAACTTTGTACTATTTATGGTTGTTTTTAATTTAGGCTCTTCTAAATCCAGTGGAGAGTACCATCAAAAATCTTCTAATTTTAGTGGGGAGCTAATATAAAAAAAGCGGCAAATAAATTTGCTGCTTTTTGTGTGAAATAAATGTTATAATTTAGTTGTAATACGGAATTATAAAATATTTCACACATTAATTTTAACATATATTAAAATTGATTAAAATATGTATTTGCTAGAAAGGGATTATCTTTTGGAAAAAGATGTACTAAAATTATTAGAACTTGAAACTAACAAATATAAAATTGTAAAAATGTCAAATGAAATAGTTAAAAATCAAAAGATTATTTTAATAAAATGTATTACTAAAAAATATAGATGTCATATTTGCAATAAATTTACTTCATCAATTCATGATACATTAAAGCCAATCAAATTAAAACATTTAACTATTATAGATGTATTAAACGAAATTCATATTATAAAAAAACGCTTTATTTGTCATAATTGTAATAAACGATTTATAGAACCAATAACCATAAATAATAAAAAAATATTTATTGCAATATAATTTATCAATGAAATATATAGGACAAATAAACGGGGTATCTGATATAACAGTAAGGAATGAGTTAATAGAAGCTATTAAGGAATATCCTGAGTATATTAAAAATTTATCAAAAGTAATTTCAATTGATGAATTTAAAGCCGATACTGATTATGGAAAGTATGTATGCATTATTAATGATCCAATACATAAGAAAACAATAGATATTTTGCCAAGTAGAAGGAAAGATTATTTAATAAATTATTTAACAAAAGTAAATAATAGACATTCAGTAGAATATGTAATGTCTGATATGTATGAACCATATTTAATAGTTACGAAGGTAATGTTTCCAAAGGCAAAATATGTAGTTGATAGATATCATTATGTTGAACATGTAATGGATGATTTAGATGGAGTAAGAAAAAGATTACAAAATGAATATGGAGAAAAATCAAGAAAATATAAAATACTAAAAAATAAAAAATGTTTCATTATTAAGAAGTTATTTTAATGATATTTCATGGTATACATATACAAGAAGATATAAAAATGGTCATATGATTGAAAGACTAAGAATAGATGTTTTAAATGAAATGCTTGAAATATCAGATGAATTGAATAGAAGCTATCAGCTGAAAGAAACATTTTTGGATATAGTAAATCATAGTACATATGAAACGGCTAAGAAAGATTTACTTGCATGGATTTTAACATATGAATCAAAAATAGATGAAATGATAATAGCTGGTAAAACGATTGAAAATTGACTTGAATATATTGTTAATTCATTTTTAGATGATAATGGTTATACAGAAGGATTAAATAATAAAATTAAAGTAATAAAAAGAGTAGGATTTGGATATAAAAATTTTAAATTTTTTAGACTAAGATTATTATATATTTTAAGAGAAAAAATTAGTGGTAAATAAACAATAAAATTTGAAAAGTATAAAAAATTAGGAATTCATTTTTTTAAAAACTCAAAAAATAGGAATTAAAAAATTCAAAAAAGTTAGTTTCAAAAATCTAAAAAAAACAGGTATTAAAATTTGAGTGAAAAAATATCCGTTTTTACTTTGATATTTAAGGCTAAAATAAAGATTTAACTCCCCAGTGAATTTAGAAGAACCTTAATTTAACTGTGGTATATGTTTTTAAATATTGATTGTCAAATAATATAAAAAAAGATATAATCAAGGTAAGGAGAGAGTGGTATGAAAAAAATTTTATTAGTTTTATGTTTATTTATTTTAACTGGATGTTCAAAAGGTGAGAACATGGAGTGTACAATTAATGGTAAGAAAGCTATTTTTACTTTGAAAAATGGTATTGTAAGTGCTTATGTTTTAGATGGGAAAAGTAAGGGTAGATCAGAGATTGATGAGTTAAATGGTACATATTTTACCAGTAGTAAAACAAATGAAGAGGGAAAGTTAGTTTTAAAAAACTATGTAAGTTCTATTGGTGGCAGTTGTAATGAATAGACATCAGTATAAAAAAATTTATAGAAGAAGAATTATCAGATTATTTTTATTTATTTTAATATTTATATGTGGTATTGTTTTAATTAAAAATTCTACTCATAAAGATAAAAGTAGTGAGAAGACTGTTAAAAAGAGCGAAGTAAAAGAAAGTAAATTATCTTTAGTTATGGTAGGCGATGGATTACTGCATAGTTCTGTTTATAAGGATGCTTATCAAAATGGTGTTTATGATTTTTCTACTCAATTGCAATATATAAAACCTATTATTAAAAATTATGATTTAGCTTTTTATAATCAAGAAAGTATTTTAGGTGGTAGTGAAATTGGCCTTTCTGATTATCCCACTTTTAACTCACCACAAGAATTTGGCGATGATATGTTAGATATGGGATTTAATTTAGTTTCACTTGCTAATAATCACACATTAGATAGAGGTGTAAATGGTGTAGAACATTCTTGTGAATATTGGTCTAAACATAAAGATATTTTATGGGCAGGAAGTTATTGTTCTTCTGAAGATGCAAGTGAGATAAAAATAAAAGAAAAGAATAATATAAAATACACTTTACTTGCTTATACATATGGTACTAATGGTATTAAAGTTCCAGAAGGTAAGGATTATTTAGTAAATATATATAGTGATGAGAAAGCTAAAAGTGATATAGAAAAAGTAAGAGATAAGGTTGATTTATTAATCGTTTCAATGCACTGGGGAACTGAATATAAATTAGAACCAACAGAGGAACAAAAAAGACAAGCTGAATATTTATCAAAATTAGGTGTCGATATTATTATAGGAACTCATCCACATGTGGTTGAACCTATAACTTATATAAATAATACATTAGTAATTTATTCGTTGGGTAATTTTATATCTGCCCAAAGTACTAATAGTGATTATAGTGCTCTTGTTGAACTTATGAGTTCAGTTGATATAATAAAAACAGAAAAAAATGGTAAATCATCAATTAAATTAGATAATTTAAATAATGAACTTTTATATAATTATTATAAAAAATCTTCTACCAAATGGTATGAATTTAGGGTTATTCCTTTTAGTCAAATGAATTCGTCTTATAATAGTGATTATCAAAGATTATATGAAAAATATAGTAATATTGTTAAAATGTATAATAGTGATATTAAGATAAATAGTATAAATTAATGTACTTTTTTTCTTTGAAGTAATTTTAAATTAGTGTATAATTTATTTTAGGTGGTAAAATGTCAGTAATAAAAGTAATGGATGAAATACTTGCAAATAAAATTGCTGCAGGTGAAGTAGTTGAAAGATGTGCATCTGTTGTGAAGGAATTAGTAGAAAATAGTATTGATGCTAATAGTACAGAGATAAAAGTTGAATTAGAAGATGCTGGTACAAGAGAAATAAAAGTAATTGATAATGGAAAAGGTATGGATAAGGATGATGCTGTTTTAGCTTTTTCAAGGCATGCTACTAGTAAAATAAATGATGAAGATGATTTATACAGATTGACTACTTTAGGCTTTAGAGGTGAAGCTTTAGCTTCTATTGCTGCCGTAAGTAAGGTTGATTTAATGACTTGCCAGGCTGATATAGGCACACATGTTATAATTAACGGTGGTAAAATTTTATCTACTTCACTAGGTGATGCGAGAAGAGGAACAACAATTAAAGTATCTGAACTTTTTTATAATACGCCTGCTAGATTAAAACATATGAAAAGTTTATACACTGAACTTGCTAGTATTACTGATTATATAAACAAATTAGCTTTATCTAAACCTAATATAAGATTTACCTTAAAGAATAATGATAATGTTATTTTAAGAACTGATGGTTCAGGTAATATTTTAAAGGTTATTCAAAGTATTTATGGTAATGATGTAACTAGAAAAATGATTCCTATTAAAGGTGAAAATGCGGATTATGAAATTTCTGGTTATATATCTTTACCTGAGGTTCATAGGTCAAGTAGAAATAATATGGTTACTATTGTAAATGGTAGAGTTGTTAGGAATATTGATATTAATAGAACAATCAATGATGCTTATCATTCGTATAAGCCAGATAATAGATATCCAATAACTGTTATTAATATTAGTGTTGATCCTAGTGTAATTGATGTTAATATTCATCCTACCAAAATGGATATTAAATTTAGTAAAATGGATACACTTTTGGATTTAATTAAAGAATCTGTTAAAGCAGTTATTACTAATAGAAATTTAATTCCAGAAGTAACTTTAAAAAAAGAAAAAGAGAAAAAAGAGGAGTTACGCTTTGATTTAGAAAGAAGATTTCATAAAGAAGATATTGTTATAAAAGAACCTGAAATTATAGTAAATAGTTCACTTTATGAGGATTTAGATGATGCAGATAATAAAGTTATGGATGATGATGAATATAAAATTTTAAATGATGATAAAATTTCAGATGATTTAGAAGAATTTATGCCTGAGATGTATCCCGTTGGATTAGTTCATGGAACATATATAATATGTCAAAATGAAAAGGGCATGTATATTATAGATCAGCATGCGGCTAAAGAAAGATGTAATTATGAAAGATTTAAAGAGGCAATGGGAAAGCCTAATATAGCTTCTACTTCAATGCTTTTTCCAATTACTATTGAGCTTTCTAATGATGAGTATATTATTTTAAAGGAAAATATGCATATTTTGGAAGATTTAAAATTTAAAATAGAAGATTTTGGCATTAATTCAATTATTGTTAAGCAGCATCCAGCTTGGATTGAAGTTGGATATGAAGAAGAGGCTATTAGAAAAATAATTGAAATTGTTATTCAAACTAGGAAAGATTTTAGTATAGAAAAATTTAATGAAAAGGTTGCGACTATGATGAGCTGTAAACATGCTATAAAGGCTAATACAAATTTAACGATGAATGAAATGGAAGCGTTAATTTCTGATTTAAGAAATTGTAAAAATCCATTTAATTGCCCTCATGGAAGACCTACGATGATTTATTATTCAAATTATGATTTAGAAAAATTATTTAAACGTAGTGGTTTTGATACCATAAAATAGAAGGTGGTTATATGACATATTTAGATTATAGTGCAACAACACCAGTTGATCCAGAAGTTATGAAAAGTTTTATAAAAGCAAGTGAGTATATTGGTAACTCTAATTCGCTTCATAAATTAGGAAGTCAATCAAAAAAATTAATAGAAGCATCTACTAATCAAATAGCTTCAATTTTAAATGTTAAACCTAATGAAATTATTTATACATCTGGTGCGAGTGAAAGCAATAATACTATAATTAAAGCATTAAGGTATTTTAAAAGAGGTAAGCATATTATTACAACTTCATTAGAACATTCATCAATTTATAGTCCATTAAAACAAATGGAAAAAGAAGGATTTATTATAGATTATGTTCCACTTGTAAATGGAATTGTTGATATAAATGAATTAGAAAAAATGATTACAGATGATACCGTTTTAGTTACTATTAGTATGGTGAATAGTGAAACAGGTATTCTTCAGCCTATAGAGAAGATTGGTAGGTTATTAAAAAAATATCCTAAAGTAATATTTCATAGTGATATAACACAAGCAATAGGTAAAATAAAATTTGATTTATCATTAGTAGATGCAGCTAGTTTTTCAGCTCATAAGTTTTTTGGTATTAAAGGAATAGGATGTTTATATAAAAAAGAAAATTTAATTATTGAACCATTAATTGCAGGTGGTGCGAGTACAACTAGTTTTAGAAGTGGTACACCTTCTTTAGAACTTATTGTATCAATGGCTAAAGCTTTAAGATTAAGTTATGAAAATTTAGATTATGATAAAGTTTTATCATTGAATACAAAATTAAAAGAAAGTTTAAAAAAATATGATAATGTTTTTATAAATAGTACTGAAAATTCAATACCACATATATTAAATATAAGTGTAGTTAATGTAAAACCAGAAACAATGCTTCATGCTTTAGAAGAAGAAGATGTTTATATATCAACAAAAAGTGCATGCACTAAAGCTGATGTGTCTAAAGCAGTATTTGCTATAACTGGTGATAAAAAAAGAGCTGAGATGAGTTTAAGAATAAGTATTTCAGTAAAGACTACGAATCAGGATATAGATAATTTTATAAAAGCATTTGATAAAGCTTATTATAAGTTGGGAGTGAGAAGATGAAAAAAATATTATTATTAATATTGCTTTTAATTCCTTTTAATGTAAAAGCTGAAAGTTCAGTCACCTTATTTTATGGAAAGGAATGTCCTTACTGTCAAAGGGAAGAAGAACAATTAAAAATATTAAAGTATCAATTAAAAGATAATTTAAAAATTAATAAATATGAAGTGTGGCATAATAAAAAAAATAATGAATTACTTTCTAAAACGAGAGAAAAATTTAATGATGAAGAAACAGGAGTTCCTTATATTGTAATAAAGTCAAAACATTATACTGGTTATAATGAACAAATATTTAAAGATGTTAAACAGACTATTTTAGATGATTTAAAATCTTCAAGTATTTCAATGCCACTTATTGGTAAAGTTGATAAAAATAATGTAAAAAAAGTTTCTTTTATATCTGGTTTATTAGATGGTATAAACTTAAACTCATTATGGATAATTTTATTTTTATCAGGAATAATGTTATGTATATATAATAATAAAAAACGAGTTATTTTAAGTAATATATTTATGATATCATCTTTTATAACATATATGTTATTTATTTTAAGTAATATAGAGTTTAGTATATGGCAAACGATGATTATTCGTTCTTTAATTGCCATAGTAGCTATTTTAATTGGTGCGGTTGCAATTGATGCTTATTTGAAAATAAAGGTTCCTAAAAAAAGTATTTTACAAATGTTTGAAAGCTTATTTAAAAAAAACGGAATGAAGATTTATTTATTTTTTATTATTATAGTTGGAATAATTTCTACATTTGCTCTTGTAAATTCTTCTGCTTCAACACCGCTTCTTTTAAAAATACTTACGGATAATTCTGTTTTGAGTATTATTTTATATGGTTTTGGTTATTTAATTATTAATTTAATTTGTGTAAATGTTTTAAATTTAATTATTAAGGAGTTAATTATGGAAAATACTATTGGAACGTATAGCAGATTAATATCAGGTATAATTATGATTGTATCTGCACTTATAGTTTTATATATTCCAAGTATATTCATGATGATATGAATTTTTCCTTGATTTTTTTAAAAAACTTGTGTATATTATTATTGTACTTATTTCAAAGATTAAAAGAACTCCATCTTTTTTTCTTAGATTTAAGCGAATTTATATAAAGGAGGATATTATGGCTTTAAGTAAAGAACAAAAAGAAACTTTAGTTAAAAAATATGCCAGAGGTGAAAAAGATACTGGTTCAGCAGAAGTTCAAATTGCTATTTTAACTGAAGAAATTAAAGAATTAACTGAACACTTAAAAACTCATATTCATGATTATCATTCACGTCGTGGTCTTCTTAAAAAAGTTGGTAAACGTAGAAGTTTACTTAAATATTTAATGAAGAAAGATGTTACAAGATATCGTGAAGTTGTTAAAAGTTTAGGACTTAGAAAATAATAGTAGACACTCTTTTTAGAGTGTCATTTTTATAGGAGGATATATGAAAAAAACATTTGAATTAGATTTTTTTGGAAAGAAATTAATTGTTGAAACTGGTGAAGTTGCTAAACAGGCTGATGGTGCTGTTATTGTTAGATATGGTGATACAGTTGTTTTATCTACAGTAGTTGTTGGTAAGGAAGCTAAGTTACTTTCCGATTTTTTTCCTTTAATGGTTTTATATCAAGAAAAGTTATATTCTGTTGGTAAAATTCCAGGAGGATTTATTAAAAGAGAAGGCAGACCTAGTGAAGCTGCTACACTTGCTGCTCGTATGATAGATAGACCTATGAGACCTCTTTTCCCTGAAGATTTTAGAAATGAGGTACAAATAGTTAATACTATTTTATCGGTTGATCCTGATAATTCGCCTGAGCTTACTGCTTTATTTGCTTCTTCTTTAGCCACTTCAATTAGTAAGGTTCCATTTAATGGTCCAGTTGCTGGTGTTAAGGTTGGTAGAGTTGATGGTAAATTAGTTATTAATCCAACTGTTTCAGAGACATTAAATTCTGATATTGATTTAACTGTTGCGGGTACTTTTGATGCTATTAATATGGTAGAATCATCCGCTAAAGAAGTTAGGGAAGATGATATGTTAGAGGCCTTGATGTTTGGTCATGAAGCATTGAAGAAACTTGTTCAATTCGAAAATGATATTATAAAAGAAATCGGTAAAGAAAAAATGGAATATGAAAAATTAGAAATTTCTTCAGAACTTGAGAAAGAAGTTTCTGATTTAATTGAAAAAGATATTGATAAAGCTTTAAGAATAAAAGATAAATTAGAAAAATATAATATGTTAGATGAAATTAAGGAAAATTTAATTAATAAATATAAAGAAGAAAATGAAGATATGAAATCTGATGAATTAGCTCAGTTGATTGCTAAAGTAAATATTATATATAATAAAGTAGAGTATGATTTATTTAGAAATATTGTGGTTAAAGAAAAGGTAAGAGCTGATGGGAGGGCTATGGATGAGATTAGACCTTTATCTGCTTCTGTTGATTTTTTACCTAGAACTCATGGTTCTGCTTTATTTACAAGGGGACAAACTCAAAGTTTATCTGTAACTACGTTAGGTGCTTTAGGAGAACATCAAATATTGGATGGTCTTGGTTTAGAGGATTCTAAGAGGTTTATGCTTCATTATAATTTCCCTCAATTTTCTGTTGGTGAGACTGGAAGATATGGGGCTCCTGGTAGAAGAGAAATTGGCCACGGTGCTCTTGGCGAGAAGGCATTATTACAAGTAATTCCGTCTGAAGAAGAGTTTCCATATACTATTAGGGTTGTTTCTGAAATATTAGAAAGTAATGGCTCATCTTCACAAGCAAGTATTTGTGCGGGATGTATGAGTTTAATGGCAGCTGGAGTTCCTATAAAAGCACCTGTTGCAGGAATTGCTATGGGTTTAATTACTGCAGGTGATGATTATACTATTTTAACTGATATTCAAGGAATGGAAGATCATTTAGGTGATATGGATTTTAAGGTTGCTGGAACTAAAGATGGTATTTGTGCTTTGCAGATGGATATTAAAATTAAAGGTATAACTAAAGATATATTAAAAGAAGCTTTGAAGCAAGCTAAAAAAGCTAGGTTAGAAGTTTTGAAGGTTATGCTTGATGCGATTGATAGTCCAAGAGATGAAGTTAGTAAATATGCACCTAAAGTAATGACATTTATGATTAGTCCGGATAAGATTAAAGATGTTATTGGTAAAGGTGGAGATATGATTACTAAGATTATTTTAGAATCTAGTCATGTTAATAGTGTGAATGATATTAATGCTGTTAAGGTAGATTTAGAAGATGATGGTAGAGTAGTTATATATCATAGTGATAAAGATGTTATTGAAGAAACTGCTAATAGAATTAAGAATATTGTTAGGGAAGTTGAAGATAATGTAATTTATACTGGTAAGGTTGTTAAGGTTGAAGATTTTGGCTGTTTTGTAGAATTATGGCCTGGATGTGAAGGATTAGTTCATGTTTCACAATTAGATTCTAAAAGAGTTGAAAAACCTTCCGATTTAGTTAAGATTGGTGATGAAATTTTAGTTAAATCATTAGGCTATGATAAAAAAGGTAGATTAAATTTATCTAGAAAAGAAGCAATAAAGACGGAGGAGAAAAATTGAAATTAAATAATATAGATATGTTACTTAAAGAAGAAAGGACATTAAAAGAAAAATATGAGCAAGAAAAAGAGAATGTAAAATTAAAACCAGTTAAATTGTCACATCAGTTAATATTTGGCTCTTTAGCACAACTTTCAGCCTTTTCATACGCTCATTCAAATGAATTTAGATATGATGGACTTATTTTATTAAGTCTTGGTGCTTACTCATTGGGATTATGTATACCAAGTTTGATTAAAAAAATTAGGATTGCTGATAAGGATTATCAAATTTATATTATAAATAAAAATATTGAATATTTAGACAAACAAAAAATTATGCATAGATAATTATATTTATGCTTTTTTTATGAAAAATTGTTGAAAAATAAGGATATACGTGTTATATTAAAATCGTAATTTTATTTAGGGGGAAAATATGACAATTGAAAATTTAAAAATTAGTAGTGCTTTATCTAATGTTACGCGTATGAAGTTAGAACGTAATCAAGAAATATTTCAAGGTTATCCTTACATTGATAGACCTTGGGAACAATATTATGAAGGGTATGTTCCTGATTTAAAAAATACAAGAACGGTGTATCAGGAAATTGTTCATAATAATATTGATTATCCAAAGGATATAGCTTTAGAATTTTTTAAATCTAAAATTAGCTATCATAGTTTTTTTAATAATGTTGATTTAGCTGCAAAATCCTTTAAAGAATATGGAATTAAAAAAGGAGATTTTGTTACAATATGTATGCCTGGTCTTCCTGAGACGGCTTATAGTTTTTATGCACTTTCAAAGATTGGTGCTATTGCAAATATGATAACTCCATTTTTTGGTTCTGATGAAAATTTAATTAAGAGAATTGAAGATTGTGAAAGTGATATTTTAATAGTTATGGATGGTTTTTATGATGAAATAAAAGATGCTATTAGAAGATCACGCATTAAAAATATAGTTGTTGTTCCAACTTTGAATTCATCTATATTTGGTTTATTTTCTAAAAAATATAAATTAGAAAGCAGTAATGAAATGTATTGGAATCAATTTATTAAAGATGGTAAGAAACGTGATGTTCCAGATACTATTGATTATGAGCCAAATATGCCTGTTGTAATGATGTGTACAAGTGCATCTACAAGTAAATCACCAAAAGGAGTTTTACTTTCAAATGATAGTATTCAAAACTCTATTCAATCTTATCCAGCTTTGGGTGTTGATTTAACTAGAAAACAAAAGTTTTATCAGATTATTCCTATGTGGTGTTCTACGGGATTAATAACTTGTTTGCATCTTCCTTTGGCTTATGGAACAACAGTTTTTATGGATCCTAGAGTTAACCGTGAAGTTTTTGTTAAAAATATTATTAAAAATAAACCAAATTATGTTGTTGGAACTACTAGTATGTTTGAAGGTTTTTTATATGATGAACTAGTTGGTAATAGTGATTTATCGCATTTTAATTATCCTTTTGAAGGTGGCGAGTATTTAAGTCCTGATGTTGCAAGACAAATAAATGAGGTTTTCGAAAAACATGGTAGCAAAGCTAAAATGGGTGCCGCATATGGGCAGTGTGAATGTGGTGCTGCAATAACTTCTCAAACACAAAAGGTTAATCATGAAAATGGTTCTGTTGGTATTCCACTTCCTGGTGTTTTGATTAATGCTTTTGATGAAAATAATAATAAACTATCTTATTATGAACCTGGTGAGATATATGCAAATACTCCTTGTGGTATGCTTGAATATTTTAAAAATTCTGAAAAGACTGATGAATATTTTTATACTGATGAAGATGGTGTTAAGTGGAATCGTACTGGTGATATTGGTTATATAGATGAAAATGGTGAGTTATTTATTTTAGGCAGAGATAGTGATAATTCTATTATAGATAATCATAAGATATATAATTTTGAAGTTGAAAATGCTATTATGAAATTAGATGAAATTAAAATGTGTGAGGTATATAGCATTAAACATAATGATACTGATAATTTACTTGCACATATTATATTTACTGATGAGTTTGTACAAAGTTTAGATGATGATGATTTAACTTTAGAGTTAAGAAAAATACAGGATTTTGTTTATAAAACTACAGGTAGTAAATATATGGTTCCAAGTGTATTTAAAATTAGAGAAAGTTTTCCATTTACTAAAGGTAGCAAAAGAGATTTATTTAAAATGAAAGAAGAGACAGATGGATTTATTTATATGGATGATTATGTGTCTTCTAAGGTTAAAAAATTATCTTTATCATAAGGTAATTTTTTTATTTTGCTATTTAGTAAAAATGTTTTTAATTTTTATTTTATTTGTGTTACAATGTTAATAGTAAAGGTGTGATGTTATGGTTTTAACTAATTTAACATTTTTGATTATTTTTAGTATTCTTTATGTGGCTGGAATTTCATATTTATATTTTAAGAAGATGAATATAAATAGTAAGGAAAAAAAAGTTTATGCGGCAATGCTTATTTCTAATTTAATAGGGTTAATATTACAATTACTTTGTTCTTATGTTTCGGAGAATTATAATGTAATGCCAATTTTTATTAGTAATTTAATTTTAAAGGCACTTCCTGTATATTTTGTTGTTTGGGTGTCTTTGATGTTTATATATTTATTAGAGATATCTTTTAAAAATAATAATAATTTAACTCTTTTAATGGTTATAATTGCTATTACAATTTCTATTGTTATTATTTTATCTCCTTTTGAACTTTATAGGAATGTTTCTAAATCAATTTATTTTGTTCATGGTATGGCAACTAAAATTACTTTTATTTTTTCTATGATTGTTAGTATTTTAATGACTTTTATTTTAATTTTTAAGCATAAGGATATTGATACAAAAAAATCAATTCCTATTTGGGTTTTTCTTGTATTTGGTATTGTTATGATGATTGTTCAAATGTTAAATCAGAGTTTAGTGATTACTGTTGCGGTTGAAAGTTTAGTTTGTTGTCTTATGTATTTTACGATTGAAAATCCAGAAATTCAATTGTTAGGTGAACTTTATAAAAATAGAAAAATAATGGAGAAAGCTAATGAAGATACTTCTAATTTTCTATTTAGAATGACTCAAGATATTAAAAGACCTGTAAAAGAAATAATAGAAGTTAGTAAGGCGATGGAAGCTTTAGATAATGTTTCATGTTTGAAAGAGTATGCGAAGGATATAAATAATAAAAGTATTGATATTGATTATTTAATTAATGAGGCTTTGGATGTTTCTACTATGAATACTAAGCAGTTAAAAATATATGATAGTAGATATAATCCTACAAATGTTTTTAAGGAACTTGAATATCGTTTTGAAAATGAGTTAGATAAAAATATTAAGTTTAATTTTGAGATAAGTAAAGCTATACCTAATTTTTTGTATGGTGATTCTATTAAGTTAAAACAAGTTATTAATTCTTTACTTAGTAATGCGAAAGATCATACTTCATCTGGTGAAATTAATATGACAGTTAGTGGTTTTGTTAAATATAGTATTTGCCGTTTAATTATTGATATAACTGATACTGGATGTGGCATGAGTATAGAACAGGTTAATGATGTTTTAAGTTTAAATAGTGAAGAACTTTCTAAAATTGATCTTCATAATCGTGATGGAGAGATTTTAAAATTGAAGGAAGTTAAAAAATTAGTTACACTATTAGGTGGTAATTTAATGGTTAAAAGTGAAGAGGGTAAAGGCAGTACGGTTAATGTTGTTTTAGATCAAAAAATTGTTGAAACTAAGGAAACTGAGATTTCTAAGAAACTTGAAAATTATGAACAATCTCTTTATAAAAATAAAAAGGTTATGGTTGTTGATGATGATGCGAAAGAACTTGCTAGAATAACAACTTTTTTAGAAAATCATGATGCTGAGGTTAGTGGTTCATTATTTGGAAGGGATTGTATTGAAAAAATTTCTAATAATGTTAAATATGATTTAATATTATTAGATGATGAGACATCTACTTATAGTGCTTTGGAAGTTTTAAAGGAACTTAAGAAAAATAAAAAATTTTCAACACCGGTTGTTGTTTTGATTAATGATAATAAAGAGTTTATTAGACTTCATTATTTGCAAGATGGATTTGCAGATTGTTTAATGAAGTCAAAATTGGAAAGCGAAATAAATAGAATTATGAAAAGATTTTAATTTTTTAGAAAGGAGCAGTTATGTTTAAAGATAAAAAAATTTTTATTTTAGGTATGGGCAAAAGTGGCGTTAGTGTTGCTAGGCTTCTTGCTAAAGATAATCATGTTTTAATTACTGATATTAAAGGTGATTTGAATGTTATTTCTAATTTAAAAAAATTAGGTGTTAATGTTATTATTACTAAAAACCAAGAGGAAATATTTGATGATAGTTATGATATAGTTGTTAAAAATCCTGGTGTAAGATTAGATCATCCTATCGTTTTAAAGGCTTTAGAATATAAAATTCCTGTAATTACTGAATTAGAGGTTGCTTATAGATATTTACCTGATGTAAAAATTATTGGAATAACAGGTTCGAATGGTAAAACAACGACTACTACAATTATTTATGAGATGTTAAAAGCTGCTAATTTGCCTGTTCATTTGGCTGGTAATATAGGTTATCCTTTATGTGATCAGATTGATGATATTAAAGATGGTGATATTTTGGTTGTTGAAATATCTTCTCATCAGTTGGCTAATTTAGATAAGTTTAAAGTTGATATTGCTGTTTTGACTAATTTATGTCCGGTTCATTTAGATCATTTTGGAAATTTTGAAAATTATGTAAATACTAAATTACGTATATTTAATCATCAAAATAGTAATGATAGTGCTATTTTAAATAAATCAGATGAATTAGTTTTTAATAAAACGTTAAATTTAAATAGTAAGAAATTATATTTTTCTTCTAATGTGGAAGCAGATATTTCAATTGAAAATGATGCAATTGTTTATAAGGGTGAGAAAATAGTAAAGCTATCTGATATTAGGGTAAAGGGTATGCATAATTATGAAAATATTATGGCAGCTATTTTAGTGTGTAAATTATTTAATGTTTCAAATAGTGTGATTAAAGAGGTTTTAAATAATTTCGCTGGGGTAGAACATCGATTAGAATTTGTTGCTAAAGTAAATGGTAGACTGTTTTATAATGATTCTAAGGCTACTAATACTAACTCTACAATTACTGCTTTAAAATCATTTGAAGGTAATGTTATTTTACTTTTAGGTGGATTAGATAGAGGCCATAGTTTTGAACCTTTGAAACCTTATTTAACCCATGTTAAACATATTGTTTGTTTTGGGCAAACTAAAGATAGAATTAAAGATTTTTGTTTAAAAAATAATATTGATGTTACAGTGGTAGATAATATTGAACAGGCTTGCAAGACTGCTTATAATATTTCTGCTTTAGGAGATACTATTTTATTAAGCCCTGCTTGTGCAAGCTGGGATCAATATGAACATTTTAAACAGCGTGGGGATGATTTTAAAAAAACTGTTAGTAAACTTTAAATAGTTGCTTTTTAGAAATTGTTGGTAATGGTCTAATGATTTTGTAACAAGTGATAAATATTTTTAAAAATAAAAAAGTTTTGTTTTAAATTTGTAGATTTTTACTTAAAAAATTATTGTAAAAAAATGTATAAATATTTGTGATATATATAAAGTTATTTTGTTACAATTTAGTGAAATGTGTTAATTTGACAAATAATGTGTTTAGTGGTATTATATGCCACAAATGAGAGAAATTATAGAAAAATTTCTATATAGAAATGGGGAATGTTTATGAAATTTAAATTATTTAAAAAATTTTTCACTTCATTAATTGGAAATGGTAAACCAGTTAAAAAAAGTGTCTCGAATTTATTAGAAACAAATGAGGATAAAATTACATTAAATAATGCTGCTGCTTTAGGTACTGTTACTCTTGCAGCTGCGGCTGGAATTGCTGGTGTTGCTATGCCTAATTCAGCACTTGCTACTGAAAATAATATAACTACAGTAGATACAAGTGGAAATACTCAAGAGTTTGATTCTAGTTATTTTGAAGATGAAACATTATCTCAAGATGAGTCATTAATATCACAAGATGTTATTAATAAAGCTGTAGAAGAGTCACAAAAAATAACAGATGGTGTTTCAGATGAAACAGCACCTCAAGTGGAAGAAACACAAGAAGCTACACAAGAATTAACTGATGAAACAAAGGCTGTAGTTCAAGAGGAAAATGTTATACCAGAAACTGAAAATTCAAATGATGTTATAATATCACAAGATGTTATTAATAAAGCTGTAGAAGAGTCACAAAAGATAACAGATGGTGTTTCAGATGAAGCAACACCTCAAGTGGAAGAAACACAAGAAGCTACGCAAGAATTAACTGATGAAACAAAGGCTGTAGTTCAAGAGGAAACTGTAATATCACAAGAGAATTCAAATGATGTTATTCAGAGTAATGAGACAGTTCAAACTTCAACCGTTAAACATTTTGATGGTTATGATGTTATTGAAAAGGATGGACATCTTGCAGTAGTTGGTAATATTCCTGAACTTGAGGTTTTAGCTCAACAGTTAAATGAATATTATGATCTTAATTCGATTGATCTTACTGCTTATGATTTAGAATATATTTTATCATCTGGTTCAACAGTTATAGGTGATACTGGATATACAGCTAGTTATCAAGATGATAATGTTATAATTATGGATGCTGACGGAAATGTTGTTTATAAACAAGCTATAGAAAAAGCAGTTGATGGAAGCACTAATTTTGATGAAAATGTTATAGATGAGGACCAAAATTCACAAGATGACAATAAAACTGCTGTTGAAGACAATCAATATATTATATTACCAGCAGCAGATGGTTCTTATTATTTAGGACTAGGTGGCGTTGGACTTTCTAATAATCAAATTCAAGATTTAATTTCTAGATTGCAAAAAGAAGGTAAAATACCTGCTGATGCTAAGGTTACAATCGGATTATTACCAGATGCACCAACTAAAGAAATGATAGAAAGTGGTTATACTGTAAGAACTTCTAAACTTGGCGATTACACAGTTGAAACAACAGATGGTACTAATTATGTTGTTAAAGATAAAGACGGTAATATTGTAAATACTGATAATAAAATTGTAGGTGAAGATAAAAACTTGGATGAAAATAAGAAAACTTCTGAAGATCCTGATGCAGAACCTGATTTAAAGCCAAGTCATGATGAACCAAATCCTGAACCTGATCCAAAACCAACTCCAGATCCTGAACCAACACCGGATCCTGAACCAACACCGGATCCTGAACCAACTCCAGATCCTGAACCAACACCGGATCCTGAACCAACTCCAGAAGTAACACCAGAGGTTGAGAATGTAGTGCCATATACTGGTGATGCTTCAAATGTTTTACCAGGAATTTTAGGACTTGGTGGTGCTGCTTTAATGGCTGCAGGTGCTAAAAAAAGAAGAGACGATGAAGATGATGAAATCGAAAATGATGTTGATAAAAAAATGGCAGTAATAAATAAAACTGTTCATAATGTAGATAGAAGTATTGATGAACAAGTTGACTTAATAATGAGAGAAATAAATAAAAACGTTTATGGCGTTGATGACATTAGAAAAGTAAATGAATTAAAGGGGAAAACACGTTAAGGGGGAATATATATGAAAACGATGAAAAATTTTTATAGTATAGTTTGTACTTTCTTGTTAATCGCACTTGTATCTATTACAAGTGTTCCAATGGTAAGTGCCGCTACTAAAAATCCTACTATTAATAGAGAGGGTGTAATGGTATCATACATTGGTGAAAGTTATAAGTGGGCTAAATTTAGAACTTCTGATGGTAAGGTTGCTTATTGTATGGATGTTGAAAAGAAATGGCCTGAAAAAACTACTAATGTTTCTTTAGTTAAAGAAGCTGATAATGGTGTAAGATATATTTTAGAAAATGGTTATCCATATAAATCTATTAAAGGAAATGATGATCAAGATAGATTTATAACTCAAGCTGCTTTATGGTGGTATTTAGCTGAAACTGGACAAAGTGGTAGTTTAAGTGCTGATTTTACTACTAATTCTGCTGATCCTTATGGACTTAGGGATACTATTAAATCTATGGTAAGTGCTGCTAAAAGTGCAACTGCAAATAAAGAAGCTACTTTAGATGTTAATGTAAGTAATTCTAATATGGATTTATCTAGTGATGGTAAATACTTTGTTTCAAAAGAAATTGCTCCAACTTTAACTGGTACTACTGTTTATTCAGTTGAAGTTACAGGTGCTCCTAGTGGTACAGTTGTTACAAGTACTTCAGGAAAAATTCAAACTACATTTAATGCTGGTGATAAATTTTTAGTTAAAATCCCAGTAAATTCTTTAGGACAAACAACTACAATTAAAGTAAATGTTAAGACTAAAGGAACTAGTACAAAAGCATATATTTATCAACCTTCTGATACTTCATATCAAAGATTAGCAGTTTTATATACTGATAATACTGATTTATCAAAATCAATTAGTTTAACTGCTAAAGTTGATAAACCAAAGGTTTGTGTTGATTATGTTATTGTTGGTAATGTTAAACCTGATGCTAATTTAACTGATCCAACACCTGGGTCAAGTTGTTATGATAAAGGTACTAAATATAATCAAGAAAAAGAATTAACAACAAGACAAGAAAATTGTAAATTTAAAGGTTGGTTTACTAAGGATGATTTAACTGGTAAATGGACTGATGGCACTGCTTTAAATAATAATATGACTTTATATGGTGCATGGGATTGTGGTACTACAATTGATGTTCCAAATACGGCTGCTAGTATTCCACTTATGATTTTAGGAGTAGGCTTAGTTATCATTGCAGGTGGTATTGGTGTTATTGTTTATAGAGATAAAAAAATAAGTGCTAAGAAAAATTAGGGAGAGTAGTTACTCTCTTTAATTTTTGCTTTTAAAGTTAAAAAATTAATGTTATAATACTAAAGGTGATTGTAATGGAATTGTTTGAAAAGTTAAGAATTAAACCAAATGATATGAGTTTATATGAAACTGCATTTTCACATACATCATATTCTAATGAAAATAATGTTAAGAGTTATGAACGTTTGGAATTTTTAGGTGATGCAGTTTTAGAATTACTTATGAGTGATTATTTATATAAAAGTGATAAATATGATGAAGGCCAAATGACTAAAATAAGGGCTCATTATGTATGTGAAACGGCTAATTACGAGTATTCTTTAAGATTAGGATTAAATGAATATTTAAAATTAGGTAAAGGTGAGGCAGAAAATGGTGGCAAATATAGTAAAGCGATTGTTTCTGATATATTTGAATCATTTTTAGGGGCATTATATTTAGATCAAGGGTTAGGTAAAGTTAAGAAATTTTTTGAAGAGTTTGTTATTCCATTAATTGAAAATCATGAAGTTGATTTCTTTGATGATTATAAATCAATGTTACAAGAATATGTTCAAACTGATAAAAAAAGTTTGGAATATGTTTTGATTGATGAAACTGGCCCATCGCATAATCCAAAATTTACAGTGAATGTTGTAATTGATGGTATTATATATGGTCAAGGAATATCACATAGTAAAAAATCTGCAGAACAAGAGGCTGCAAAAAATGCTTTAAAAAAAGCACAGAAAGGAAGTTTAACATGGGAAGAGCATATGAAGTAAGAAAGGCAAGTATTCAAAAAACGGGTGCAGCTAAAGCAAAATTATATTCAATGTATGCTAAAGAAGTATATCAAGCTGCACGTAATGGTGGTGTAGAGTTAGAAGGTAATCCAACTTTAAAAAGATTGGTAGAGAAGGCTAAAAAAGAACAAGTTCCTAATGATATTATTAATAGAGCAATCGATAAGGTGAATAGTGGTGCTGATGAAACTTATACATCAGTAAATTATGAAATATTTGGACCTGCTGGTTCAACTGCAATAATTTCTTGTTTAACTGATAATGTTAATAGGAGTGTTTCAAATGTAAGAGCTGTTATTAATAAATGTCATGTAAAAATGGGGGCACAAGGTAGTGTTAGTTATATGTATGATCATTTGTGTATTGTAAGTTTTAAAGGTTTATCTGAAGAAGAAACTTTAGATGCTATATTAGAGACTGGATTGGATGTTAGTGATATTGAAACTGATAATGATGAAGTTGTTATTTATGGAATGCCTAATGATTTAAATAATATTAAAGAAGCTATTTTATCTAAGTTACCAGATGTTGAATTTGATTTAGATGAAATAAGCATGTTTCCAAAAGAAAAAGTAGTTTTATCTGGTGAAGATAAAGAAACATTTGAAAAAATGCTTGATTTATTAGATGAAGTAGAAGATGTACAACATGTATATCATAATGTAGAGCTTTAATGCTCTTTTTTTGTATAATATTTTTATTTTGTTTAATAATAAAATTGGAGGAGAAAAAATATGAATGAAAATGAAGAGTTATTAACTTATATTTATCAAACAAGTAATATGGGATTACAAAGCATGGTAGATTTACTTAATTGTTTGAAAGGTAAAGATAATAAAATAATGGATTTACTTTTTGAAATTAAAAAAAATTATGAAAAATATGTTTTAGAAACTGAAAAATTGTTAAAAAAACATAAGCTTCAAGTAAAAGATTTGGGACTTATGACTAAGACAATGTCAAAATTAAGTATAGGTAAGGAAATGATTGAAGATAATAGTGATGCGAATATTGCTGATATGTTAATAAAGGGACTTACTATGGGAAATTTAGAATTAACTAAGAGTATTCAAAAATATGAAAATGTTGCAGATAAAAAAATCATTTCTTTAGCACGTGATTTATTAAAATTTGGTGAAAATTATATTGAAAAATTGAAAATGTATTTATAGTATTGAATTTATTTTAAAAATCCCTTATAATAATCATTAGAAAGTAGGGATATGTGTGAAACAAGAAAAGAAGAAAGATGAAGTATTGGTTTTTATTGAGAAGTATAGAAACTATTTAATAGTTATATTAGCTACAGTAATTGCTTTGACTGCTGGATTGATTGTATCTGGTAAATTAAGCACTAAAGAAAAAATAGCAATTAAAGATAAATCTGGTATTGTTGCTAATACAAATGAAGGGATTATTAAAGAAGAAGTTTATGAAAATTTAAAATTTTCTAATATTTCTTTAATTACTAAAGATGGTTATAGTACATTTAGTGCTGACGTTACAAATACTTCTAATGAAGACAGTAATATAGCTGATGTAAATATTGTTTTAAAGGATAAAGATGGCAATACGGTAATTACTTTAAGAGGTAATATAGGTGATACTTTAAAAGCTGGTGAGACAAGAACAATCACAGCAGTTACAAAAGGGGAATTAGAAGGTGTAGTTACTAAAGCTATTGCTAAATTTGAATAAAATTTTGAGTGTGTAAAAAATTCTGTGTAAATGGAATCTAACCACAATACTTTGAAACCTTAATCGGTTTCTTTTTTGTTATTTAGATAATAACACATAATATTTAATTTTCAAAGAACTAAATTCTTCCATCAAACATAATTGATAATTCAGATAATATAGGACCCCAATTTCTATATGCTTGATCCCATTTTCTGGATATATTTTTAGTAGCTAAATATAAACATTTAAGTAATGCTATATCTGTTGGAAAAACAGATTTTGTTTTAGTAAATTTTCTAAATTGTCGATTTAAAGATTCGATTGTATTAGTAGTATACATTATTTTTCTAATTGGCTCAGAGAATTGAAAGAATGGACAAATTGCATCCCAGTTTTCTTCCCAAGTTTTAAATGCTGATGAATATTTATAGACTCTAAAATTTTTTATTCTTTTTTTGTATTTTGTTAAATATTTGAAAGGATTAATGTAAAAAAAGAACTTTTACAGTTCTTCAATGTCATTAGGTGAGTATATTTCTTTATCTTTACCACCTATAAATTCACTTGTTTGTTTTTCTCTTGCAGCCATAGCTTCTTTTGTTTCCATAATAGCTTCTTTTAAAGATGAATTATTAATTATTTTATCATCATCTTCTAATTCAATCAATTTTAAAATTTCTTCAAATGTTGTTTTCCCATCTACAACTTTTTGCAAACCATCTTGTAACATGGTAGTGACATTGCCATTGCCATAAACTAATTGTCTTATCTTTTCTTTATCAGCATTGTTACTTAACTCATCACGAATATTTTGATTTATTCTTAAAACTTCATGAATAGCAATACGTCCTTTATAACCATCATGACAATGTTCGCAACCTTCCGCATCATATATTTCATTAACATCTTTTCCTAATACAGTTTTAAAAATAGCTTTTTCATAATCACTTGTTTTTCTTAACGTACGGCAGTTTTCACATAGACTTCTTGCTAATTTTTGTGAAACAACCCCCTCTAAGGCAGATGCTAGTAAATATTTTTGAACATCCATATCTATTAATCTTTCAATAGTATTTAGTGCTGTATTTGTATGTAATGTAGAAAGTACTAAATGACCTGTAATAGAAGCACGAACTGCTATTTTAGCTGTTTCAGTATCACGTATTTCTCCAATCATTATAATGTTTGGATCTTGTCTTAATATAGATCTTAATGCAGTTGCAAATGTTAAACCTATTTTAGAATTTGTTTGAACTTGGTTAATACCTCTAATATCCATTTCAATTGGGTCTTCAACTGTAATTATATTTGTCTCTGAAGTATTTAAATATTGAAGCATAGAGTATACAGTTGTACTTTTACCAGATCCAGTTGCTCCAGTAACTAAAATAATACCATTTGGAACACTAATCATTTCTAATATTTTTTTATAATTTTCATCACTAAATCCCAATTCTTCTAACCCAGCCATACTTCTTGTATAATCCAAAATACGAATAACTATTTTTTCTCCTGTACTAACAGGTAAAGCAGAAACACGCAAATCTAAGTCAACACCATTTATTGTGTCTTTAATCGCACCATCTTGTGGCAGCCTAGATTCTGTTATATTCATTCTTGAAATTGTTTTAATTCTTGTTGTTAAATAGTCTCTATATTCATTAGGTACTTTTGCATAATCCATTAAAATACCATCAATTCTAATTCTAATTAATAAATATTCTTCATATGGATCAAAGTGAATGTCACTCGCATTTCTCTTAGTAGAATCAACTAATATTTCATTTATAACATCAACTATTGGCATTTTTGCAAAATCAAATGTTCTAATCATTTTTATCAAGCTCCTTTATTCTTTTAGGACTAGATTTTATCCCTAATCTATTATATAATAGATTTAGAATAAAAACAATTGAAAAGGAGTAAAATTTATGAATAAAAATAATAGGGGTTTTTTGTTAGCCGAATCATTAGTAGTATCTACTTTTGTTTTAACAATTTTAATTTTTCTTTTTGTTCAATTTAGAAATGTAGTAACAAATTATAAAACAACTTATAGTTATAATAATGTTGAATCTATTTATGATTTAGGCTCTTTTAGTAATTATATAAGCACTAATAATATCAAGATAGATACTTCTTCTGATAAGCCTTATACAATTATATATAAAGATGAAACTTGCCAAATAAATGTTAATTATAGTACATTTTGTAATGACCTATTAGAAGCTATGGATATGAAATTAGTAATTTACACTGATTCTAATATTTTAAATATACAAAATTATGTTAATAATAATAATGATGATAATATACCTCAATCTATGCGTGATTTTATTAATAAAATATCAGCTGTTAAAGTAGAAAATAAGGGAAGATTACTTGCTGAATTTAATGATGGAACTTTTGCGACAGTAGCAATGAATGATTCTAGTAAACAAAATAGTAGTGTTATTACAGGTGTTGAATTATGTATTAATGATACTGTTACCTCAGGTGATGGATTATATAAGGATACTACTGAAACAGGAAGATGTGTTTATAAAGGAGCCAATCCAAATAACTATATAACACTAGGTTCTGATACATATAGAATAATA
>CAVGWA010000014.1:0-3870 GCA_963632935.1 Oscillospiraceae bacterium
AATATCAATTCATTTATCAAATTTATTGTTCACCAACACTATTTGACAAAGAACCAAATTTGCTTCTTATTTCTTAGAAATACTTTTATAGATTTTATTCAAGATTTCAGCACTTTTAGCTAATTTAATTTCCATTTTTTTATTTTGACTAACAAGCTTTTCATTTTCTTTTCTTAAAGTATTATTTTCTTCTTTAATACTTTCATATTCTGCATTAACACTTTCTAACTTTTCAATCTGTGTTTGTAAAGAATTAATTTTATCATTTTGTTTTTCTAATTGACCTAACATGTCATCATAATTATCAACAAAATTTGAAACAGCTGAAGTGATATCATCAAATGAATCATCAAATTCTTCCTTATCAACCTCAACAACTTCAGGCTTTAATAACTCTGGTTTTTCTTTTTTTGATAAATCTAAATCTTCCATAACAGAAGATAAATTATCTATTTCATCTAACAAATTTTCAGCTTCTTTTGGTGACATTTTCACCATTTCTGAAACAAATGAAATCTCACTATCAGTTTTATCATCATTAATAGACTCATCAATATATTTATTATATACATTTAACTCAGTTATTTTACTCATAATATCTTCGATATTAATTTTATATTTATTCATTAAATTGCGAATGTTTTTATCAGATGAATAAGTTTCATAAAAATCATTATCATTAGGAATTAAAAGATTAGCTCTAAAAATTTGCTTTTCTTCTCTTCCTTCTTCACCCTCATTAAAAGCAATATCCATATTATTAATAACAGAATTTATAAATTTTTCTTTTTCTGACACAGCTTTATCAAATGACATTTTATCGAAAGATTTAAATATTTTATCATTATCATCTCTAATATCACGTGCTAATTTTTTTACTGCTAAAAATCTATCTTTTTCTAACATATTTCCACCTCTTTATTCTTTTATATATTAAGCCCTTGAATCATATTTACCATCTTTAGTTGAAACAATAATGTTTTCATTTTCACTAATGAATAATGGTACTTTTACTACTAAACCATTTTCTAAAACAGCTTCTTTAGTAGCATTTGTAGCTGTATTTCCTTTTACAGCCGGTTCAGTACTTGTAACTAAATATTCTATCTTTTCAGGTAATGTTATACCTAAAACCTCACCTTTATAAAAAGTTACATCAACTTCTAAACTTTCTTTTAAATATTTAACATTGTCTCCTAAACTATCTTTAGATAAGTCCATTTGTTCATATGTTTCCATATTCATAAAATTATACATATCACCATTACTATATAAAAATTGCATTGGTTTTTTTTCAATGATAGCTTTTTCGAACTTAATATTTGTATTAAATGTTTGTTCAATTGTTGAACCAGTACGTAAATTTCTTAATTTAATGCGTACAAAGGCTGGACCTTTACCAGGCTTAACATGTAAAAATTCCATAATTTGATATATATTATTATCAATAACAATTGTCATTCCATTTTTAATATCATTAATGTTTATCATAACCTACCTCCATGAATTATTTTTTTTCATTGTGCTCTGTATGTTTTTGACATTTAGGACAATATTTATTTAATTTTAAACGTTCAGGTGTATTTCTTTTATTTTTTTCTACACGGTAGTTTTCATTTTTACAAACACCACATACTAAAGTTATATTATCTCTAGCTTCGCCTTTTTTAGCCATAATATCCCTCCTTTTTGCATTTCTAATCAACATTATACCAAATTATGGATAAATTTCAAAGTATTTTTTAGATAGTTTTTGTGCTAAACGCTTATTTACTGAAGACTGATGAGTTGTTTTACCATCTTCCCGTGAAACATTAGGTGATATTATTGTAAAAGCTACTTTAGGATCATCATAAGGAGCATAAGCTGCAAATGTAGTTGAAATTGTTGCTTTATCAATTTTACCATCACCATCAGTATCAACAAAACTTTGAGATGTACCTGTTTTTCCAGCTGGTTTATATGTCATATCAATATATCCCGCACCAGTGCCATATTTTAAAACTGCTTCAAACCCTTCATGAACCTTGTTCATATATTCTTCCTTTGTATCTACCTTATTTAAAATTTTACTTTCAGTTTCATTAGTAATTTTACCTTCTTTATAATAACCCTTCATCAAATAAAGCTGTCTTCTATTACCATTATCCGCAATAGTATTTATATACTGTGAAAGTTCAACTGGAGTGTAATTGTCATACTGACCAATTGAAAAATCTAAAAGTAAACCAGATGTTTCACCTTTACCTTTATATCCTGTAGTTTCATTAGGTAAATCTATTCCCGTTTTAACTCCTAATCCAAATTGTGCGAAAGTATTTCTGTATGTATTAAAAGCTTCTTTATCAATTACAAGTGGTTTGTTATATTTATAACTACCTTTACCGACTTTTATTGCAGTATAGTATTGATAAGTATTTGATGAATATGCTAGGGCTGTTACATCATTTAATTTTCCAAGTGCTTTCCATGAACACTTTTGAGCAGTACCTGCAATTTTTACACAAGTATCATATCTCACTTCTCCTATTTTCAAAGCACCTGTATTATATCCAGTAATTTGAGAAGCCCCTTTAACAACAGATCCCATAGTTACAGAATTTTGAAAAGTTCCATATGAATAATCAACTACTTTATCTTCGCCATTTTCATTAACTATTTTTTTGCCACTCATAGCCAAAATTTCACCGGTTTTAGGATTAGTAATAATTACAAAAGAACCGTCATAATATTCAGTATTTGCTTCTTTTTTAGTTGCTAATACTTCTTCAGTTAAAACCTCTTCTAAATACTTTTGAAGTTCTATATCAATAGATAAAACAATATCTTGCCCCCTACTACCTTCTTCAATTAATTTATAAGAACCATCTGATAAAACTTCATATTTATTTTTTTTACCTTTTAAAATATCTTCATATTGATATTCTAAATTACTAATACCTACTCTATCATCTAGACTATATCCTTTTTTTAAATAATATTCCTTTTTATCACTTGGAAGACCAGTTTTACTAGATGAAACACTACCTAATATACTTTTTAAAACATTACCATAAGGATAAGATCTATTCCAATCTAGCTTTGTATTTATTCCCTTAAGTGTGCTTATATTTTCAGAAACTAAAGCATATTCTTCATCAGTAACATCATCACTTTTAATAACTTTTTCTTCATATGAATAACCTGTATTCATAAGAGTATAAATATATGCGGCTTTTTTATCATTATCACCATATATAGATAAGTCTTCATCAGTTACTCTTTCAATTTTTAATTTATAAATTTCGTCAGTTGTAAGCTTTCTTTCTTCAAGCTTTTTCCATTCATTTGACGTAATTTTTTGATTAGCCTTTTTAGGATTATTTTTTATCCAAAATTCTTTATAATCATTACTTGATAACTTTGAAAAATCAATATCAATCATACTAGCTAATTTGTAAGCAACAGTAATTTCAATTTGAGCTGATACATTGGAAGTTTTTTTATAATAAATAACCTTACTTGGAGAATTATCAACAATAAGTTTACCATTTCTATCATATATTCTTCCTCTAGGAGCACTTTCACCATATACAATTTTTTTAGTTAAATCTTTTAATTTTTTTTGGTATTTTTCTTTTCCTGCAACCTGAACCATAAAAAGACCAGTTACTAATATTAGTAAAATCAAAATAACAATGAATGTTAAAATATTATATCTTTTTTCAATTTCAACTTTTATATCCTTATTTTCTCTATAGGTATTAAAATTATAACTTTGTTTTTTTTGCCAACGATTAATTTTCAAAGAAGAACGCCTTTTTTGTTTTATTTTTTCTATAAATTTTTTCAAATCAGTTCACCTCGTTTCTTGCACATCATAATCTATTA
>CAVGWA010000014.1:3880-33282 GCA_963632935.1 Oscillospiraceae bacterium
CTATTAATAGGAGGAAGTATGAATAAATTAATTGAAAGTTATATTAAAAAAATAAATAAAAATGATATATATAACTTCGCTTTAAAAAATAATATTACTTTAAATGATAGCGAAATAGATTTATTATATTTTCATTTAAAAAATAGTTGGTATGATTTACTTTATGGAAATAAAGAAAAAATATTATATGAAATTTCTCAAAAAATGAATCAAAAAACTTTTGAAAAGTGCAGATCATTATTTGATATTTACTTAAATAAATTTCAAAGATTTTTATAGTAATTTTTTACATCATTTACTAAATTATCATTATATTTTTTTTCTTTTATCATATCAATTTCAAATTTATAAGGAGCAAATCCCTCTACATAAGGAGTTTCTAATATTTTAGGTACACTTTCCAATTTACTGTTATAAATTATGCTTATTAAAATATCAAATCCAATAGTACCACGTCCTATATTTTCATGTCTATCTTTATGAGAAGCTTTATTGTTTTTACTATCATTTATATGAATACATCCTATTTTATCTATACCTATTAATTTATCAAATTCAGATAATATTTGATCAAAATTATTCAAATCATAGCCCGCATCATTTAAATGACATGTATCAAAGCAAAACATTATATGTTCTTTTTTAAAAATGCCATCATATATTTTTTTTAATTGTTCAAATTTACTACCAATTTCAGTTCCTTTTCCTGCCATAGTTTCTAAACAAATAATTGGACTGTTATCTTCAATAACCAAATTCAATCCCTTTATGATATTTTTAATTCCTTCATCTTCACCTAATCCAACATGTGAACCTGGATGAAGAATAACTTTATCTATTTTTAATATTTTAGCTCTTTCAAGTTCTTGTTTTAAAAAATCAACTGCAAAATCAAATTTTTTTTCATTAGCCAAGTTAATTATATAAGGAGCATGTATTACAACATCTTTTATATTAATACCATTTTCTACCATTAACTGATGTGCTTCATAAGTATTTTCTAAATCAATTTTACTTCTTACTGTATTTTGTGGAGCTCCTGTGTAGAACATAAAAGTATTTGCTCCATAACTTAAACTATCAAGAACGCTTTGTTTTAAACCACCTTTATTAGTAAAAGAAACATGTGAACCAATTTTAAGCATAAAAATCACCTAGAAATATAATACCACATTTCTAGGCTAAGAACCTACTAAATTACTTAAAAGTTTAAAACTTCCATTAATCAGTTTTTGAATATACTTCTCAGATGTTTTAGATAAAGAAAGACCAGTCCTTGAAATGCTATTTTGATAACTCATATTATTTGCGGATATATAATTTTCTATATCAACTTTTTTTCCACTTTTAACATCATTTTCAAATTTTTTTATCTGCTTGCTTGTTAAAGCAACTTTTTTACTATTACGGTATTCATAATAACCAGTAGTTTGAGAAACATAAAGAGAAACAAATGCAATAAATAAGGTTAACAATAGATATTTAAATATTTTATTCGCTGTTTTATGCATTTACGTAATCCTTTATAATCGGTGCGAGCAGTTCAATTGTATTTAAAACTTCATCGATTGTATTTTCTTGACTACCAATTTCAATTAATACTATATTTTCTGATAAATCTTGATTATAAATACCATTTGCTCCTTTACCACCTTTAACTAATATGTTTCTAGTTAATGTTGGATATTTTTGTTTAATATTATCGTTCAATTTAGTTGCTGTTTTTAAATTTTTTTCATAATTATCATGATCTTCACCAACAACAAAACTTATTTTCGCACATGCTTTATTATTAATAATTACTGTTGATTTATCTTTAGAAATTGAATCACGATGAAGATCAATAATTAATTTATATTCATTATATTTTTCTAAAGCTTCAGTTAAAAATTTACGACTGGCTATATAACTTTTATTGTATTTCATATTATTTAAATTCAAATAATCGGATATATTGTCTTCCATAACTAATGCTTTAATATTTTCTCTTGCAAGTCTTTCTTGTAAAATATATGAAGCCATCATTACACCAGGTTTTATATTATAGCCTTCTAAAGCATTCCCTTGATATGATTCAGTCTGATGGGTATTATATATGTAGACTGTTGGTTTTATTTCTAATTTTTCTATTTGTTTAGTATTTGGATTATTTACATATGTCATATTAGTTTGTTCATTAGGTTTAAAATGAAAAACATTTTCTAATATTGAAATAGGTTTATTAACATCAATAATTTTAGAAAATAATTTAGAAAATAAATTATTAGCTTTTTTTTCATAAAGAAGATGATAATTACTATCTATTAAAATGGCTTTTATAAATTCTTCATTGGAATTAACTAATTTAATATTCATAATTATATTAAAAGAAAGATGATATCCCAAAAACATAACAAATGCATAAAAAATTAATCTAAATTTAAATTTTCCCCTTTTAAGTTTTATTTTTTTCATCTTATTACCCCCAGTTTTATTATATTAAAAGGATAATAAATAAAATGTAGAAAAAAATTAACTACGCATGCATTCGTTTATCGCACCACTAATAATTTTAGAAAGTTTTTCTAAGATAAAATCTTCTTCTTTAGGCGTTACCATTAGATTATAACCAATTGGAGTTAGTATTTCATATATTAAATTTTTTATTTCTTCATCATTAAGTGTTCCAATCATTCCAAAAATTTTTTCTTTTTCTTCTTTTTTTATTTTAAATGTTTTTTGCAATTTTAAATAATTAACATTGAAAGAAAGTTTGCTTGCAGGATTAAAAAAAGCTTCTTTTTGATATGCAAAATGAGAATATAAATAATTTATGGTATCACTTACAATGCAGGCTGCATCAACAACTGTAGGAACACCGATTGCTATTGTCGGTATATTTAAAGTTTTTTCACTTATCTCTTTTCTTTTATTACCTACACCACTTCCAGGATTAATTCCACTATCTGTCATTTGAATAGTTTTATTTACTCTTTCAATTGATGAAGAAGCTAAAGCATCAATTATAATAGCTATGTTTGGTTTAATTTCATTTACAATACTTTTAATCATATCGCTTGTCTCAATTCCAGTTTCCCCTGTTACACCAGGTGTAATCGCACATACTCTGTTATATTTATCATCTAAAGAAGAATACATATATAAATAATTTGTAACTACAACTTTTTCAATAACCATAGGTCCTAAAGCATCTGGAGTAGATTTTTTATTGCCAAGTCCAATTATAAGAATTATGTCAGTTTTTTTTATGTTTTTTAATTTTAAAAGTTTTTTTAATTCTTGTGTTAAAATGTTTTTAACCTTTTCTTCATTTTCACTATCAGTAATATCTTCAAACTCAACAGTTGTATAATTACCTGCACTTTTATCTATTTTTTTTGCCTCATCTTCATCTAAAAATATATTAGTTATTTTAATGTTATCAATATTTTTTGTATTATTTTGTTCAATCAATTCCACTGCTAAATCAGTTCTTAAAACCTTATTTTTTAAATCAACTTCATGTTTCATTTATAATCACCATTTTTATTTTTACCAAAAAATTAAGTTTTTATTGATTTTTTTGCTAAATTTTGCTAAAATGATTGTACATGTGGCTTGGAGGTGAAATTATGGCCAACTTAAAAAATGCGAAAAAAAGAGTTCTTGTAAATATTAAAAAAGAAAAACGTAATCACGAATATTTAGCAAGTGCTAAAACAGCAGTTAAAAATGTTGAAAGAGCTATCGCAAAAAAAGATAAAGAAACAGCTGAAGCAAATTTAAAAACTGCCATTAAAAGAATCGACAAGGCAGCAGGTGCTAAAGTAATGCCTAGAAATACTAGTGCACGTAAAAAATCAAGATTAACAAAGAAAGTAAATGCAATGGAGTAATTTACTTTTTTAATATCTTAAGAATTTGGTGATAATATGAAGGAAAATAAAAGTCTTTTTATAACGATTATTTTGTGTATAATTTTAACTTTGTGCTATACATATAAAAATGATATTATAAAATATATAATGTCAAATTCTATTCAAAACAAAACAGTAACTCTACCTAATAAGAAGAAAAATTATAATAATTATAAATTTCTATTTGTTCAAGAGACAAATGATTTTCATGTTAAAAACAAAAAAGAAATATTAAATGTAATTTATACTATTTTAAACCATGGACTTGATGAATTTACTTTTTATTGTGATAAAGATTATGAAAATTGCAACAAGGAATTTTCTGAAATATCAAATGATAAAATTCTTCTTTCAACCATTAATAATTTAGTATCTCCGTATAACAGTTATGAAAAAATATATTTTCAAGTAACAGAATATGGAGAAATTAAATTAAATATTGATAGACTATATTCAGATAATGAGGTTAATGAAATTGAAAATAAAATATCGGAATTTGAAAAAGAATATATTAAAAGTGATATGTCTGATATAGATAAAATTAAAGCGTTTCATGATTATTTAATTAATAAAAGTAGTTATGATAAACAAAGAGCTGATGCGATTGAAGAAGGAAAAGATATTAGTAATTCAATATCTCACAAAGCAAATGGACCGTTAATAAATAACATAGCTCTTTGTAGTGGATATAGTGATGCTATGAAAATATATTTAGATAAAATCAATATTCCTAATTATAAGATATCTAATACAAATCACATCTGGAACCGAGTATACATAAATAATGAGTGGCTACATCTTGATTTAACTTGGGATGATCCTATAACGAGTGATGGAAGAAATATATTACTACATAAATTTTTTCTTATAACAACAGAAGAACTTAAAAAATTAGATTCTACAAATCATGATTATAATGTAGAATATTATCCAGAATAAAATAGAAGCCAAACTGACTTCTATTTATTATATAAACAATTTTGAGTTAAAATAATCTTATTATCTTTAATTTGATAAATTTGATAACAACTATCAAATAAAGCAAGATCCCAAATTTTTCTTCCAATAATAATCTCATATTCATTATCACTTTTTATGTCCAATATATCAATCAAACCATATGAACTAGATGTATCACTTTTCATATCTAAAACTTTACCATCTTTAACATAAAACATATATGATCTATCTTCATAATCCTTAGTAACCAAAGAAACATTTGATGTAATATAAATAGCTTCTAATTTACCATCATTATCAAAATCAGCCAAATATTTAACTAAACGCTTTTTTAAAATACTTTTTTCCTCACTGTTTTGATATTTTATTTTATTATCTAAAATAGAATCATCACTATTACTATAACTACTTAAAATATAATTAACTGGTGTTACTTTTATATTACCACTGTATGCAAATCTAAATTTATCATTATTTACTTGATTATAATCCTTATCAAAAAAATAAAATGAACGCCTGTTATATTGTAAAGTTGTGGCTGTAAATTCATCCATATCATTATATCCAACAAACTTACGATTTCCAAAATTTTCCTTAAATTCTGTTTCTTGATACCATTTACCACTTTTTTCATGCCATATTAAAGAATCACCAACAATTAAATAATTATTAGAATTTACTTTATCTTTATTTCCAATAAGTATGGCAATGCCAATATAAATTCCAATAAAAATTATAGCAATTATACCCCATTTAATATATTTTTTTACATTATTGTTTTCCATATTTATCCCCTCTTTAATAATTATATAAGTAAGAAAAACTATTGTCAATTATAAAAAATGCATTGATAATTATTTGCTTACTTGCTATAATTTTATTAGAAAGATAGGAGGTATTTTAATGGAAGATGATAATAAAATTAAAAAAATAATAACTTTTATTATAATAATAACAATTATAATCGGTATTTCAATTGCAGGATTTTTTATTTATCAAAAAATTATGTCTGATAAAAATAAAAATGATTTATTCACTTATTTAAAGAAAAATGGTTATACTAAAAGTGATGACAAAATATATACTAAAAAAACAACTGAAAATAAGATAACAACAACATATTATTATTATACAGATTCTTATGTTCTTACGAAAGAAATTTACGACATATCAAATTCAAAAGAAGAAATAACTGCAATGATGACATATAAAAATGATGATAGTATAGAAATGGATTACGTAGTAACAGGTTTGACTAAAAATAGAAGTTATGGAAGTATAGCACATACAGCAACATATGATAAAAATAATAAATTTACATGTAAAATTATTAAAAATAGCGGTTTTACCACAAGATGTTCTACAATCAAAAATCAAATGATAGCATTTAAAAAAGAAGTAAAAGACATATTAGAAAATAGTAATGTAAAAGCAAAATATATAAAATAAAATCTAGTTTTTTAAAAATCAAGGGTTCAGTTCATTTATACCCTTGATTTTTATTGTATAATTATAGCATTAATTAAATTTCATTTATCATTTTTATTGTCTTGCTTCTTCTTATTAATCCTCTTATATCCTTGAAGTATTATATTCTATCCATTCTTTAACTAACTATATACTCTTCTAAAAATGTGGTATGATTAGTTCTAGATGATTAACAAATTTTCTTTTCCATGTTTTGATAATACCAATTGAAATACCATATTCTTCAGCAAGTTTGCGGCTGGTTTCACCATTGATACTTCCATGAACAATTTCTAATACTTGTTCTTCAGTATATTTATTAAATTTTTGTTCTTTACAAGCCATAAGAAAATACCTCCTTTCGGAAGTGTTTTCTAACATAAACTAGATTTTTTAATTGGAAATAGTTTCACTATTATAGACCTCTACTCTTTGTTTCCAATAACTTTCTGTGTCTACAACATCATATACTCTATCTAAATTAAAATTACCATTATAAAGCAAATGATATTCTGCTTCACGTCTATTTAAACCACCTTGTGCACCATTAACACCTGTATGTGATAAAAAGAAACTAAACATATCATATGTTTTATAATCAGTTGTTGAAACAAATTTTGGAATGAAAAAATTAACCAAACCAGCAGGCCATTGATGATAAATTGAAACAAGCACGTAATATTGATAATCCTTTAATTGTCTTCCACCAGATTCTTCTTCAAATTTGGCTTTTACATAATCATAAGTATTTGATAAACGTTCAGATACCATTTTATCAATATATTCTTTATCAGCACAACCATTATTCATATCTTCATCAAAATTTGTATATCCAACAGCTTCAGCCAAACCTCGATTATTTTCTTGCGTTATACCGTAACCTGTAGTATGTCCAACATAAACTTGGTCAACCGAATCGATATAAGTCTCATATCCTGGTTTTCCTCTAACTGTACAGTTTTGCCTCGTGCCTTCCCATTCGCCAAGTAAATCAATAAACTTTTGCATATTTGAACTACTACTACCACAACTACTATCAGCACCTGCTAATCTATAAATAGTGTGGTAATTTTGATTATAAAACGTAGAAATACTTATTTCTTTACCAGAACTGTCACCGGTTACACCGTCATAATTATTACGTGCAGCAATTTCTTTTATTGTATCACCTTCAATACTATAAATAGTAGTAGTATGCCCATCAGATTCCAAAATATCGCCAACTTGCAATGCATCAACACTAAACGGAATTGATGTAAAACCATTTTCAGTTAACACTTCCCTTTCATTATATGAGAACACGGGATCATCATCATCTAAAATCCCAGCATTTTTTAATGAATAATATATAAATGAAGTACAATCATAATCAGGACCATTTCTATTGGCCATACTATATCCATGTGTATCATCATCAGCAATTTTCTTCATTTCATTTAAATATTTAGTAACTAAGGAATTAGCCTCTCCATTTGATTTTCCACTAGAACTAGTTCCAGTTTTACCAAAATCAACATCATCAGCATATATAATTTCGTAAGAAATAGAGCCTCCCCACCTATGCATAGTAGTGATATCAGTGAGTCCTTCTTCTTTTGCTGAAGGGTCTAATACATACACTACCCCATTTTCAACATGATCAACTGCAACCCAGTGAGTACCAACACCATCATCAGCTTCAACCAATACGAATTGTTGTTTTCCATTATATGGAGTATCTATTATATCGGAAATTTTTTCCACGTAGTTGTTTTTATCAATATCAGTATAATAACCTAAACGATGCATATTAGGAGCAATTGGAGAAAAATCCCAAACTATTAGACTACCAGAATATGATCCTTTTTGTGCATATACACCTGGGTTAAAATCATTAACTGTTAATTGAGTACCAGATTTTGCTAAAATATATGAAATAGCTGTTGTTGTACATCCCCATGTTTTTACTGATACACCACCAGTTCCCAGAGTAATATTTGCCCATCTTTCATCGTACTGTCTCCAGTTAACGATTTCACCAGATCCGGCACTACCTGCATAAGAACATTCATCTTCATCTTCTGGAAATAGTTCTTTATAAAATTTAGCAAAATCAATTATTTCTTGAGCAATTTCTTTCTTTTTAATCTCTTTTTGTTTTTCATCAGTTATATCACTAACGCCCTTAAATGTTCCACCTATAAATCCTTGAGAACATATAGCTGCCACATTAACATTATATTTATTTGCATCTATAACATTTCCTGCATATGAATGAGTTTTATCAACAAAGGTATTATCAAATATTAAAGGAAGCCATCGTATAACTGGTATACTCATGATATTTTCTAAAGCACACTGTCCTTCATTAACAATCCAGTTATCATTTCCAAAATTATTTCCAGCTAAAACTTCTTTATAATGTTCTTCATTGTATTTACCATCAACAGCTGCATTAAGCATAACAATATAAGCCGCATTTAATAAATCAATTGACTCTTGTTCAATACCTGCATAGCTTTCATCGCCAGTCATTCCTAATGCATTAATAAAATCAGAAACTTTTTTAGCAAAAGAATCTTCATCAAAGTCTTTATCATACTCTGCATCAATTATTTCATTGTAATTTCCTTGAAATAAAACAGTTGAGGCAAGTACTGCTGCATCTATTTTATCCCCACCTTTTTCCTTCATTATGCGGATTTTTGTATTAAATTGCTCTTCTTTTATTTTTTCAAGTTCTTCAGTTGTACATAAAATACAACCACCCCTAAGTAAATTAGCGACTCTTTCAGCACTTTCTTGAACGAAACCTAAAAAGTAAGATACTACACCTAAAACTGCTATTATTAAAATAAAAAAGGAAGCGATACCAGCAATTATACCATATTTTATCATTTTGCCCTTTATACCAATCAATTTACCAATTGGTGTATTTTCCTTTAACGTATCACCAAATAATTTATTTGCAAATATTTTTAATGGATTCATGCTAATATCACCACCTAACTAATTACAAGCCACCGCCTGAACCGAATGAATCTAATTCTTGTTCAGTAACTACAACATTAATTCTCATTCTTTTACTACCACATACAAACAACGCTTCACCTTGATTGTATCCTTTTATACTTTCTTTTTCACTGTCATTTAAATCTATTAATCTGCTTAAATCCTCAACAGCTTGTTTTCTAAGTCCCATGACTAAATAGTAAGAAGCATTATCAAATATTGCTTTACCTTGAGTAATTACAGCAGGATCACAGAAATCAGTTGGTTGTTGTGTAATTATAATTGTACCTGTGTTATATTTTCTAGCACGTCTTTGAACTTGAGCTAAGAAGTCAGCCCCCAATGTGTTATTACCAGATAATAAAACATGTGCTTCATCAACAGTAAGTACAGTATTTATACTTGAATCTAAGCACAAACTCCAAGCATATTTTAATACATTAAAGAATAAAGCATTTCTAATATTTGTATCAGCATTCATCAATTCTTTAATATTAAATACTATAAAATTGCTCTTTGGAGAAATTGTTGTTGTACCATCAAAATAAAATCTTAATTCTCTTATTAATGGTCTCATTTTTAATTCTAAACTTTCTAATATATCTCTTTCCCTATTTTGTTCTGGCATTGATGTAATTCGACCTTTTACAGTTGCATATACATCTCTAAATGTTGGATAATCTTTAGAAGTAAATTTAGTAAAATCAGTATTAAAATCAATACCAAAACGTTTATAAGTCTCTTGAACCATTTCACTAAATACATTAATTACATCTTCAGAAATAGTAGGATCATAATATTTCATAAACGCTTTAACGGTTTGTAATGATCTTGTCAAAACTGCATACCCCATGCCTTGTTTAATTTCTTCTTCATCGGCATCCATAATAATTTCAAGTGGATTAATCATACCAAATTCTCCACCCTTACCCAAATCAATGAAGTCACCACCATAAAGTCTAGTCATGTCTTCTAGTTCACCTTCAGGGTCAATTAGAACCATCTTATAATCATTTCTAATATGATTCCTTAAAAGTAATTTTGCAGCTGTTGATTTACCAGACCCAGATGTACCTAATATAATCATATTAGCATTATTTCTATTATGTTCTTTTTGAATTTGATATAAAAATTGATTAAACAATACAACACCACCTGAAAAATCAATGCCAAGTAAAGTTGAAAGACCCGGGTCTTTTATGCTATCAAATACATAAGGATACATAGCAGCTAATGTAGGAGAAGGAATCGGTATACCAATTCTATCTTCAACATCTTGCTTTGGAAAAATTGGAAGCATGCTTTTTAAAACTTTTTCCTGTTCAAATCTTAAAGGAATAGCTCTCATTTCCATTGCTTCTAAATAACTTTTTAATTGTAGTTTTTTAGCTGTTAATTCTTCCTCAGAATCAGCTGTAATCATTAAATGCAATTGAAAGTCATATATCTTAGCTTGACTTGCAGCTAACTGTTTAATAAAATCTTCTAATGACTCATAATCTTGACGAATTCTTTCTTGAATTGTAACATCATGTTCTTCTTGATATTTTACTTTTAAATCAGCAATTTCTTTATTAACCATTTTATTAATAACTCCAAATGGCAATGGTATATGTTTCATTACCATTTTAATACCAGCCATACTAGTTAGGTTTGATAAAAATCCCTGATAAATTGTTTTAGGATAAGAAATTACCGTTAAAATAGTAGAATATTTATCACTTGCAATAAAACTACTAGGTTTAAATTCTAAGCCCTTAGGGGCAATTTGTGTCCTTATATCCATTATCTCACCACCCCAAATGAAGTTGTTGTTCCACCATTTAAGAAATTATCTAATATCATTCTTAAATCATCGTTACTAGTTTGTGTTGCAATTAGTTGAGCACTCGCAAAAACTTGAATTAAATTTCTAATTTTTTTCTGAATTTTATCCATATCCTTTTCTTTAAATAATAAATAAAACTCTGTATCTACAACATTTAATGAAGTTGTAAATAAATTTGCTTTATTAATATCATCCATTATCAATTTTCTTTTAACAGGATTAATTTGAGAATTATATAGTAATTGCAATCTAGATAAATATGATGTTATATCAACAGGTCTATCTGCTGCTATAATCCAAAATTCATAATCAATTAAATTATAAACATTCCTTAAATTATTTATAATCATATTTTGTATATCAGGTTCAAGGATAAAGATATTTCTAGGTGAAATTTTAACACCTGTTACTTTATCATTATTATCACAAATAATTACACCATTAGTTATTGATTTTATAGGTACAAAATCATTTGTATATTTGCTTCTGCTCTCCATACTCATCTTTAACGCACCAACCTTTCCAAACAAATTTTTCTCTTATTGTATAAAATCTATATATTTCTTGTATAACAGTTCTAATATTATGATAATTTGGGACTGGAAGTACCAAAAATCCAGTTATAACAGCAGGAGCTAAATCAATAGTTGCTGTTAGTAAGGAATTAGCTTGAACTATCATTAGAAGTAAAATTGTAATTCCTATTCCAGTACCAAATAAAATTAAGTCAAATGTTGTAAATAAGCCAAATATAAGTAACGATTTTTTAGTATTTGTTGGAATTAAATAATTCATTTAATCACCCCTTTATTTTTTTCCTTTTAAATTTAAAACATCTTCACGTTTCTTAATTTCTTTTCTAATTTTTTCAATTGAAGCATCATCAGATAATGCAGAATGTTCAGAAGTACTATATCTTGTATATAAATCTTCAGTTATACCTAAGGCCTCAGCTTTAGTTTGATCAATTTCACTCCATTGTTTAACAAGAGGTACATTATCATCATCATATTTTTTATAAACCACTTTTCCTGTAACATCATCTGTTACAATATTACCTACATTATCTTTAACTGCTTCAAACATAAATGATTCCATAGTATCTGCTGAAACTGGTGAATTAGCAATCATATTTGCCATTGCATCTCTAGTTGCATGTTCTCTTAAATGATAATTTTCACTATCGCGTTGCATTTGTTTAATTTCTTGATCCATTTGTCCCATACCACCAGCCTTATTTTTTATACCAGCATAAACATTCACTCTATCTTTAACTTGATCAAATACTCCATAGCCAGCACCTTGTCTTGTATCTCTATTATTACGAGCATCATTTGAAGCAATTCTACCCTCATGTGCACCTTTAGCAAAATCCTTATTTTTAAATCCACTAACACCGCCACGTGCACCAGCACTGCCCATACCACCAGCCACGCTTGTTACAGTACCAACTACCGTTCCAAGCATAGCCCTACGATCAGCACTTTTAGTTGCTTTAGCTAACATCTCGTTTCTATCAGCTGCGGGAAAATGCTTTGGTATTTTTGCAGTCTCTTTCTCTAGTTTTTTATCATAGGCTAATTTATATCTATCTTTAAAGTTTGAAGCGGCAGTAATTCCATTTGCAATACCACCACCGAGTGCTCCACCGGCGAAACCTAAAGCCCCTGAAACAAGTGGACTCTCATTAATTCTCTTCATAGGATTAAGTGTAATGTTTCCACCTTTTACTCCAAAAATACTTTCTAGTAGTTTTGGCACTTCTTTGGTAAAATACAAAACACCAAATATTACCATAACTTGTACTAAAACCACCATCAAACCTTCTGGTGCATCTCCATTAAGATAAGTACTAGCATCATTTAAAAGTACTGAACTAGTAACAAGATCAATTAGATAAAATGCAAAGTAGATTATTGCAATTCTTATGAATAAAGAAGCAAAAGTATTAAAGCATTCTTTTCCCCATTTACTAAGCATTCCACCATTACCTGACTGATTAGGATCAATATATGAAATAATAGGAATTGGAGCAATAATTTCTAAAAATGCTAGTTTAATTATTCTAATAGCAACATCTAAGCAAAATGAAAGCATCATTATCGCAATAAATCCACCAGCAAATGTTGTTAATATTGGAGTATATTTAAAAATATATTTATCATCTTTTTTTTCGTTAACAAGATCACCAAAAACATTGAAATCACGGGTGCTACTATCTGATGTTTTAAATACAGAATTCAGTTTACCTGATTTATCTCCTAAAGCACTTTCTAAATCTTCAAGGCAATTTTCAGCTTGAGCCATTGCTTTGGTTCCCAAAACAGGACCAGTTTTACACGTGCCAATAACATCAGTATCTACAGAAAACAAAGAGGCAAATACTAAGAATTTCAAATCTTCAGCCATTTCTCCGTTTGTTGCGGAAATGCTTCCATCATCAGCTCCTAATATTAATTTTCCAATTAAGTTTTCTTTAAGAACAACGCCCTGAACTTTATAACCAAATTGAAAAATTAAAGGCACAGTAACAATAAGTACTAAAGTAACTAAAACATTAGTAATTAATTTACCAAAGCCTTTAGTTTTATCAGAAAATGCATCAGGGTTTACCATATATTGTAAAATAGAAAAACTTATTCTAAAAAGCATAAAAATTCCAAGTAAAGCATAAATTCTACTAGAAAATTTTAAAATTGCATTGTCTACAGATGCATTTTCACTAAATACATCAATTGTTGACATTCCAAACAAGTCTAAATTGGCCAAATACATTAATAATTGATAAAATGTGCTAATTAATGAATAAACAATATTATCTAAGAATATAAATAGACCTCTTAATAAATTAGAAAACCACATAAGATACCTCCTTATATTAATTTATTTTGTTGTAATTCCACAAAGCGGATTATTTGCACTAAATCCAAATGCTGGTGCTATTCCATTAATTGTACTTATAACAAACATTACTATAGCCGGCAATAAAAATAATAAAATTAAACATATAATCCTTGTTCTTAATCCCTTTAAGAAATTTTTAATTATATTTTCATCTGCACCCGTTATTGCCTTAACTCCACTAATAGCAGTCATAATAACTAAAATTACAATTCCAGCTATACTTATATATATAAATACTTCTTGTAAAATTTGTCTTACATCACCACTTATTAGTGAGCAGCTATCAACATTATTATCGGAATATTTTTGCGTATTAGTGATAGTATTATAAAAATTTCTAATAGCATTTATATCCAATTTTTCACTTGTACTAGTAGGACATTCACTATCGGCAAAATTCAACACCTTAGCCGTTTCACAAACATCAGTAGAATTAATCAGTGTATTGTAATCACTTTCAGATATTGTTTTATATTTTGTTTCATCAGCAAAGTTAACTACTTCTTGTGCATTATCTGCAGTTCCTTGGACGGCATCTTCTCCAGTTGAAACCGAAATATTTTCTACTGTCAATTTCAATTCGGAACATTTACTTACACTACAGTTTGCATTGGCAATCTCTTTTGTTTGTTTTACAATTTCAGCTTTTCTTTCTTTTGTAAAATAATCATATCTTGCATTAACCGAAGATACTTTGCCTGAATTACCATTATTAAATACTTTTTTAGATAGCGTTATAGAATCATTATAGTAAACATTTGAGCCATCAGAAATACCACTATTTGTATTTAATTCTAATTTTACTACATAAACATAATTAACATCTCTAATGTTTCCAGCATCACCAGGATCTGTTTCACTTCCCTTAAATGTACGAAAATATTGACAACTACAAGCACTAACACCTTTAATATCAAAAGTAAAACCAATTATAACAAATAGAAATATAACTAAAAAATTAAGCCTTTTTTTCATAAAATCACATGCCTTATCATACCAATTATATCATACTTCTTTAAAGTTATAAATAAATTATACTGTTTTTTATGATATTATTTTGTTGTAATTCCACAAAGTGGATTATTTGCACTAAATCCAAATGCAGGTGCTATTCCATTAATTGTACTTATAGCAAACGTTACTATAGCTGGCAATAAAAATAATAAAATTAAACATAGAATTCTAGTTTTTAACCCTTTCAAGAAATTTTTAAATAGGTTTTCATCTGCACCTGTTATTACTTTTATTAAACTAATTGCTGTTGTAATGACTACAATAACTATTCCAGCAACACTTATACCTAAAAATACTTCATCTAATATTTCTTTAACTTCACCACTTATTAATGAACAACTGTCAACATCACTTTTATATTTTTGAGTGTTATCCTTATTATAGTATTCTCTTATTTTATCTATATCAAGTTCTGATGATGGTAATAAATCTTTTACCTTTTCTGTATATTCAGATATAGTTGTTTGTGAAAAATCTTCTTGATCATCATTTGAATCAAAACTACCCTCCGTTTGTGTAACAGAAGAACGACTAGTATCTTTTACTATTTTTTTTCTTCCATTGCCACTTTCAAGATAAACACCCAAATTATTTTCTTCATCATCTACATAAATTTCTGAAGGACACTGCCATTGTTTTGATTGTTCATTATAAAATGTTGGATATAATTTAGTACTTGCATTATAAAATAGGTCAGAATAATTACTGATTGAGCAGTTATTCATAGTATCTTGGGTTACATCTTGCTTTATAGTGTAATTTTCGCTACATCTCATATTTGCATAACTTCTAACAGTTCCAGTAGTATCTTTATAAATTCTTATAACTACAGATACAAGTATTTTAGAATTACTACCATAATACACACATCTTGCCATTCCATCTTGCGTTGTAATTGTTTCTGCATAAGCACTGGTAAAATTTAATAAAAATCCAATTGTAAACAGCAATAATAAATAAAATAGCTTATTTTTTTTCATATTTTATCAACCTCTTTTATGATACATCATTATTTTATCATGAATACATTGTTTGTTAAATAAAAAAATGTAAATGATTACATTTTTTTTACTTTTGTGACAACATCATCTAATTTAACAAAACCAGATGAATCATCAATACTATTTCCTAGTAAAATAGCATTATCTGGATTCTGAGCCAATTCTGCCATAAATTCAGAATCATTTAATTGTTCATGCGATAGATTCATATAAGAATTTTCAGTTGTATCAAATACGTCTACTGGATTATTTTCAAACCATTCATTTGCTTGCAAACTATTTGTATTATTTACGGCATCGTAAGCATTAGTAAATACTTGGTGGCCTTCTTTTATATTATCATAATTTAATTTGTTTTCGTTTGTTTCTACTATTTCGCTTTGACTTGTTACTTCGGTTTGGTTTGTCATTTCTGTTTTAGATGAATTATTTAGATTTGATATTACTGTATTTGTTGTAATTCCTAATAATGAAACTAATGAAGCCATAATTGCAATTTTACCTATTTTATTTATTAATGATGATGGTGCTTTCTTTCTTTTTTTAATTTTTTTACTACTATTAAGAATTTGTTTTGGATCTTTTAAATTATCATTACTGATAATGTCTAATTTAGGTTCATTATGTTCTTTGTTTGTTTTATCTAAAGACTCATTTTTTTTCAAAACAATTTCTAATTTAGGTTTATTGTGCTCTACGTTTAAGTTTTTATCTAATGTTAAAGAACCATCTTTATCTAAAGTAACATTAATATCTAAACCATTTAAATAGTTTTTACCTTGTGATAAATTATTATATAATTTGATACCTTTTATTTCTTTAAAATCAATATTTTTAATAATGTTACTATTTAATGAATAGAGATTATCCACTATAAAATCAGTTTGAAAATTACCTATGATGTATAAATAATTTTTATCTTTATAAATTATATATTCTTTTGATAAAGTGTCATTTGTTTCTTTAAATGCCTGATTTTTAAGTTGCTTATAAGCATCATCATAATTTTTATGGGTATAGCCAATATAAATATCTTCATTTTTATTTGTATATTTTAAAGGTTTTTTATTAAGATATCTATCTTTCCATAATAATTGTGATAATTTATTTTTATAAGCATATTCATAGTTTATATCATTACTGTTAAACATTTTATTTTCAAATAATATTTCCTTTTTATTCTTATAGTCTTCTTTTAGTTTATTAATTTCCTTTCCCATTAAAATACCTCACATAAATCATTCTTTTTCATATTCGCATTTACTGCATTTTATTTTGTCTTTTTTTAAGACAAGTTCTTCGCCACATTCAGGGCACTTTTCTCCTACTGGTCTATCCCAATAAGCTGTTTTACATTTTGGATAATTATTACATCCATAGAAAATTTTTCCCCTTCTTGTTGTCTTTTCAATAATTTTACCATCACAGTTTGGACAATTGCAAATAATTTTTTCTTCTTTAGGTTCTGTTTTTATATATTTACATTCTGGAAAGTTACTACAGGCTATGAAAGAACCAAATTTACCTTTTCTAATAACTAATGGATGACCACAGTTTGGACAATCTTCTCCAGTTTGTTCAGCTTCTTTTTTAGGTAACTTATCAAAGGCTTCTTTTACTGATGGTTCAAATTCATTATAAAATTTTTCTAAAACTTCATACCATATTTCTTTGCCCATAGCTATTTTATCTAAATCATTTTCCATGTTGGCTGTATATTCAACATTAATTAAATGACTAAAGCATTCTTGAAGTTTATCTGTTACTTCTATTCCAATTTCTGTTGGAATAAATTTTCTATCAACTAAATTTACATAGCCTCTTTTTTTAATATTGTCAATTATAGTTGCATATGTACTAGGTCTTCCTATACCTAATTCATCCATTTCTTTAATTAATTTAGCTTCGGTGTATCTTGCAGGTGGTTCTGTAAAGTGTTGAGACATTGTTATTTCGTTGGATGCAATTACATTTGATTTATATTGATCGAAAGATGGTAGAATGCTATCTTTTATATCTTCATAGTCTTTATAAATTTTTAAATAGCCATCGAATATAATAACTTGTCCTGTTGCTTTAAAATTATAATCTTTATTGTTTAAAATAACTGTTGTTCCTTCTACTTTAGCTGGTGCCATTAGGCTTGCTAGAGCTCTATAGTAGATTAATCTATATAATTTGTATTCATCATCAGACAAATATTGTTTAATGCTTTCTGGTGTCCTTGTGATGTTTGTTGGCCTTATTGCTTCATGTGCATCTTGAACATTTTCTTTCTTCTTACTTGCTTTGACTGGGCCGGTATAATTTTTACCATATTTTGCTTCAATGAATTTATAGGTATCAGATATAAATTCATTTGAAAGTCTAATAGAATCAGTACGCATATAAGTAATTAAACCAGTTGTTTCATTTTCTAAATCAATACCTTCATATAAGCTTTGAGCAACACTCATAGTTTTTCTTGATGAAAATCTTAATTTACTAGAGGCCATTTGTTGTAAAGTGCTGGTAGTAAATGGTGGTTTTGAGGATTTGTTTTTTTCTTTTTTAGAGACATTTTCAATTTCAAAGGCATTTGTTAATTTATTTAAAATTTTATTTGCTTCATTTTCATTTTTTATTGCAATTTTTTTGTGTTTATACTCAAAAAGTTCTGCAGAGAAATCATTAAATTCAGCTGTTATCGTCCAGTATTCTTCTTTGATAAAATTGTTTATTTCTCTTTCTTTATCTACAATTAATTTTAATGCAACACTTTGGACACGTCCTGCAGAAGAACCATCAGTTTTTGATTGAATTAATTTACTTAATCTAAACCCTATTATTCTATCTAATATTCTTCTCGTTTCTTGACTGTTAACTAAATCTTGATCAATTTTTCCTTCATGTTTTATAGATTCCAGTATAGTATTTTTAGTAATTTCATTAAAAGTTACCCTACTATATGGTTTGTTTTTTAAATCTAGGCAATCGTAAAGGTGCCATGCGATGGCTTCTCCTTCTCTATCAGGGTCGGTTGCTAGAAATACTTTATCTACTTTTTTAACTTCTTTTTTTAACTCATCAATAACTGTTTTTTTACCTTTAATTGTTTTGTAATCAGGTTTAAAATGATTTTCTATATCTACACCTAAACCATATTTTCCTTTTGTTGATAGGTCTCTAATATGTCCTTTAGAAGATGATACAATATAATCATTTCCTAAGTATTTTCCAATTGATTTTACTTTTGTAGGTGATTCTACAATAACTAAATTTTTACTCATAATCCACCTTCCTTTAAAACTAATATATCTTATACACTAAAGTTTTATAAATGTCAATTTATGGTTTTAAAAAAAGTTATAATTATTTTATAACTTCAATTATTAATTTTGGCTTTTCAACTTTTTCTTTTGTAAATTCGAAACATGATAATAGCTCATCTTCATTTATTTGTTTATCATTGTAATAAATTGTAGCAAGCAAATCATCTTTTTTTACATAATTACCTACTTTAACATTTAAAACAATACCAACAGATAGATCAATAATATCATCTTTAGTAAGTCTTCCAGCACCTAATTTTCTTGATAATTTACCTATTTCTAGAGCATTAATTGATTTAATATAACCTTCTTTTGAAGATAATATTTTTTTACTATTTTTACTTGTACATATTTCTTTTATATTGCCACCTTGGGCTTCTATCCACTGAACAAATTTATCATATCCTTTACCATTGTATAAATTTTGTTTTACTTTATTTAAAGCTTCTTCTAAGGAAATATTAAGTCCCATTGATACCATTAATGATCCTAATTTTATTATTAATTCATTTAAATCATCAGGGCCATTTCCTTTTAAGGTATTCATGGCTTCTATAACTTCTAAAGAATTGCCTACTGCGTAGCCTAATGGTTCATTCATATTAGTTAAAACGCAAGCTGTTTGTTTGCCATAATTGTTTCCTATTTTAACCATTAATTGTCCTAAAGCTTCAGCATCTTTTAAATTATCAACTAAAGCACCATTTCCTACTTTTAAGTCTATAACAATTTTACTCGCACCACTGGCTAGTTTTTTACTCATTATACTAGATGCGATTAAAGGAATAGAATCAACTGTACCAGTAACATCTCTTAGAGCATATATTTTCTTATCAGCTGCGACTAAATTACCCATTTGTCCGACTAAAGCAATATTGATGTCATTAACTTGTTTTTTAAACTTTTCTAATGACATAGATGTTTTAAAGCCACTAATAGATTCTAATTTATCAATAGTTCCACCAGTATGACCTAATCCTCTACCACTCATTTTAGCAATTTTAACACCTACTGAAGCTACTAAGGGTGCTAGTGCGATTGTTGTTTTGTCACCGACACCACCAGTAGAATGTTTATCAACAATATCTGCTCCTAAGTCTAGTATTTCACCACTTTTAAGCATAATATCTGTTAGTTTTATAGTTTCCTCGTCTGTTAGACCACATAAATCAATTTCAGTTAAAAAAGCAGACATTTGATAGTCTTTAATACTTTCATCTAAAAATCCATCTACAACAAATTGTAATTCATCTTTTGTCAAAATTAATCCTTTTTCTTTTTTATCAACTATATCTAATATATCCATTATAACCATCCAATCATCATTTTATCGAAGACATTAGTCTATTTTCATATATGATGTTATCAATGTAAAAACAATTTGTCAAGAAAACAGCTTTGATTTTACATGAGTTTATAAGGTAAAATTGTTCAAAATAAATTAATTATTTTATAGAAAGTAGTTGATTATATATGTATTTAAAAGTTTGTCCTAGATATAAAGGAAAAATTTATTTATCTTATGTTAAAGGTTATCGTGATGAATATAGAAAATCAAACAAAGAACTATTAAAAAATTTGGCTATTTTGCTTTAAAAAAGATTTATAATGAAATTAATTTTGAATTTTTCTTTAAAGAAAAACAAAAAAAGAACGTGAACTTGTAATTGATAAAGCTAAAGATTTAATCAAAAAAACCAAAAAATACACTACAGCTACCTCTATCAGAGCAGCTGGTTATATAAAAAATATTGATTATGATAAAGATACCGGCATAATTATAAAAAAAGTTAACACTTAATTTAGATAAAATTAAAGAAAAAGAAAAATTTGATGGTTACTATTCTATTGTAACAAATAAAAAAAATTTACTGATAAAGAAATAAGAGATATTTATAAAGGTTTATGGAAAATAGAAAAATCTTTTAAAATTACTAAAAGTCAACTTAAAACAAGAACTGTTTATGTTTGGACAAAAGAACATATTGAAGCACACTTTCTTACCTACTTTATATCATTAGTTATTGTTAGATTATTAGAAAAAAATTAAATTTTAAGCATTCTACTGAATCAATTATTAATTCATTAAAAAAATACTCATGTAGCAAATTAAAGCATAACTATTATTTATTTGATTATTATGACGATATTATTGAACAACTAGAAAATGAATTCAATATTGATTTATCTAATAAATATCAAAATTAAAAAAATTTTAAAATAATATATAATGTACAACATCGCAAAAATGAGTTAAACCTTATTATTGGTCTAACTCATTTTTAGTGTCAAACTCAGGATATTATAACTTATTAATTTTATATTATTTTCTCCACATAATGGCTGAGTAGTAGCCAATCATTCACACCTTCCAATAAAATAATAACCAGATATTTTTTTATTCTTCAATTATACACATACCTTAATTAGATATTTAGATAAAAATTATACACTTTTTTCAATCTCATCCAAAACATTTTTTAAATCTACAGCAGTTTTATAGGGTAAAATACAAGAAAGTTCTTCTACTGATTGTTTTTTAATATTATCAATCGTTTTATATTTTTTAAGTAATTCTTTTTTCCTTTTATCCCCTATTCCAGAAATGTCATCCAATATACTTGAATAAACCCCTTTACTCCTAATTTGCTTATGATAATTTATTGTAAAATTATGAACCTCATCCTGCATTCTTTCCAAATAATGAAATAAATTACTCCTTTTTTCAATTGGAATCTCACCATCAAAAGTAACAAGTGCATTAGTAGAATGCTTATCATCCTTCTTTAAACCAACTAAATTAATATTTAAACCTAAACTATCAAGTATTTCTAAAGCCGCATTCATCTGCCCAATTCCACCATCAACAATTATCAAATCAGGCTTAACTAAATTATCCTTTAAAACCCTAAAATATCTTCGATATAAAGCTTCCTTCATCGTTCCATAATCATCATTTTTATCAAAAGATATTTTAAATTTACGGTACTCATTTTTTACACCTAATCCATCAATAAAAACAACCATGCCAGAAACATTATAAGTTCCAAACAAATGAGCATTATCAAATATTTCAATTCTATCAAGCTTTTCCAACCCTAATAGTTTTCTAAGTTCATCATTTGCCTTCCAAGTTTTCTCTTCATCTCTATTTAAAAGCTCTAACTCATCAAGTAAATTTTTCTTCGCATTATCGCTAGCCATATCAACCAATTTCTTTTTAACCCCTTTTAAAGGAATATAAACCTTAGTATTTAAATACTCTCTAAGTAAATCAGAATCAACAATATTAGGCATAAGTACTTCCTTAGGAATCAAAGATTTCTCATAAAATTTTGCAATATATCTAGTAAATTCTTCTTCTTTCGTATCAACCAAAGGAATAATTTGATGATGATGTCCAATAATCTTACTTCCCCTTACAAAAAATATAAAAACACTTAAATAATTATCATCATTAAAATATCCAAATATATCCCTATCAACATTATCATTTATTTCAATCTTTTGTTTAACCAAAACAACATTTATATCATCAAGAAGTTGCTTTAATTCTAAAGCCTTTTCAAAATGTAATAAATCACTTTCTTTTTTTATTTCACTATATATCTTATCAGTTACTATCTCATGATTTCCTCTTAAAAAATTAATAATATCTTTTTCCATTGCGTCTATTTTTTCTTTAGGAACATCATTCGTACAATAACCTAAACATTGATTAATATGATAATATAAACAAGGTCTTTTCTGATAACTACTGCACTTTCTTAAAGGATACAATCTATTTAATAAATTAACAACCTTCCTAGCCGCATAAACATTTGGATAAGGTCCAAATAACCTAGTTTTTCTCTTCTTTCTATGAACATTTCTTACAACAAGTAACCTCGGAACCTTATCTTCAGTAAGTTCAATATAAGGATAACTTTTATCATCCCTTAATAAAATATTAAACTTGGGATCATGCTTTTTAATTAAATTAATTTCTAATATTAAAGACTCAGTTTCAGATGAAACTACAATATAATCAAAATCAGCAATTTCCTTAACAAGGCGAGCAGTTTTACCAGTATGAGATGAATGAAAATAAGAATTTAACCTATTTTTTAAATCCTTAGCCTTACCAACATAAATAATTACTCCATCAGAATTTTTCATTAAATAGCACCCCGGTTTATGGGGAACTAACTTTAACTTTTCTAAAACCATAAAACTAACCCTCCTTCCTAATAATTATAATTAATTATTATTATTTTATCAATATTGATTTTTAAAACTTAATTATTTATAATTTAAATGGTGATTTAATGAAAAGTATAAAAAAAGAAATAACAAACGAAATAATAATAAATAAATCAAAATTTATAACAATAATAACCCCATTCAGTACCATAGATAGCTTTAATATATATTTAAATAATATTAAAAAAATATATCCAAACGCCACCCATTACTGCTACGGATATATAATAAATAACCATGAAAAATGTTCCGATAATGGTGAACCAAGTGGTACTGCTGGAAACCCAATTTTAAATGTATTAAAACAAAATGATTTAAAAAATATATTATGCATAGTAATAAGATACTTTGGAGGCATTAAATTAGGTGCAGGTGGACTCATCAGAGCCTATTCAACCAGTGCTAGTGAAGCACTAAATAAATGCGAAATAATCAATTTAACAAAGGGATATGAAATAACATATGAATTCGATTACAATAATATTAAAAAAATAAATTACCTATTAAAAAACATAAATATTAAAAAAACATTTGAAAATAAAATAATCTATGAATTTAAAATAAACGAAAATGAATTAAAAAAAATAGAAAATGAATTAAATTTATTAGGAAAAATAAAAAATAAAAGATCAATCATGACCTTTTAACATAACAATACTTCTATTATCTAAATTTAAATTATCAACATAATTTTTAAAAGTTTCAAAATCTAAATTTTTTAACTTCTCATACATATCATAAACAGGATTATTATATAAATATACTTGATTAGAAATTAAACTACATACACCACTCGCATTTTCAGTAGATAAAAGAACATTATTCAAAGTAACCTTCTTAATCAAATCAAAATCTTCCTTACTAAATGACTTATCTTTAAGCGTATCATCAATTAAATCAATAACACCCTCATCATTAGAAATAATACTAAATGATAAAATAAAATAATCATCAACCGCTTGCATATAAACAGAAAGTGGTGATAAAACATCTTTATTATGAGATAAAACATCAACAATTTTAGAAATTGGACCAAATTTCATATCCAAAAGCAATGATAAATATACTCTATTTAAATAATCATCTTTAATAAAATGATTATTTTTTATTTTATAATTAATAAATATATTCTTAGACATGTAATCTTCTTTTAAAATAATCTCTTTTTCACTCACAACCTCTTCAGGTTCATTTTTTTTAACAATCTCAATTTCAAATTTCTTAGGAAACTTTAATTTACTATAAAAGTTTTTAATCAAATCCATAGTCTTATCAATATTAACATTCCCACTAATTGTCAAAATCATATTACTAGGATGATAAAAAGTATTATAACAATTATATAAATCTTCCTTAGTTATACTATTAATATTCTCTAAAGAACCAAGTACTGTATTTTTAAAATCTAAATTGTGAAAAGTGGTATCTAAAGATTTATCATAAACAATTGAAAAAGGATTATCCAAATCTTGTTTTTTCTCTTGAGAAATTATTCCCTTTTCCTTTAAAACATTCTCATCAGTAAAATATGGACTATGAACACAAGTAAGTAAAGTATTCAAATTTTCTTCAAAATGACTAGCTCCAGTAAAATGATAAGCCGTAATAAATTCATTAGTAAAAGCATTTGCGGAAGCACCATTATTTTCATAAATAACAAGTGGATCTATCCCTTCTTTACTTTCAAACATCTTATGTTCTAAAAAATGAGCAACCCCTCCAGGCATCTTATAATACTTTCCATCACTTTTAAATTCTAAAATTGAACCTCCAAAAAAAGTAGTTATTCTTGCATGAATACTATTCCTCGGAATTTTACTAATATAAACCCTTAAACCATTATCTAAAACTTCTTCATAAACATCCAAATTTATTATCTTGTAACTATGTTTATCCATTTTCTTTTACTCCTTTTAATAAATATACTGTATCAATATGAACCTTTTTAGCTAATCTAACCACATCTTCCTTAGTAACGCTCATCATCTTTTCTTTTCTTTCTTCTAACTTATCCATACCAGTAAATAACATCATATTAAAGCCATAAATAATATCAGCATTACTATCTTCCATCCTAATTAAAGAATTATAATATATCTCCTTAACACTATTTAACAAATCCAAAGAAAAATTACCATCTTCCATATTCTTCATTTCTTTTTTAATAAAATCATATGTCTTATCATAATCAGAAGCATTTATACCCGCATATATCTTAACTGTACTTAATAAATATTGCCTAACCGCATAAATATAATAACAAAGAGAATTTTTTTCCCTGACCGTTTGATTTAAAAGTGATCCCATACCACCGCCTAAAATCCATGAGTATAAAACCAAAACATAATTTCTTTCAAAATCAGTTAAATCTAAAAGCTTACAGCCAACAATTAAATTACTTTGAGTATTATTTGAATTTTCAATAACAACATTAGCTTCTTTATTATATGACCTTTGATTTATAACATGATTTTTATGAATATACTTCCCATCAAACTTTACATACTTCTTAAAAACATCAAGTATATTCTCATCTAAATCACCACATAAAGTAATATCTAAAACACCATTTTCCATTATATACTTATAAAAACTATACAATTCCTTTGAAGTTAAACTTGATATTTCTGAAATTAATTCATCTATCTTAATCACATCATATTCTCTTACCTTCATACATTCTAAAAGTCTTATCTCCGCATACCTTTGAGGATTATTTTTTATATTTCTTAAATCTTCTAATACCTTTTCTTTTTGTATTTTAAAAATTTCATTATCAAAACCATCATCAATTATTCTAGGTTCAAATAAAACATCAAGTAAAAATTTTAAAGTCTTTTCATTCATACCACATTCAGTATACTTTTCGTTAGAAAAACTAGCCTCTAATTCTAATATATCTTGAGAACCACTAGATAAAACATTAACAGAATAAACCGGATCATAAATCCTACTACAAGCAATATTTAAATCACGAATACTATCATAATACTTACTAGTATTAACAAGCATTCTTTTTAATAATCCAAAATATTTAATATCTTCCCTTCTATCATCAAAACGAATAGACACATTTAAAGCAACCGTCTTAAACTTATCCGTCTTAATAATATGAACCTTATAATTATCAATATCATAATTAAAATATTCCATAATTCACCTCATTTTTATTATAAACAATTTTAAAAAAAAGATTTAAATAATTGAATCTAAAGCTAGTAAAATCATCTTATCTAAACCTTGTTCTCTTTGCTCACTACTAGCAACTTCTTTAATATATTTACTATCAACAACGCTCATTAAACAAGCTGCTTTTTTATTTAACATCTTAGCTGTATAAAACAAAGCAAAAGCTTCCATCTCAGCCGCGATTGGTTTAATGTTTTTTGGCATCCTTTCAAAAAACTTACTAATATCAGTCATATATAAATCAAAACAATCTAAACAAGCAGTTGTTCCTTTATACAATTTAATATTATTTTCATAAGCTATCTTTTCAATTTTTACATTTAAACCTTCATCACTATAAGCAACATGACAATCATCATTATTTAAAGTTAAAGCAAAATTACTTTCACTATAACAGCAAGTAGATAAAATAATATCAAATAACCTCATATTTTCATCATAAGCTCCACAAGAACCAATTCTAATAATTTCATCAACATTATAATTTTTATATAACTCATATGAATATATACCCATACTAGGCATTCCCATACCGGAAGCCATAACAGTAACTTCTTTTCCTTTATAAAATCCAGTATAAGCATAAATATTTCTAACAGATGAAACCAATTTATAATCATCTAAATATTTTTCTGCTATATATTTAGCCCTTAAAGGATCTCCAGGCATAATAACAGTTTTAGCAATTTCATTTTCCCTCGCACTATTGTGTGGTGTCATATTAACATCTCCATTCTACATAAAATTTTAACAAAGCAACATTTATAAGTCAATTATTAAATATTTAAATTTACTTATCATTATTTAAAAACATATTATCAATAACAGTTAATAAATAATTAGCCGTATCTTTATCAATATTTTTCGCATTTTTTATAAAAGCTTTTATATCATTAAAATCTAATTTAAATTGTGAAGTATAATCCTTATCAAAATTTTTAAAAAAGACCTCTACAATTTGTTTAAGTTTATCGTTTTCTAATTTATCTAAACCAACCGTTGTACTTTCATGAAGTTGCAATGATGTCTTAGAAAACTTGCCAGTTATAAAATATTCACCAAATATGCACCAAGATGTTGGATAATGCTGTTCAAAAGCTATTTTATTACTCAAAACAACATTAAAATTATCATTATTCATCAAAGAGCCAACCATAGAACCAGTTGGAACAATATTAATTAATTTATCTTTTAATTTCTTATATTTTAAACTATTATACTCTTTACTTTTAAAACCTGGACCATCAAAATTATAAACAGACTTTATTTTTTTAAATTTACTAGACTCCATACTACTTACCATAGCTAAATTACCACCCTTAGAATGGCCTACTACATATACCTCATTATCTAAAAATGATATGTTTTTATTTAAATAATCAATAGCTTTCTGTTGTGTATAAGTTGGATATTCATAAGCTAACCTAAAATTTTCAAGCCAGCCTATCATCGAACCATCAGTTCCTTTAAAACTAATTATAGTCTCACAGCTAGTTCTAAATGTTACTGCTCCAAATTGAGTTTTTGCAGTTCTTATATTTTCAAAATTACTAATCTCAAGTTCTTCATACCTTTTAGAATCTTTTATTATATCTAATATTTCATAAGAAATTGGTGCCATCATACCAGGTAAATTATTTTTAAATTTCAAAGAATAATCATATAACTGTTTTATATTTTTTCTATCATTAAAACTGTCAACTGGTAAATATACCAAAATACTGCACAATAAATTATCAATTACATTCCAATGAACATCTTGCAATGAAGTATTTTTATAATATTTCAAATAATCATATATTGTATACATCAAATCACCCACTATTATAATAACACATCTAACACCACTTAAACTATTAATATATGTACGTTTTTAACAAATTTTATTTTTATTCATAAATTATTAAAGAAAGAGGTGCTTATAATGAACAATAAAATAAATAAAATATTAAATGAAGGTAAAAAATGCAAAGAAAAATTGGGAATAATTGGACCAACAGGACCTAAAGGAGACATCGGACCAACAGGACCTAAAGGAGATGTTGGACCTGCCATTAAAATGGCATATTTAGTTACCTTTAATCATGAAATTTCACCAGATGGTATTGAAATAGCTTCATTAGAAAAAATACCCATAGAAAAAATAGAATTAGATCCTTCAAATTTAATTACACTAGAAAATAATTCTATAAAATTCAATATGATTGGATATTATAAAATAACGTGTATAACATACGCTATACCAAAATTAAATGATACACCCAACCCAGATACAGATTTTATAAGTATTGGTTTTAAATTAAATAATACCGATAATATTTATATAGGCTCTAGCCATTGGATTTATGACGATTCATCAAATCAAATAATCACCCACGGAATTATTTCAGTAGAAAACGAAGAAAATGAATATTCATTAGTTAATTTAAATAAAAATTCTATTTTTATAAACACACCAAGTTTAAAAAATATAGCTTCAATTTCATATTTTTCTAATTCATGTTTGACTATAATTGTAGAATATATAGGACGATAAAAGGGGCAGTAATGAAATAAAGTAATTTCATACAGCCTTTTTCTTTTCTTTTTTTTGTTTTGG
>CAVGWA010000015.1:0-30576 GCA_963632935.1 Oscillospiraceae bacterium
TATTATAACTATTATACCAAAGTTGATTGCGAAAAAAATTTATTCTATTTTACTGATTTTCCCTATATAAATTGGACATTTTTAGTTTTTTGGTGTATTATTTAGGTGTAAGCAGTACTATAATATTATGTCAATAGTAAAAGAAGGTGAATTTTGCAGGTTTTTTTTGTAACCCAAAACGCAACCCTTGGTTTCTAATTATAGTGATGGTGCTTATTTGTGTGTGTTAACTTATCTTTTTAAAAGATTTTTAGATAAGTTAACTTTGTTGGAATCTATTTCTTTGATTCCTAATTTATCTATGGTATCTTTGCCATAGAAATGACTGAATGCAGAGTACGGTGACTCATTATTCAGTTTTTTTCTTTTATATGAATTAATGTGTGACATTATTAAATCAATGTCTTTTTGTGTTAAGTCGTCAAAAGATTCACCTTTTGGTATTATTCTTCTTAATAATTCGTGATTAACTTCACAAGACCCTTTTTCATGCGGACTTGATGGGTGACAATAGAATATTCGTGTTCTTTGATTATTTGTTTCCATATCAAATTCAATTTCTTTAGGATTTGAAAATTCACTACCATTATCAGTTAAGGTAACAGAAAATAATTCTTCAAAATTTTCTCTGCCTAATATTTGGTATAACTTATTAAATATATCAATAACTGAACTTGCATCATTATGTTCTCTTATGAATCCAAGCATAAATGAACAATTAACAAAATGGATAGTAAGTAAAACTTTACCGCCTTTTTTGCCTTCCACAGAATCCATTTGAACGATAGGAGTATCTGGATTTTGATTTAAAAACTCTACATAATCCTCATATCTTCTTCCCTCTAGACATTTTTTATCAACTTTATATACAGTAGTTTTCTTCCTTCTACTTCTATAGCGTACTTTCCTAGGTAAATCAATATTTTTGATATTTATAACTCCGTTGTCTATCATCTTATAGATTGTTTTTTCACAGAACATAATTTTATTTTTGTTATTAATTACTGCTTGATGTATTGACCATCCTTGTTCCTTGATTAAAGGTATTAAAATAGAATTTAAATTATCAATTTCAGATTGTTCAACAATCATACCAGTTCTAACTTCTGATAAATTATCTCTATACTCGTCATTAGCATATTTAGCGTTATATAAATGTTTAGTTAGAGTACATTTAGTTCTATTTTTACATCCGTTACAAACATAAGGTGGCTTACTAAGTTTTGGACAAATTTCTTTTTCATATTCGGTACAATTTCTAATATTACAATTTTTTCCTCTGTTTGGACATGTTCTTCTTTGAGTACAATCATTAAATCTTCTTCCGACTGAACCAATATTTTTAACAATATAATGGTTTCTAATTTCTCTTGATATAGAACTACAATTTTTATTCACTAGATTTCCTATTTCTTTAAAAGATGACCTTTTAAAAAGATGTTCCTCAATTATTAATCTATCATCGAATGATAAATGCTTATTAGACATATTACTTTCACTCCGATCTAAAATACATAATAAGCACCATAGAGATAGTATTATATCTTTTTACCAATTAAATGCAACCCAACAGTTTTGTACGATTAAATGCAATACTTATGAAAACAGGGGTTGCATTTAGTTTTACTTTTGATAACATTTTTTTTTACAGCGACATTTTTGTAAAAAAATGTATAATTTACTATGAAAATATTTTTCTTTGCTTTTAAAGAAAAATAAGATATAATTATGATATAGAATATAGGGGAGACGGTTATAATGATTTTAAGAAAACCTTATGCATTTTTTATAAAGTATTTTAAATTATTACATGCAATCATTGCTTTGTTTATTGTTTTTTTACTTTATAAAAGCTTTACAGTTTATAATTTTTTTAATGCTTATATTGATGATTATAGTTCAGCACTTACAAGTCTATCACCTAGAACTATTATAAATATATATAGTTTCTTTGCTATTTTGTTTATAATTATTTTGACAATTATTTTGTTATCCGTGATGTTCTACAAGAAAAAGCCTAAATTATTATATATATATTCTTTGATAGTTTATATCGCAATATTAGTTTTGTTTGGAATAGCTTATCCTACTTTACGCGATATTAGTAGTGCTATATTAGATGTTCGTGTTTCTAAGGCTTTTAGAGATTTTTATATGATTTCTTTAATTATTCAAGCACTTGCTTTAATTTTATTTATTGTAAGAGCAACTGGATTTGATATTAAACAATTTGATTTTGGAACTGATTTGCAAAAGTTAGATATTGATGAAAAAGATAGTGAAGAAATTGAAGTTTCATTAGAATTTGATAAAAATAAATTTAGACGTGAAGTTAAAAAAAATATTAGAAATTTGAAATATCTTTACGCTGAAAATTCTTTTGTTGTAAATACAATGGGGTCTATTTTATTTATAATTTTAGCTTTTACCATTTATTTTAATTTAACTGTTTATACTGCCACTTATGATCAAGGAACTTCTTTTGAAGCTAGTGGCATTGGAGTTAATGTTGTTAATACTTATGTTGTACAAGACAATCCAAAAGGCGTTAGTCTTACTGATAAAGTTATTGTAGCTATAAAATTACAGGTTAAAAAAATTTCTTCAGAAACTTTAAATACGGGATTAGTTACTTTAAAAATAGGAAATATTTCGTATTCTCAAGATAATACGTTTGCTAAAGAATTGTATGATTTAGGTGAGGCATATATTGATCAGAAATTAGGTGATGAATATCAAGGTTATATTTTAACTTATTTAATTTCTAAAAATAAAATTAACGAAAAAATGGTTTTAAAGTTTAATGATAATGTTAGTTATGTCAAAGGCGAGGTTGGAGCTAAAAATATATTTGTTAATTTAAAAACTACTGATTTAACAAGTGGTAAAAAAACTTATGAAAATAAATTAGGTGAACAGCAAGATTATGATGACAGTGTTTTATCTTCTTCCAGTTTAAAAATTGATGGATTTGAAATTAATAATAAATTTAAAAATGGTTATAAATTTTGTTATGGAACTAATAAGTGTATTGATTCTTATGAGTATGTTACACCTAGTGCGACTGGAAATTATGTAAAGACTTTGTTAAAAATTAATGGTTCTTTTATTTTAGATGCTGATTTAAATAGCGATGAGCTTAATGATTTAACTTCTTTTATGAATGCTTTTGCTACTATAAATTATAAAGTTGGAAATACTTGGAAATCTCAAAAGGTCAATAGTCAAGTTATTAATTTTTCGATGAGTAATGATGGAGCTTATTATATTGAAGTCCCTTATGATATTACATCTGCCAGTGAAATAAAATTTGTATTTAAAATTAGAAATTGTGAGTATAAATATATTCTAAAATAAAATATTATGTTATAATAAAAAGGGGGATACGCGAATGAAACTTAGATATTTATTGTTTATGTTACTGTGCGTGTGTGTTACTCCTTTAGTAGCACATGCTGATTGTGAATATCAAAGACAAGCTGAAATTTCTAGATTAGCTGGTAATGTGAGACTTGCTTATACTTATGATAATAATAGTGGCTTTACTGTTTATATGACTAATTTATCTAGTGAATTATATGCTACTGATTCATTAGACAGAATTTATAACGGTGGTCAAGAACACGTTATTACAGGCTTGTCTGGTAATAATGATTTTTATATTTATTCTAGGGAATGTTTTACTGATAAAGTTTTAACTAAGTCTATTTTTTTACCAAGTATAAACAGTTATTCTTATTATAATGAATGTAAAGATTATCCTGGATTTAAATATTGTCAAAAATGGGGCAGTTTTTCAATTTCTAATGAGCAATTTTATAGTGAGTTAAATAATTATAAAAAAGAGATAGATGAAAAAATTAACAGTAAAATTAAACAATCAAGTATTTTAGATATTGTATTAGATACTTTAAAAACAAATTTATGGATGATTATAATATTTATTGTTTTATTTATTATTTTATTCATAAGTTCTCGTTTTATTAAAAATAGGAGGTAGGGTATGCATAATAAATTTTGCAAAAAACTTTATTTACTTGGAATTGTATGTTTATTGGTTTTTATTCCGTGCTTAGTGTTTGCTGAAACTGGTGGAGGTACTGGAGGAAGCGGTGGTGGTAGTGGAGGCACCAGTTATGGTGGTGCATATTATTTTTATCAAAGAGGTGGAAGTAATGCTGTTACTTCTGCATCTTATAAAATGGAACTTGCATATTTTGATAAAGCTGGGAATAAGGAAGTTTTAAGTACTAAAATTGTACAAGGAAACTGTTCTGAAGGCTCTGAAGCAGGGTTTTATAGCTTACATTGTAGCGATGCTATAACTGCCGCACGAGAATATGCTAAGAGAATAAGTGTCGATTTTGTTGATAATAGTAGTAATCCTTTGGTTGGACTTGCAAATACTGCTGAAAATGGAAATGTTTCTTCTGAATATTTTGGGTCTACAAAGGAAAATTACAAAAAAATAAAAAATTTTATTAATAATGGTTTTGGTGTGGCTGATTCAAAAATGACGAAAGAGCATGATACTAATCCTGGAAGATATGATTCATTTGGCTATAGAATTGTAATTCAGAAACTTACATTATATGGTTATAATTCTGGCAATGATAGAATTTTTGCTGCACCGAGAAAAGAAGTTGCTAAAGAATTAAAAAGCACTGGAGGCTATTATAGTTATATTGATGATTGTGTTCAACTTTTTGGAGGCCTAGCTGGTTATACCAAAGAACTTTATACTGAACAAGATGATGTGCATATTCGTAAGGGCTCAGATTTTAAGGGCAATATAGGTATTTACAATAATACTAGTGCTAGTTTAGGATTTAATCATTACTGTGCTTCTGGTATGAAAACGTGGAGTTATTCTGGAAGTGAAGATAAGACAGATTACTTAGCTGATGAGCACAATGGCCTTGGTTATAATATTTTATGGTTTGATACTACTGCATTCAACAGTTATGATTATTCTTTAGATGCAGCTTGCGTAAATTGTCAAGCAAAGAATTTTGGAAATAAAGCTTATGTTATACAGGATACTACTGATTGGGAGGCAATTTTAAATAGTTCTTCTCAATCGACTGTTGAAAATGCAAAAACTTATTATAAAAAAGATAGCGATGTTTATTGCAGAGAAGAGTATACTGTAAAGTTCCCTGATGTTAATAGCAGTAATTTTATAGCAAATGTTGGAATGTATTTTACTGTAAATGCTACTGACAAGGAATTGAAGGATATTCCAAATATTATACATAATTTTAAACCTATTACGGTAACTAGAACTAGACAATGTAAAAGTGCTTCTGGAAATACTGCTGCTTTGAGCAATTTTGAAAAAAAGAGCAAAGGTAGTTTTAAAGATAATGCTGGAACTGTTAAATTAAAGTATACTGAAACTGGTAAAAAAAATAGTAGATACAATGTAACAGTTGATTTAGTTAAAAATAGTAATGCTAGTAATGAATATAAATCTAATATTTCAAGTGGCATGTTAACTATGAGTCAGACGGTGTCTTATACTTTGAACAAAAATGTGTACCGTTATGTTAGACTTTCTGATGGCCTTTCTATTTATAATTCTTCTGTTATTGATAAAGAAGAATTAAAAACAAAATATAAGGATTTAGGAATTGCAAACTTACCTATTTCATATAATAATTCTGCAAAAGGTGGTACTGTTGCTGCAAATGTTCAATTGTCTTATGAACTTCCTAATGATGGATATAGCAAGATTAAAACGGCTTATACTAAGGAAAACGATTATTTTAAATCTTCATCTAATAAAACAAAGGATAATATTTATGCGAAAGCTCGTAAGGCTGGAGCGTTTTCTAACAAGAATTCAATTCAAAAGGGTTCTTTAAGTGATAATGATTATGATGCTTTAACGCAAAGTGCATGTGCTAAACTTTATAAAACTGCAAACGGCTATAATTCCGGAGTCTCAGCTTGTGCTTCAGATAGAGAAAAAAATAAAATTGGTGATAGTAGTAATTGTGTTAAAAAAAATGACATAGAAAATACTAATTCTGGTTATATTTGTCCTATTCGTGGTGATAGTGATGAAACTGGTGATTGTAAAACGGAAGAAGATGCTAAAAAATTGGGCTATGACTGGGATTCTAAAACTAAAACTTGTAGTGTCAAGGCATGTACTAAAACGACTGCTAAATCGATGGGTAGAGATTGGAATTCAACAACTAGTTCGTGCTGTAAAGTAGGCGAAAAGTATGATTCTTCTACGGGTACGTGCGTTCCTAGTACAGATGGTTGTACTAAATCAAATGCTAAATCGATGGGTAGAGATTGGAATTCTAAGACTAATAAATGCTGTCCAGTAGGTTCTCATTATAATTCAAATAGTGGTAAATGTGAGATAGATAAAAATAAATGTAACGTTAATAATTATCAAAGTTATAATGTAGATTGGAATTATACTACTAGTCAATGTTGTAATCCTGGTGAGACATATAATCAAACTACAGGTACATGTGATTCTACACCGGATAATCCTCCAACGGAATGTCCGACAAGTAGGTGTCCTTATGGATGCTGTCCATCTGGTATATGTGCTCCTATGCCTAGGGATAAGAATGGAAATGTTGTTTGTCCAAGTGGTTCTGGTAATAAAGTAATTTATAGAACTATTGATTTGGCTAATCCATTTCCTGGACAAAGTGCTAAAAATAGAGCTACTGGAAGTAACTGGTGTAGTTATAATATAAAAACACAAAAGTTAAGTTGTAAGTATAACAATGCAACGGCTACAAATTATATTATTAGTGGTGCTAGTAGTAATACTAAGAGTTCTAAAACTTATAGTTCTAATCATATTTTATACAAAGTTACTTTAGATTCTAAAACTATTAGTAATATTAGAAAATATAATGATAAAAATAAATATGATGATTTTACTTTAAGTTGTAAAGATAATGGTAATGCTTGTATTAGTCAATTCTTAAAAACTGTTGTTACTACAACTGGAAAATGTGCTAATAAAAGCACCAAAGATGGATTTAATAGTTGTAATAGTTAGGAGGTAGAACATGAAAGAGTCATTTTGGGGTATATTTGTTGTGTTTCTAGGTGTTACGTCAATATTTTTCATAGTTTTATTTCAGAACTTAACTAATACCGACGAACATAATTCGCAGCTTTTAAAAGAAGTTACTGAAGCTGCTATGTGGGATGCATTTGATTATTCTGCTTATAGAGCAAATGGTATTGTAAGAATACATAGAGAAAAATTTGTTGAAAATTTTGTTAGAAGATATGCTGAAAGTGCAAGCAGATCTAGACAATATGAAATTAAATTTTATGATGTTAATGAATATCCACCTAAAGTAAGTTTAAGCGTTACTTCTGGTGTTGTTGGTGTTAATGGTAGTACTAAGGTTACTTTTGATTTAACTAATAGTATTGATGCTATTTTAGAAACACCATATTAAAAAAAGAATAAGAAAAGAGGAAAATATAATGGATAATATAACAATGACATTTAAAAAGTTTTTTAAAAATAAAAATGTGGTTACAGTTATTGGCCTTATAGCTATATTAATTTTACTTTATGTTGGTTATAGTTCACAAATTAATAAAGCTGTTCAACCTATTGAAATTCCTGTAGCTACTGAAACTATTCAACCAAGAACTGAAATTACAGATGATATGGTTGAACTTGTTGAAATGCCTAATGTTTCAGTAAGTGATAATGTTATTAGAACAAAATCACAAATTGTTGGTAAATATTCTAATGTAAATTCAGTAATACCTGAAGGAAGTATGTTTTATACTGATACAGTAATTAGTAAAGATGAACTTCCTGATGCTGCTTTTACTAAGGTTAAATCTGGAGAGGTTGTTTATAATTTTCCAGTTGATATGGAAAGTACTTATGGTAATTCAATTTTTCCTGGAAATAAAATTGATATTTATATGAAGGTTGGTGATGGTTCTGATGAGAAGATTATGATTGGTAAGTTAATTGAAAATGTTGAAGTACTTGCTGTTAAAGATTCTTCTGGTAAAGCTGTATTTGAAAATACTAGTGAGGATAGAACTCCTTCTATGTTAATTTTTGGACTTAAGAGTAAATTGTATACTATTTTAAAGAAAGCATCTTATATGGATAGTTTGGGTGTTGAACTTTATCCAGTACCACATGGTGGTAAAGTAGCTACTACAGGTACTACTGAAGTTTCTACACAACAATTAGTTGATTATATTGAAGCTCATTCAATAAATATTCCTGAAGCTGAAACTACTACAACTGATGAATTATTACCTACTGTAAAGGAAACTGGTGGAACACCTAATACTGTAACTATTACATTCCCTAAGGGTTGTGGTTCTACTTATACATGTTCTTATATAAAAAATGGTGGTAAAACAGTTAAAGTAACAAAAACTTCTCAAGATTTAGTTTATACAGCTAATGGTACTTTGATTGCTACTGTTACTGAAAAAGATGGTACAGCTCATACTTTAACTACTGATATTCCACTTACTAATTCAACTAATACTACAGGACAATAATTATGAATAATATGTTTGACCAAATAGATTTTGGTGCTTTAAAACCCTATTTGGATGATGATGATATAACAGATGTTTCTTATGATAATGGTGGACAAATTCATTTAAAAACATTATCTAAGGGAATATATAGAATTGAAAATCCTGCAATTAATAATGCATTTATGGAAAAGCTAGCGTTTCAATGTTCAAATGTTATGGGTAAAACTTTTAACATGGCTCATCCATTTTTGGATGCTGAAAGTGCAGAGTTACGTTTAGCTTTTATCCATGAATCTGTTTCTTCTAATGGAATTGCTTGTGTTTTACGTAAAACACCTGCTAAGATTCGATTACAAAAAGAAAAAATAGTTGCGGATAGATATGTTGAATTAGATATAATTGATTTTTTAGAACAATGTGTTTTGGGACATTGCAATATAATTGTTTGTGGTGAAACTGGTTCTGGTAAAACGGAGCTTGTTAAATATTTAGCTAGTAAGATAGCTGAAAATGAAAAAATTATTACAATTGAGGATACTTTGGAATTACATTTGGATAAAATTTTTCCTCATCGTGATGTTGTTTCTCTTAAAACTAATAATATTGCTTCTTATACTGATATATTGGAAGCTTGTATGAGACAAAATCCAAAATGGATTTTACTTTCAGAGGTTCGTAGTGCGGAAGCTGTACTTGCTGTTCGTAATTCAATTTCATCTGGACATTATATTTTATCTACAATACATGCGGATAAGGCTGTATCTATTCCAAACCGTATGTATAGTTTATTGGAAACTAATCAAGATTTGGATCAATTTATGAGTTCTATTTGTAGGTATGTTCAAATTGGTATATATGTTAGAGGTTATCAAGATAAAATTACTAAGCATTTTAGAAGAGAAATTGCTGAGGTTACTGAATTTTATGTAACTAGTGATACTAATGAAGCTAAACATAATATTATTTATAGAAAAGGTGCGGATGGTAAAGTTATCAGAAATAATCCTAGTCCATATTTAATTGATTATTTAGAGGTTCAAGGCGTGTTTTTACCTAAAGAATTACAAAATATGGCTGGTGATACTTTTACTTCTAATGATTCTATGAAAAATAGTGTTGAAGGCAATATTGTGGAAAATAATGTTAATTCTAATGTTTCTGTGAATGATTCTTCAAATGATTTTACTTTAGATTCTTCTAGTGTTGATGACACTGAAAATTTATTTGGATAGGAGGGGCGATATGACATTTTTAATATTTTTAATAGTTTTAGTTATAGCAATATTTATTGTACTTTATAGGAATAATAGTAATTCTAATAATGTATATAAATTTCTTAACAAGAGAATTGGTGTAATTTATGATAAGTATGCTCCTTATTCATTTAAAGTTGTTAGGGAAAAGGTAAAAGAATTAGGCCAAGAGTATACTCCTAGACAATATACAATTCAAATTATTGTATTTGCGGTAGGTGCTGCTGTTGTTACATATTTATATTTTTATAATATTGTTATCTCTTTAGTATATGCTGTAGTTGCTGTTTCTATTATTCCTTATTTAACTTATTTAAGGTGTAAGAGATTATATAGTGAATTTATATTTGAACAAATTCAAGTATATACAACAAATACAATTATGGAATTTGCTACGACTCAATCTTTCGTCAAAGCATTGGAAGGTGTATATGCTTCTGATGTATTAGAAGATCCCGTTAAAGCAGATGTTAAAATGATGATTGATATGGCTTATGAAAACGGTACTATTGATCAATCTTTAAATTATATGAATAGTAAATATGATTATTACATTGTAAGAAATATGCATCAATTATTCTTACAAATTACTAATGAAGGTTCAAGAGATGCAGGTGAATCTTTAGAAAACATGAGTCAAGATATCGATATGCTTGTAGAAGGAGTTTATAGAGATAGAATTGATAGGGCAGCTTTCCATAAGAAGTTTTTACAATTTGGTATTATTTTATATTTAATGGTTATGCTTGTTCAATTTATGTTAGGCTTAGAAACATATAATGAAATGTTGGAAAGCTGGTGGGTAAAATTACTTTTACACGGCATTATATGGCTTAATACATATTTCATCTTATCTGGTGAAAAATATTATAATGAAGATGTGGGGGCGGAATAATGAGTATAGGTTTAACTTTTATAATAATAGCTATTATTGTTCTATTTTTGCTTCAATATAACAATTATTTCAGTTCCAACAAATTTATTAAAGAAACTGAACCATATTTTAGATCTTTGATGGAAGATGATTATGAGTTTTTACTTAGAATAAGATATGGTGGAGATGTTGATGTAAATAAAATGTTTGGGCTTAGAGTGCGTAATGGAATTGTTACTATAATCTTTTGTTTATTTATATTTATGTCTAATTTATCTTTTGTTTATACGTTACTTTCCTTTTTATTAGGATTTGGAATGTTTAAATTATCATATATACAATTAAGTAGTTATTATAAGCAAAACTTACATAAAATTAATTTAATGTTACCATACTATTTAAAGGGGCTTGAAATCTTAGTTCAACACTATACAGTTCCAGTAGCTCTTTCTAGGTCAATAGAAACAGCACCCGAAATTTTCAAACCAGGTTTAAGAAAATTGGTTGCTAAAATTGATGCTGGTGATGCTTCAGTTCAACCATATATGGACTTTGCTCATGAATATCCAGTTAGAGATTCTATGAGAATGATGAGATTACTTTATAGGCTAGGTTTAGGTAGCCAAGAAAATAAACAAGAACAATTACTTATGTTTTCAAGAACAATTTCGACTTTACAAAATAAAGCACGTGAACAAAAGTATAAAGAACGTTTAGAAAAAATGGAAAATAAAACAATGATTATGTTATTTGGTACCGGTGGAGGTATCTTAGGATTCTTACTTTTAGCTATGATGATGATGATGAACTTTTAGTGTAAAGCAAGAAAAAAATATATAGAAACTTTTATTTATATATGTTATAATTTAATTAATAACAATGAGGAGGTGTTTAAGTTATGAAAGAAGCTGCAGGTGAAGCAAACTTAACAGTTGTTGCAATTATCTTAATAGGTGTTGTTGTTGCAGTAGTAACTCCATTAGTTTCTAATTTAATGGGTTCTACAGCAAAAAAAGCTTGTTGTACAGATGCCGGAGGTGTTTGGAAAAGTGGTTCCTGCAAGGCAGGAAGTAGTTCTTACAGTGCACAAGATTATAATACTTGTGTTAATAATTCTACTAAAAACACTAAATAATATGCTTGCTTAAAAGCAAGTTTTTCTTAGTATAAATGGGGTGAGATAAATGCGGGAAAGTATAGGAAGTACGTTTTTATATAATATAATTATACTGTTTGTAATTATTGTTATTGGTTTACTTTCAGCCACTATAAGTTATTATAAAGCATTTAAGGTTAATGAAAGATTATTATATTCTATAGATAAATTTGAAGGTTATAATAAGTTATCAAAAAATGAAATGGAACAGTATTTGTCATCTATTGGTTATACTTACGAAGTAACAGGACAAAATCAGTGTCCTAAAACTAAAAATGGTGGGACATTAATTACTTCTACTTCTTCGAAATATTTATATTGTGTTTATTATCACAGTGATGATAGGGGTTCTAATGAAAAAAATATAACCAATAGAGATAATAAACCAATATATTATAATTATAGTTTAATAAGTTATATTTATGTTGATTTACCTATTGCTGGTAAATTTAAAATTCCTATTTATACTAAGGGAGAACGTATTTATAATTTTTCTGATGGTCAAAGTCAGGGGGCGAGGATATGAAAGAAGCGATTGCTAATGCTGGGGTATTTAACCTTGTAATTATATTTGTAATTATTTTACTTGCATTCTTTGTTGGTTCGCTTTCTTACTCTAAAGCTTTTAAGGTGAAAAATAAGATTGTTGAGGAAATTGAAAAAGATCAGGGATACACTAGAAGTGGTGATGATTCTACTGAAGTAAGAGTGGAACAGTGGTTAAAAAATATTGGATATAGAGTAAATACTAGTAATAAAAATAATACTGCTACTTGTGCTAGTAGTGTTAGTGGTAATGGTGGTTCTGGTGTATTAATTAATAAGAATAGTAATTATCAGTATTGTGTTTATGAATTTGATACTTGTAAAAATAGTAGTTCAGCTAATTGTGGTAAGTATTATAGGGTAATTGCTTATATGTATTTTGATGTTCCAATTATTAGTGGATTTATAAAAATACCTGTTAAAGGTGAGACTATGATATTTAATGAAATAAATAGTTAGGGGTGATAATATGAACGTAATAATCGTAAATAAATATCGTGATGCACTTGCTGGTTTAGATATTGATGTTATAAAAAAATTAGAGGGTGAATTTACGGTAGATGAAATTGTTAAAACTTTCCAATCATTTTATTTTAATAAGATGATTTTAGATATTACTGCTTTAAAAGATTATAAGAATATAAAAGTATTACAAGAACTTTCTCTATCTTTGGATATGGATAAATTAATTTTACTTTTAGATGGTTCTCCTGAAACATCTAATCCTGAATATTTATCCGATTTAATATCTATGAGAATTTATAATTTTACAATGAATGTTGAAGGCGTTAAATGGTTATATGATCATCCAAATAGTTATCGTGATGTTGCTCAATATCATCAATTAGATACAACACATGAGGTTAATTATGCACAAGCTGTTAATTTAAATTCATCATATAATGAAGTTAAAAAGACTATGGTTATTTCTTTTAAGGATGTGACTTTAGGTGCTGGAGCAACTACTTTAGTATATATTGCTAAAAAGCAACTTGCTAAAAATTATAATGTTGTCGCTATTGAAGTTGATAAACACGATTTTATGTATTTTGATGAAAATAAAATGTTTAGTGTTTCTAATAATGAGTTAGGCAATACTATTTCTAAATATAGTGGGGCTGATGTTATTTTAATTGATGCTAATAATAGTCCTTTAGCTGAAGGTTTAGCTAGTGAAAATATTTATTTAATTGAACCTACTAAAATTAAACTCAATAAATTATTGTCACGTGATTCTAAGGCATTTGAAAAATGTAAAAACAAAAAGATTGTTTTAAATCAGTGTATGCTAGATGAAAAAGATGTGTCTGATTTCGAATTTGAACTTGGTCTTGATGTTTTTTATAAGATGCCGCCTTTAAATGATCAAAGTGATGAAAATGTAGCTTTAAATAAATTTTTAGTAAAACTTGGTTTTTATAAACAAGGTAATATTGAAGGCGTAAGTGATAAAAAAGGTATTAGAGGATTATTTAAGTAGATTATATTATAAAAAGTAGCGTCAATTTGTTGCTTTTTATTTTGTTTTTATTGACAAACAAGCTTAATAATTGTATATTTATTATATAAGTTAAGGAGGAGAATTATGGATTTAGTTAATATGTTAGTAAATGCTAACGATTTATGTACATCTATTCCGGAAGGAATCAAAAATTTAGTTCATTTAGTTGTTGTTGCTATTCAAGTTGTTGTTCCAATTTTGTTAATTATTTGGGGAATGCTTGATTTTGCTAAAGCTATTATTGGACAAAAAGAAGATGATATTAAAGCAGGGCAAAAAGTATTTATGAGAAGATTAATTGCTGCTGTTGTTGTATTTTTAGTTGTCGTTATCGTTCAGCTTGCAGTTAATATTGCTTCTAAAATTGGTGGCGAAGGTAACCAATCTAGTGAAGCTTGGTCATGTGCAAGTCAATTAATTAATGGTAATTAGGAAGTAGGAAAATCTATGGATTTAATAAATTTATTAGATGTAACTGATTCTACGTTATGTGAGGGAATATTAGTTCCAAATGCTTTGTTTAATGTAGTTGCTTTGATTGTAAAATGTATTAAAATTGCTGTACCTATATTACTTGTTATTTTGGGAATGCTTGATTTTACAAAATCAATTGTGGCTAAAAAAGAAGAAGATATAAAAAAATATCAAAAAGCTTTTGTCTCACGTCTTATTTCTGCACTAGTTGTTTTCTTAATTGTATTTATTGTCCAGTTTGCTGTTAATTTAGTTTCAGGTGTAGAAGATAAATCCAATGAAGATGGTCAAACTATTAGTGATGTTTGGAGCTGTAGTAGAAAATTTATTAATGGTGTTGATACCAGTGAATAAACTGTTTAAAAGCAGTTTTTTTCTTTAATTTTTATTGATATTTTGGTATAATTAATTAAAGATAGGAGATGGGCTATGGAATTAAAAGAATTAATAACATGTTATGAAAATTACGTAAATAAATTAAATGATTTATGGAGGTCACTTTGACCCTGATGAAAAAAATAAAATTATAAAAAATCTTGAAGAAGAGATGCTTAAACCTAATTTTTGGAATGATAAAAATCACAGCGAAGATGTTGTAAAAAAATTAAATGCTGAAAAAAATATATTAGAAAGTGTTAATAATTTAATAACTGATGTTACTGATTATATGCAGATGGCTAAGGCATTAGAGACAGATGATGTTGATAGTATTGATTGGCTTGCTAATGAAAGTATATATTTAGAGAAAAAAATCAATGACATTGAAAATCTTATTTTGTTAAATGGTGATTATGATAAAAATGATGCCGTTTTAGAAATTCATTCTGGTGCTGGTGGAACTGAAGCTTGTGATTGGGCTAATATGCTTTATAGAATGTATTTAAGATATTGTGAGAAACACAATTTTAAAATTGAAGTTGTTGATACACAAAATGGTTTGGAAGCTGGAATTAAAAGTATAACTTTTATTGTCAAAGGGCTAAATGCCTATGGTTATTTAAAAAATGAAAAGGGCATTCATAGGTTAGTTAGAATATCTCCTTTTGATTCTGGTGCGAGAAGACATACTTCATTTGCTTCTGTTTCGGCTACTCCTGTTATTGATGATGATGTTAATGTTGAGATAAATGATAAGGATTTAAAAATTGATGTATATCATAGTTCTGGTGCAGGGGGACAGTCTGTAAATACTACTGATAGTGCAGTTAGGATAACACACTTTCCAACAGGTATAGTAGTTACTTGTCAAAATGAAAGAAGTCAAGTTCAAAATAAAGCTAAAGCTATGCAGATATTAAAAAGTAAGTTATATGAAATCTATGAAGAAGATAAAAAAAGAAAATTAGAAAAACTAAAAGGAAAACAAGATGATATTAACTTTGGCTCTCAAATAAGAAGTTATATTATGTGTCCATATACTTTAGTTAAAGATCATCGCAGTGGTTGTGAGGATGTAAATGTAAATAGGGTGTTAGATGGAGATATTGATAAATTTATTAGTTCTAATTTAAGGAGGAATGCTTAAATGATTTTTGCTAAAAAGTCAAAAATAGATAGTAGTAATTTGCTTAAAGAAATAACAAGTTTTAAAATAATAAAACGTTATTTTATGTTTTTGATTGGTGTCTTGCTTTCAGCTGTTGCATTTAATCTTTTTATAAAACCAAGTCATTTGATTTTTGGTTTAAGTGGTATTTCTATTATGACCGAGAAGTTATATAATATTGATCCATCTTTGTTAATTTTATTTGGTAATGCTTTATTGTTAATTGCTAGTTTAGTTTTTTTAGGTTTAGATGTCACGAAATCAACGATACTTGGTTCTATTTGTTATCCGTTATTTATTAAGTTAACTGATTTTTTACCAAATTATATTGATTTAGGTTCAACAGAACCTGTTGTTTTGGCTTTGTGTGGTGGACTTATATCTGGTGTAGGAACTGGACTTGTTTTTAAAAATAATTTTACAACTGGTGGAACTGATGTTTTAAAACAAATTTTATCTAGATATGGTAAGATGCAGTATAGTAAAGCTAATTTATATTCAGAAGGGCTTATAATGCTTGCAGGTGGATTAGTTTATGGCTGGCAGTCTTTTATTTATTCCATTATGACATTATATATATCTGGATTAGTAAGTGATAGGGTAATACTTGGTATTTCGGAATATAAAACTTTAGAGATAATTACAACCGAAGAAGAGGCTATTAAAGAATTTATCATGAATCTTAATCATGGTGTTACTGAAATATCTGCTAAAGGTGGATATACAAATAAAAAAAATACAATTTTATTATGTGCAATACCTACAAGAGAATATTTTATAGCTACTGAAGGTATAGCTAGACTTGATCCTGATGCTTTTATAATTATAATGGATACATATGAAATTCGGGGACATAAAGAATAGAAAGAGGTGACACATATGGATTTAATTAGAATGACCAATGTAAAAAAAACATATAAAACAGGTGTTACTGCCATTCAAAATTTAAATTTAACAATTGAAAAAGGTGATTTTGTTTTTATAATAGGATCTACTGGATGTGGCAAATCAACTTTAATAAAAATGCTTTACCGTGAGGAAAAACCTACTTCTGGTCAAATAATAGTTGGTGGTATTGATGTTGGTAAACTTCGTAATGGTAAAGTTTATAAAATAAGAAGAAAAATTGGTGTAGTTTTTCAAGATTATAAATTACTTCCTAAATCAACTGTCTATGAAAATGTAGCTTTTGCTCTAGAAATATTTGGTTTACCAAAAGATGAAATACATAATAAGGTAATTAAAGTATTAGAACTAGTTGGTCTTAAAAGTAAAATAAAAAGTTATCCTTCACAATTATCAGGTGGTGAACAACAAAGAGTTGCGATAGCTAGAGCTATTGTAAATGGACCTAAACTTTTGATTTGTGATGAACCAACAGGAAATTTGGATCCAACAACAGGTATGGAAATCATGAAAGTTTTAGAGGAAATTAATAATTTAGGAACAACAATTATAATGGTAACTCATGATATTAATGTTGTTAAGAAAATGAATAAGAGAGTTGTTGTATTAGATTCAGGTAGAGTGTTAAAAGATTATGAAAGGGGAACCTATAGCAATGAAAACATTTAGAATTATTGGAAGAAATTTTCGTGATGCTTTTAAGGGCGTTTTTAGAAACTTTTCATTATCATTTGCTTCTATATCTTGTATAACTATTACTCTTATTGTGGTTGCCGTATCAATTGTCTTATCTGATAATGTAAATAATTTTACAGTTTTAGTTGAAAAGGATGTAACAATAGTGGCTTTTATAGATAATAAAGCTGATGATAGCCAAATAGATGAAATAAAAGATAAAATTTCAATGCTTGATAATGTTGATAGTTATAAATTTCGTTCTAAGCAAAATATTACTAAAGAAATGAGAGATTCATCTGAAACATTTGATAGTATCATGAAAAATTGGAATGATGATGAAAATCCAATTCAAAATACTTTTCAAGTAAAAGTTAAAGATATAAATAAAATTGAAAAAGTAGCAAATGAAATTAAAAAAATCGATGGTATAACTTTAGTTAAATATGGGGAAGGTATGGTAGAACAATTAGTGTCTGTATTTACTTTTGTTCATAAGATTTGTATTGGAGCTGTTATTGCATTAATATTAGTTACGGCATTTTTAATTTCAAATACGATTAAGATTACAATTAATTCCCGTCAAAGAGAAATTGGTATTATGAGATTAATTGGAGCTTCCAATTTAAATATTAGAATTCCATTTATTATTGAAGGTTTACTTTTAGGAGCACTTGGTTCTATTGTTCCAATTTTAACTACAGTTTATGGATATACCGCACTTTATAAGAATTTTAATGGTCAATTATTTTCACCATTTATAAAGTTAATAAAACCAGTACCATTTGTTTATACAACTTCATTACTTTTACTTTTAATTGGTGTAGCTGTTGGTATGTTTGGTTCTTGGAGAGCTGTAAGAAAACATTTAAAAATTTAAAGTTTTTATAATTAATTTTAGTTCTTTTAAATTTATGATGAAAAGCAGTAAATTGCTGCTTTTTTACGTGTTATAATTTAGTCACACTACTAAGGTGTAAAATAATTCATATTTGTAAGTTTAATTAATATACTTAATATGGGTGATATTATGGATTTTAAAGTTGGTGATTTAGTAACCCGATGTTCACATAATAATGATATCACATTTAAAATTGTTAAAATATATGATGATAAGTGTGAATTAAAAGGAATTAATGTTAGATTATTGGTTGATAGTTTTATAAGCGATTTAAAGATGTATGATGGTGGTGACATTGAAGAAGAGAAACCTTTTTTAAACCGTGTTTTTAGTATTAAACAGCTTGATAGAAATGATTTTTTTTATCTTCCAGGTAAAGTAGTTCATATTGATAGCGATAAAGAGTATTTGAAAAGATGTTTAGATTATTATAAAGATATTAATATATGGGCTGTTGGTGTAAATATTACTGAGAAAGATATGGAAAAGGATATTATTCCATTATTAAAACAATATAAGCCTAATATTTTAGTGATTACAGGTCATGATGCTTATTATAAAAAGAAAGGTAATATTTATGATATTGACGCTTATAAAAATAGTCGGTTTTTCGCAAATGCTATTAAAAAAGCCAGAGAATATGAAGGTAGTCATGAAAAACTTATTATAATATCTGGGGGGTGTGGTTCTTACTATGAGGAATTAATTAGAGCAGGAGCTAACTTTGCATCTAGTCCTAAAAGGGTAAATATTCATGCTCTAGATCCCGCTATTATTGCGGGTAAAATGAGTTTATCTGATGTTAATAAAGATATTGATTTAAAAGATGTATTAGAAAAAACTAAATATGGAAAAGATGGTATGGGTGGAATTATAACGAAAGGGACAATGTATGTTGGTTATCCCCGCTAAAACACAATATGATGTTAAGATTATTAAAGAAGTTTTAATTCCATATTTAGGAAAAACAGTTAAAATAAAATATAATTTAGGTAGAAATAAATATGAAACATATGAAGCTAAAATTATTAAAATATATAATTTTGTTTTTTTAATTAAGTTAGTAAAAACAGATATTATAAAATCTTTTTCGTATGCAGATATTATAACAAAAACCATCAAAATATATAAATAAGTCATTGATTTTTGACTTTAAATATTGTATACTGAAGTTGAAATCATGCTAGAAGGGAGAGATTAGATGGAAATTACATCAGTAAATGTCCGTAAAGTTGGCAATGAGAACCGTATGCGTGGTATTGCTTCTGTAGTATTAGATAATTGCTTCGCAGTTCATGGTATTAGAATTATTGAAGGAGAAAATGGCTTATTTGTTGCTATGCCAAGTCGTGAAGATAAGTCAGGTGTTCATCATGATGTTGCTCATCCAATAACAAAAGAATGCCGTAAATTATTTGAAGATGTTATATTAAGTGAATATAATAAAATAAAAGATGAACCAGAACAATAGGTTCATTTTTTTAATTTAAATTCATATATTTTTTTAGGAGGGGGTTAATAATGGATAAGATAGATAGTGTTATAACATCTTTGAATCATAGTATAACAATTAATGAAAGAAAAAACATCATTATAACTGGTGTTAAAAAAATAGATAATTTTGATGAAAATGAATTTTTAATGGTTACTAGTATGGGAAATTTGATTTTAAAAGGAGAAGGGTTAGAAATAATAAAATTAGATACTTATCAAGGTAATGTTTCTATTAAAGGTAAAGTTGATAGTATTGCCTATCAGGAAGATAGCAAAGAAAAAGAAACTAGTTTATGGGGGAAATTATTTAAATAATGTCACTCGATGTTCAAATAATTTCATTAATTTTTTCTTTTTTCTTTGGTATTGTTTTTTCTTTGTTTTTAAATATAAATTATAAAATAATTTTTTCACAAAATAAAATCATTAAACTTATTGGAACTATATTAATTGTTTTTTCTAGTACTTTGCTATATTTTATAATATTAAAAAAAATAAATAATGCTATATTCCATCCATATGAACTTTTTATGATAGTATTTGGTTTTTATATTGAAAATAAAGTATCAAAGTGGTGTAAAATGAAATGTCTAAAAAAGTCTATTTCATTGCATGTATAATTTAAAAATGCTATAATTTTCATAGAAAGTAGGTGGTAGGAATGGCTAAGAAAAAGGTTAGTAAAAAAGCAAAAAGAAGATTAGCTTTGTTTGGTACATTAGCTGTTTTTACCATTGTTTATTTTATTTTTACATTTGTAACAACAATTAATGATTTATATAAATTAAAAACTGAGCAGCAAACTTTAACTGAAAATCTTAATGAACTTAAAACAAATGCGAGTTCACTTAAAACTGAGATAAATAAGCTTCAAGATAAAGATTATGTTGCAAGATATGCTAGAGAAAATTATTTGTACACTAAAAATGGTGAATATGTTATAAAAAGTGATAAAAAAGAAACAAAAAAAACAAAAAAAACTGCTAAAATAAATGAAGATTATATCATTTATGGATGTAGTGCAACAGCTGTATTTATTATTTTATTTATAATTGGTCATCATAAAAGGGCAAAATAAAAGAGTTCCAAATGGAACTTTTTATAGTTTAAAATCATCAATAATATCGTCATTCATATTTTTTCCATCAAAGTAAAATTTATCTTTAAATTTAAATATAATAGCTATTATATTTGATGGGAATGATTTTACCATTTTATTATAATCTGTAATTATATCATTATAATACTTTCTAAATGCAACTATTTCAGCTTCTGATTCATTTATGGCTATATCTATTTTCATAAATGATTCACTGTTTTTTAATTCAGGATATTTTTCTTTATACTTTTCAAATTCTTTTAGTCCATCATATAACTTTCTATCTAAATCAAAATTACTTAATTTTCTTGAACGTAGTTTAACTATTTGTTCTAATACATCTTCTTCAGTATTTGTGTTTGTTTTAATTACATCAATTGATTTATTAAGTAAATCAAATCTTTTTCTCAGTACTGCATCGATGTTAGCTTCAGCTTCATTTATTCTTATTATGTAAACTTGAAATTTATTGTAAGTATTTATAATTAAGATAAAAAACATACATATAGTTATTAATATAGATGTTGTAACAATAAATGTAATCATATCATCACCTTAATGGTATTATAACAAATATGAAATTTAAATTCAATTGTTTGGATAAAATTCAGGGTCTGAAATTATTCTTTCATCAAACTTAATAAAATTAACATATATTAATAAAATTAAATACCAATTACCAGTTTTAGGATCACTTAAAATAATATGGTCTCGTCCTGATTGTTCAACTATTCCCGAAAATACTTTATTACGCCATTGATCTGAGTCAGGATATGATGCATATATTTCCACTTGTTTACCTCTATTTAATCTTAAAATGTTTTCAATATAAGACTGTTCAACATTATAATTTACTTGCATTTGTTGATTAGGAACTGTATTATTTCCTGAATAAATTGGATTTCCAGGAAATGGTTGGTTTACAAAATTATTCATTTAATCATTCCTTTCATTTTAATGATATTCTAATTAAATACAAATATGTTTAAAAAATGTTATAATAAACGGGGAGGTAGTTATGAAAGTAATTTTGGGTGTATCAATGCGTCATGTACATTTATCAAATGATGTTTATGAAAAATTATTTGGTTTAGAAAAATTAAATAATGTAAAGGATTTAAGACAACCAGGACAATTTGCTTCTGATAAATTTGTAACAATAGAAAATGAAGGAAGAAAAATTGAACATGTAAGAGTTTTAGGACCTATTAGGAAATATACTCAAGTGGAAATATCAAGAACTGATAGTTATTATTTAAAATTAAACCCACCTATTAGAACATCAGGTGATTTAAAAGGATCAAGTTCTATAACACTTATTGGACCTAATGGGTGTGTGCACTTAGATGAAGGATGTATTTTAGCTAATAGGCATATTCATATAAGTCCAGAAGAAGTTAAAAAGTACCATTTAGAAAATGTTACTAAAGTAAAGGTTAAGGTAGGTGGTGAGAAAGGTGGAATACTTGATAATGTTTATCTAAAGGTTTTACAACTATCTAGTTTAGAATTGCATTTAGATAGTGATGAAGGTAATGCCTTTGGGTTAAAAACTGGTGATGAGTTAGAAATATTTGATTATGAATAGTGTCAATTTGACATTTTAAAAAAAACATATATAATATCTTTTCAATGAAGGGGAGATTTATATGGAACAAATGAGTACTTTAGATGGAATTAAAGAAATAGAAAAGTGTATTGAAAGTGGTCAATATTCGGTAGTTGATGAACATTTATTTGACAAGGTTTTTGATTATAAACCAAGTCAAAAAGCTATCGAACAAAAGAAATGGCTTTTAGAAGAATATAATGAATATTTAGATTTGCTTATGTCTTTACCAGAAGATTTATTAGGTGCATATTTAGACGTTATAAAAAAATATGATATAAAAGATAATCAAAAATTAGAAAAAGAACAAGAGTTTTTATTAGACGTTCAGGATGCTCGTTTAGATAGAATATTACCTCATGCTATTGATTTTCTATGTGAAGCAGATGACAATCTTTCAAGTATTGGTTTACAGCACGCTCATGGACTTTTAATGGAAGGAACTAGTAATGGTTCTAGTAATGATTATTTTTATAGAAAAGAAAATAATAAAATAGTAGGAGCTATGGTGGATGGAAATCGTGAGATATATTATATTCCACCAAGAGTAGATGACATTGAAATGCTTGCTTCAAAATTTTTAGAGTTTTATAACGATGAACAGTTAAATAAAGATATATTTACCCATCCTATAATGGTTCATGGACTGCTTGCTACTATGCAACTATTTGATGATGGAAATACTAGATTAGCTAGATTATTACAACATACTAAATTATATAAACAAACAAATGAACTTTTAGGTTATGACTTTTCTAGTCCAATAATATACAACACAAGAACTTATTATCCAGAAAGAAAAAAATATCGTTCATTCACTATTGAAATGGCAAAAGATGCAAATAACGAAATTTTAGATGAATGGAATATTTATAATTATAGATTATTTTTAAATCAAATATATAAAAATGAAGAAGATGTTAGAAGACTTACTTTAATAAGATAACATCTTCTTTTAATTTTCTATTTTTATAGTTGGAATAGTATCGTCTAATGAAGTTTTATTTTGAACTGGTTCTGTTCCTTTAATATAATATAAAATTTTAGCTTTTGAATTATCTGAAGCAGCTTTACCACTTATAGGATCTATTGCAACACCTACAACATTATTTGGTGTTTTATACCATGTTTCCTCATCTGTTTTTCCTTCTAAATATTTTTCCATAATATCAACCCAAGCATTTTTTAAATTAGAACTATCTTCATTTGAAACATTTTCATTATTATCATATCCACTCCACATGCCAACAACTAAATTTTTATTATAACCAAATATTAAATTATCTGTATTCGTTGTCCCGGTTTTAATTGCATATTTATGACTCATTTTAGGTTCAATACTTAAACATGTTGGTACATTATAATCTTTAAATTCTTTCGCATATGTTGTTGTTAATAATTCATTTAAAACATATACTGTATTTTTATTTAAAACATTTTCTTTATCTTGTTTATATTCATATAAAACATTACCCTTCATATCAGTAACTTTATTAATAAAATATGGTTTTATTTTGTATCCTTCATTAGCTAAAGTACTGTATGCAGTCATCATATCAATCATTTTTATTTCACTTGCCCCTAAAGCTAAAGAAGGAAGTGATGAAAAATTTTTTTCTATTCCAACTCTTTTTAAAATATCAGGTAAAGCTGACTGTCCTAAAAAAAGATGGGTTTTAACTGCATAAATGTTATCCGAATAACTTATTGCAGCAGCTAGACTTATTGGTTTATTCGCATATTCATCATTATAATTTTTAGGTGTATATGTTTTTCCGTTGGATAAACTAAAAGTTGTTTTTTCACTTGTAAAAGTTGTTGATGGAGTAAAACCATTTTCTAAGGCAGAGTAATATAAAAATGGTTTAATTGTTGATCCTATTTGTCTTTTTGCTTTTAAAGCTCTATTGTACTGACTTTTATTATAATCTTTACCTCCTGTTAAAGCTAAAACTTTACCTGTTTGTTGATTCATAATAATGCTTGATATTTGTATATTATTATTAGTAATATTGTTATTAATGCTATCTTCTAAAATTTTTTGAGCTTTTAAGTCTAAATTAGTATATATCTTAAGGCCACCGGTTTCTAAAAAAGAAGAAGGAATTGTTTTAATAGTTTTTAATTCATCTAAAACCGCATCTTGATAATACATCATCATATTATAATTATTATTATCTTTGTTTTTTTGATAAACAAGGTTTGTTTTATACGCTTCATCAGCTTCACTTTCGGTTATATATTTATTTTTAACCATTGAATTTAAAATAATTTTTTGTCTTTTTTTCGCATTTTTTTCATTAATTAAAGGTGAATATTTACTAGGATTTTTAGGTATTCCTGCAAGCATACTTGCTTCAGATAAATTTAAATCTTTTGCGGATTTATTAAAATAATATTTTGAGGCATTTTCAATGCCAAAAACGCCACCATAATTTATAGTATTTAAATAACCTTCTAATATTTCATTTTTACTATAATGTGTTTCTAATCTTATAGTTATCCAAGCTTCTTTTATTTTTCTTTCCCATGTTTTATTAAAATTTAAAAATAAATTTTTTGAATATTGCTGGGTTATTGTAGAAGCCCCCTGCACGTTTTTTTTACTTTTTATATTAATACCCATTGCTTTAATAATTCTTAAAAAATCAAAGCCATGATGTTTATAAAAATTTTTATCTTCCACAGAAATGGTCGCATTGATTAAATCTTTTGAAATATTTTTAATTTTTATATTTTTATCATTTGTATATAATTTATTATTTTCGTCATATAAATGATATCCATTTGCTCCAGTTATAGGAAGTTTGGGACATATTTTCGCATATATGTATATAGATGATAAAGATAATATAAAAAATAAAATAATACTAATTATAATGATTAGTTTCTTTTTCATAAGATCACAACACTTTCTAAAATTATTATTAGAAAAAATAGAAAAAATATAAGTATAAATTAAATAATTATGTTATAATTCTTTGAAAGGAGTGTATAATGGGTAAAATAAAAATTACATCTACTTTAAAAAGTAGTGATTCTGTTCATAAATTTGAAGGAATGGGAATAAAAAAAGACAATGTAATTATATATAAAGATGATGTGAGGACTAAAATAGTTTTATCTGATAAATTAATTATTGAACGCACATCAGATTATTTTATAAAGTTAAATTTAAAAGAAGGCATAAATTTAAAAGGAAAGTATATAACTAATTATGGTGAGTTTGATATATGTAGTGAAGCTGAAAAAATAGAAATTAAAAAAAATAGTGTAAAGGCTATATATAAATTAAGCATAAATGGAAATTATATTGACACCTTTGAATATTATTTGAAATTTTCTATTGACAGTTGAATAGAATATGATACAATGTTTTAAGATTATTGAAGTAAATGGGGAGGTTATTTATGAAATTAAGTGAAATGTCTAAAGATGATTTAGAACTTTATTCTTTTACAGATTTAGCGCAAATGATTATAAAGCAGGAAGGCAAAAGTTTAAATACACCGACAATATTTAAAAAAATATGTGAATTGTTAGGCATGTCTGATAAAGAATATGAAAATAAAATTGGCGATTTTTATACTAGTTTAACAACTGATAAAACATTTATTTTATTAGATGATGCAACTTGGGATTTAACCGATCATCATTCTGTTAAAGTTTCATTAGAAGATGATGCAGAAGAAGATTTAAGTGAAACAGAAGAAGAATTAGATGATGAGTTAGATGATATGGCTGATGATGATATGCATGATATGGATGATGATTCACCAATTGATGATACAGATTTAGATGATGCAACTGATGAGTTTGAAGATGATGATTTAACTATTGTTGATGAAGATGAACTAGATTAGTTCATTTTTTCTTTGTTGAAAATGTCTTTAAATTATAGTATAATACCCATGGAAAAAAGGTGATAAAAATGATTGAAAGATTAGTAGCTATTGAAGAAAAATATAATGAACTTTCTTCAACTTTAAGTAAGCCTGAAGTTTTAAGTGATATTAAAATGACTTTAAAACTTACTAAAGAAAAAGCATTATTAAAAGATGCTTATGATGCTTATCAAGATTATAAAAGAATTGAAAATGATTTAAAAGATGCGAAGACAATGGTTAAAGATCCAGAATTAGGTGAATTTGCGAAAGAAGAAGTTGCAAGGTTAGAAGAGGCTAAAGCTAAATTAGAAAAAGATATTGAGGTAATTTTACTTCCAAAAGATCCTAATGATGGAAAAAATGTTATTGTTGAAATAAGAGGCGCTGCTGGTGGTGATGAAGCTAATATATTTGCGGGTGATTTATATAGAATGTACACTAAATATGCTGAAAAAGAAGGCTGGAAGATAGAAATTTTATCTGAAGAACATTCTGATGCAGGTGGCTATCCTTTGGTTGAATTTATGGTTAAAGGTGATAATGTATATTCTAAGTTGAAATATGAAAGTGGTGCTCACCGTGTTCAAAGAGTTCCTGTTACTGAAACTCAAGGTAGAGTTCATACTTCAACTGCAACTGTACTTGTTATGCCTGAAGCTGAAGAGGTTGACATTGAAATTAATCCTGCTGATTTAAGAATTGATGTATATAGAAGTACTGGTGCGGGTGGTCAATGTGTAAATACTACTGATAGTGCGGTTAGAATAACACACCTTCCAACGAATACTGTAGTTACTTGTCAAAACGAAAGAAGTCAAATTCAAAATAAAGAAAAAGCTATGCAGATGCTTAGAACAAGATTATATGAAGCTAAATTAAGGCAGCAAGAAGAAGAGTTAGGATCAGAAAGAAGAAGTAAAATAGGTACTGGTGATAGGTCTGAAAAAATAAGAACATATAATTATCCACAAAATAGAGTAACTGATCATCGTATTGGTTATACTACTAAAAATTTAGATAGAGTAGTTGAAGGTAATTTAGAAGATATAATTAATGCTTTAATTACTGCTGATCAAAACCGTAAACTAAAAGAGGCATAATGACTGATTTAGATTATTTAAAAAAATATTTACCTAAAGATAAGTTAGAAGAAGGAATTGATAAATTAAAAAAAGGAGTTCCTGTTCAATATATTGTTGGAAATGTTGATTTTTATAATGTTAATCTTTTAGTAAATGAAAATGTTTTAATTCCAAGATTTGAAACAGAACTTTTGGTAGAAAAAATAGTAAATTACTGTAAAAAATATTTTAATAAAAAAATAGATATTTTAGATTTAGCAACTGGCTCAGGTGCTATTGGGATTACTTTAAAGAAAAATTTAGATTGTAATGTGATAGGTTCTGATATTTCTAAAAATGCTTTAGAAGTAGCTTCTTTAAATGCTTTAAGAAATGATGCTGATGTTAAATTTATTGCAAGTGATTTATTTGAAAATATTAAAGGAAAATTTGATGTTTTGATAAGTAATCCACCATATGTTTCTAAGGATGAAAAAATAGATGAGATTGTTAAAAATAATGAACCACATATTGCTTTATATGCGGATGACTGTGGACTTTATTTTTATAAAAAAATATTTGAAAAAGCTAATTTATATTTAAATGATAAATTTATAATTGCCTTTGAAATTGGTGTTAATCAAGGTGAGGCAGTTAGTAATTTGGGTCATAAATATTTTCCTAATTCTAAGGTAGAGGTAGAAAAAGATTTAACTGGTAGAGATAGATTTGTATTTATTTTTCAAAATTTAATATAAAGTATTGTTAAATGAAAAAAAACCATCTATAATGAAGTTGTAAGGGTGGTTAAAATGTCTAAAATTCAAGTGAATGAAATTAATGAAGAGGATATAAAAAAACTTATTATAGATAATGTATGTATTAAGAAGCTGACTAAATCTCAGTTGCGTAAGTGTGCGCATATAAAAGGTGAGGTAAATGAAGCTTCTTTTATTAATGTTTTAAATGAATTAGAAGAAGAAGGAAAAATATACTGTGATGAATATGGTTATTATAAAAAATTTGATTCGAAACAATTAGGTAAAATTCAAGGAGAAATTCATATAAATAAAACTGGGCAAGGGTTTGTATTTATTATGCAAGGAAAAAGAAAAATAAAATATTTAATTAATGATGAAAATTTAAATGGTGCTTTGGACGGAGATATTGTTGTTTTAACGGATATTAATCCTAATAATAAAACTCATTATGCAGATGCGAAAGTAGAAAAAATTATTAAAAGGAATACTGGAAGTGCAGTATTTGAATATGCTGGAAAAGGTGAATTTATTCCATATGATATTAATGAAAATGTCACTGTTTTATGTCCAAAAGAAAAATTAAGAGGATTAGTTATAGGTGATAGAGTTTTAGTTAAACTAGGTAAAGAAATGCTTGCTCAAATTGAAGGTAAATTGGTGTTTGAGGGTTTAAATATTAATCGTATTGGTCATAAAGATGATCCTGATATTGATGTTGAAACTATAGCTGGTTCTCATGGATTTTTTAAAGATTTTCCTAATGAAGTTATTAAAGAATTAAAAAATATTAAAGATAATGTATCTGAAGATGAAATTAAAGGTAGAGTAGATTTAAGGAATAAAAAAATATTTACAATTGATGGAAAAGATACTAAAGATATGGATGATGCTATTAGTATTGATGTAAATGAAGATGGTGATTATGTTTTGGGGGTGCACATTGCAGATGTTTCACATTATGTAAAAGAAGGCAGTGCTTTATATGAAGAAGCTAAAAAAAGAGCTACTTCTGCTTATTTAGCTGATAGTGTTATTCCTATGCTTCCTCATCAGCTTTCAAATGGAATTTGTTCTTTAAATGAAAATGAAGATAGATTAACTAAAAGTGTTGATATTATTATTGATTCTACTGGTAAAATTAAAGATTATTTTATATATGATAGTGTAATTAGATCAAAGAAAAAAATGAATTATGATGATGTAAATGACATATTAGAAAATAATATTGTACCAAAAGGATATGAAAGTTTTTTATCTGATTTACTTATTATGCGTACGGTTGCTTATTTACTTAATGAAAATAGAAAGTATGCAGGTAAGGTTGATTTTTATTCTGATGAGGTTAAAGTTATTACTACTCCAACTGGAGAACCTTTAGAATTTGAAGCTAGAAATCAAAGGACTGCTGAACGTTTAATTGAAAATTTTATGATTGCGGCAAATAGTTGTGTTGCTGAATATCATTCTTATTTATCTGTTCCTTTTGTTTATAGAACTCATGGAAATCCTAATGATGATAATTTAATTTCAGCTTTAAATGTTTTAAAAGCTGAAGGTTTGTGTGATAAGGTTCATACTGATTCTTTAATAAATAAGATTAAAAATGGAAGATATAATTCGAATGATTTAAATAATTTTATTAAGTTATATAAAGATAAAGAAACTTATTCAATTATTTCTAATTTTATTTTAAGGAGTATGAGTAAAGCTATTTATTCATCGCATAATGATGGACATTATGGACTTGGTTTAAATAATTACACTCATTTCACATCACCAATTAGACGTTTTCCGGATTTAGAAGTTCATAATTTAATTAATCAATATTATACATATGAAGATATTCCTAAAATATTAGGTAATGAAGCTGTTTTACCTCCAGTGTGTGCACATTGTTCATTTATGGAAAGAGAAGCTGATAAAGCTGAGGTGGAAACATTAGAATTAAAAATGGCTGAGTATATGCAAAGCTGTATTGGTGAAGTTATGAAAGGTCAGATTATTAAGATGACTCCTTATGATAATGAGGTTCGTTTAGAAAATAATGTTATTGGTCATGTCACACCACAAGATATGGCACATGCTCAAAAAGTGGGACATAATAAAAAAATAAAACTAGGATCAAATGTGTTTGTATTAGTAAAAGATGTTTCAATTCCACATCGCATAGTATATTTTTCTTTAGCTTATAAAGAACTATCTAAAAAACAAAAGATAAAAAAATTTGAACAGATAGAGTATCAAAACAATTAGAGGGTTTTGGTTCTTTGTCAAATAGTGTTGGTGAACAATAAATTTGATAAATGAATTGATATT
>CAVGWA010000016.1:0-30396 GCA_963632935.1 Oscillospiraceae bacterium
AATATCAATTCATTTATCAAATTTATTGTTCACCAACACTATTTGACAAAGAACCCTTTAATATGTTTGACCACCATCTATGGCTAAATTTTGTGCGGTTATATTGTTTGCCTGATCGGTACATAAAAATAGTACTGCGTTTGCTATATCTTCTGGTTCTTGTGGCCTTTTCATTGGTATTGAGTTTGTAAATAATTCAAATGTATGATTCTTTTTGCTATCATCCCCATCTGTCATTTTATTAAGCATTTCTTCCCATAATGGCGTTCTAATAATTCCTGGTAAAACACAATTAATATTTATATTTTCAGTGGCATATTCTCTAGCCAAACATGCCGTTAATTCTAATACAGCTGCTTTTGTAGCTGCATATACTGAACAATTTGCTGAACCTAATTTAGCGGCAATTGATGAGAAATTAACAATTTTACCGTATTTATTTTTTTTCATTATAGGCAATACTGCTTTACAACCATAAAGTGTGCCATTAATATTTGTACTTATTATTTTATCTATTCTATCTATATTCATTTCATCTAGTGACTGTAAAGAACAGATACCAGCATTATTTATAAGAATGTCAATGGTTTTTAAATTTTCCATTGTAAATTTTACTAGTCCTTCAAATTGTTCATATTTTGTTACATCTAATTGGTATACTAAAACTTTAGTACCATATTTTTCTAATTCTTCTTTTGTTTTATTAGCCTCTTTAGTATTTATATCAGCAATTACAACATTAGCTTTTGCTTTAGCGAAAGCATTTGCTAAAGCTTTTCCTAATCCCATAGCTCCTCCTGTTATTATTACATTTTTTCCTTCAAAATTATAGTTTATCATTTTCATTCCTCCATTTTTATTGTCTTCTTTTTTTTAATTATTATACTTTATTTCAATTCCAATCGGACAGTGGTCGCTACCTAGCGTTTCTTTATAAATCATTGTATTTTTAACATTATTTATACATCGTTTTGAAATTAAAAAATAATCAATACGCCATCCTACATTTTTTTCTCTCACTCCTTTCATATAACTCCACCAAGTATAGGCATTTGTAACATTTTTATTAAAATATCTATATACATCTATAAAACCACTTTCTAGTAAACAAGAAAATTTTTCTCTTTCTTCATAGGTAAATCCTGCATGCCCTATATTTGCTTTTGCATTACATATATCTACTTCTTTATGAGCAACATTAAAATCGCCACATACAATTACTGGTTTAATTTTATCTAATTCATTTAAATAATTTTTAAATAAATCTTCAAACTTCATTCTTGATCCCATCCGCTGTAAATTTCTTTTTACATTGGGTACATAAACATTTACCAAATAAAATTTATTATATTCTAATGTAATTGTTCTTCCTTCATCATCATATTCTTCATCGATACCACCATAAGTTATATTTATTGGTTTTAATTTTGAATAAATTAGTGTTCCTGAATAACCTTTTCTTTTTGCAGGAAATAAATACATATTATATTTATTAGGTCTAAAATCAAATTGATTTTCATTTGCTTTTACTTCTTGCATACAAAATATATCAGCATCTTCTTTTTCGAAAAAATCAATTAATCCTTTTTTTATGCAAGCTCTTATGCCAGCTACGTTCCATGAAATTATTTTCATACTTTCTCCTTTATTTACCCGTGAGGGTGATATTTATGATAATCTTTTTGTAATTTTTCATTCGTAATATGTGTATAAATTTGAGTTGTTGAAATATCACTATGGCCTAATAATTCTTGAATACTTCTTAAATCAGCTCCATATTTTAATAAATGCGTTGCGAATGAATGTCTTAAAGTATGAGGCGAAAATTCTGTTTTTATTTCTTTTTCTTTAGCTATTTTTTTTAATATTTTAAAAAATCCTTGCCTTGTCATTCTATTACCATGATTATTTAAAAATAAGTAGTTATTTTCTCCGTGTTTAAATAATACTGACCTATGGTATAAAATATAATTATTAATAGCTTTAGTAGCATATTCATTTAATGGTATTATTCTTTCTTTACTTCCTTTACCAAATATTCTAACTGTACAATTTTTAATATCTATATCATTAACAGTTAAATTTATGAGTTCACTTACCCTAAGTCCACTACTATACATTAATTCTAACATAGCTTTATTTCTAAAATCAAAATCTGTTTTTAAGTTTATATCAAGTAATTTATTTATTTCCTCTTCTGATAATACTTTTGGTAATGTTTTAGGCTGTTTTGGATTACTAATTAAGGTAAGTGGATTTGTTTTTGTATATTTATTTATTTGTAAAAATTTGTAAAAGCTTTTTAGTGTACTTATTGTTCTTGATACACTTAAACTGCTTTCTTTTTTAGATAAATATTGTATATATTTTTGAACATCTTCTTTATTAATTTTATCAAAATCTTTTTTTACGTAATTTGTGAATTTTTTTAAATCTAAAGAATATGAACTAATAGTATTTTCACTATATTTTTTTTCAAATCTTAGGTAATTTATAAACTCATCTTTCATATTATCACCTACCTTAATTTTATAGCAAATTTTATTTATTTACAAGTTTTTTAATGTGTTTTATAATGGTTATAAGGGGTGTGATATTATGAGACCACTTGCGGATATAATAAGACCAAATAAGTTAGAAAATGTAGCAGGTCAAAAACATTTAATTGGAAAAGGTATGGTTTTATATAATTTAATTAAACATGGTAAAATATTTTCCATGGTTTTATATGGCCCTTGCGGGACTGGTAAGACTACTTTAGCTTATACTATTGTTAATGAAATGCATTTAAAATATGAATTTTTAAATGCGACTATTAATAGTAAAAAAGATATTGATGATGTTATTTTAAAAGCTAAGGAAAATAATGGCATTGTTCTTATTATGGATGAAATTCATAGATTAAACAAGGATAAACAAGATTTGCTTTTACCTTATTTAGAAAATGGTTTAATTACTTTAATTGGTCTTACTACAGCTAATCCATATCATTCTATTAATCCGGCTATTAGAAGTAGATGTCAACTTTTTGAAGTTAAACCTCTTAATGATGAAGATATTGCATTAGCTTTAAAAAAAGGATGTAAAAATTTAGATAATATTGTTATTAATGATGAAGCAATTAATTATATTGCTTTTATATCTGGTGGTGATTTAAGGTATGCTTATAATTTATTAGAAGTTGCATATTATGCTTCTGATGATTTTAAAATTGATATAGATAGCATTAAAAAAATTAATGGTAAACCAAGTTTATATATTGATAAAAATGATGATGGATATTATGATGTAATAAGTGCTTTTCAAAAGTCTATTAGAGGTAGTGATGTTAATGCGGCACTTCATTATTTAGCAAGATTAATAATTGCTGAAGATTTAGATATTATTTTTAGAAGATTATCTGTTATTGCTTATGAAGATATTGGACTTGCTAATCCTGCTATAGGCCCTAGATTGGAAGCTGCAATTAAGGCGGCAGAAAGAGTTGGGCTACCTGAAGCTAGAATTCCACTTGGTGAAATAGTTATTGATATGGCTTTATCGCCTAAATCAAATAGTGCTCATGTAGCTTTAGATATGGCAATAAATGATGTTAAAATGGGACATGTTGGTAAAGTTCCTAGTCATTTAAAAACGCATAGTAAAGATTACAAATATCCGCATAATTTTAAAGGCAGTTATGTTAAACAACAGTATTTACCAGATGAAATTATTAATAAAAAATATTATAATCCAAAATTAACTAGTAGGTATGAAACTAATTTAAAAAACATTTATGACCACATTAATAGGTTATAAATGTTTTATTTTAATATAAATAATTCTAAAGCTAAATCTTTATTTAATTTTCCAGTTTTAATTCCGATATCAATATCTGCTAGATTATTTAAATATTTAAGTAATGTTTTAGAAGAATAACTTCTACCATTTTGAATTGCTAATTTAACTCTATAAGGATGAATTTTTAAAATAGATGCAATATCTTTTTCAGTATATCCTTTTTTTAATAATTCTTTTGATTGATACATTATCCTAAATTGATTAGCTAATATAATAATTATTTTTAAAGGTTCTTCATTTATTTTAAGCATTTCATTATATATTTCTAAAGCATTTTCTTTATCTTTTTTTACTATTGAATCAATTAATTTAAATATATCAACTTCAACTTTTTTAACTGTTAAATTCAATATATCTTCTTTAATTATTTTTTTATCTTCATCTTTATATATTTTTATTTTTTCTATTTCTTTTTTTATAATTAAAGGATTATTTCCTACTCTATTTATAAGAAAATTTAAAGTATTTGAATCTATGTCATAATCTTTTAATAAAGATTTAGCTAATGAAATAGGATTTTCCTCTTCATTATATTCTATAACTTTGCCCACTTTATTTATTAATTTACATATTTTTTTTCTAGAATCAATTTTTTCATTATGTATGATAAATATTAAAGTTGTATTTTCATTTATATTGTTCAAATAATCTTCTACTTCTTCACTTCCTATAGAAGATGAACCTGAAAACATCAAAGCATTATCTATTATTACTACTTTTTTATCACCAAACATTGAAATCGTTTTAGCATCTTCTAATACATCTTTAATATTTGCATCATTTAAATCATATTTATTTATATTTATTTCATCTATATTATTACATATTTTTTTAATATGTTCATTTATTTTATATTCTTTTAATCCATAAAAAAGATATACCATATTATCACCATATATAGTATATCATTGTTTTAAATAATTTTAAAAAAATATAAGCAATTTTTATTTGTTTTATATAAACTGTAGATTTTTATTGAAAGTGCACAATTAATGTGCAATAAGTTTAAGAAACATATATAATATCTTCTTGAGCAATTTGTTTGTCATTAAGGAGGTATTGAAAATGACAAATTATTCTCATTTGTCTTATGAAGATAGAAGAAATATTGAAGACGGATTAAATGAAAATAAATCCATAAATCAAATTGCTAAAGAATTAAGTAGAAATCATTCTACAATCTTAAGAGAAATAGATAGAAACAAAAAATATTCTGAACCATCAACCTGGAATAATTATAAAATTAATCATCCTGATTTAGATTTATCTTGTGAAAGACTAAAACATTCTCCTTATGTTTGTAATGGCTGTAAATCTAGAAGTGGCTGTAGAAAAATTAGATGGACTTACTATGCTAGAGAATCTCAAAAATCATATGAAGAATTAATTAAATCTTGTAGACAAGGTGTTAATCTAACTTTGGAAGAAATACATACTATTAATGAAACTATAACTCCTCTTGTAAAAAAAGGTCAGACAACTAATCATTTGTATATTAATCATCCTGATATTTTAGATTTTAGTAAAAGTTCTTTTTATCGTTATATTAAAGATGGAATTTTTGAATTTGGCCCTTTAGATTTTCCAAGAATTGTTAAATATAAAAAAAGAAAAAATTCAAGTCAAAGAAGAACAAGAAAAGAACGTGAAATATTGATTAATAGAAAATATACTGATTTTATCGAATTTATTTCTAACAATCCAGATTTAAATATTGTTGAAATGGATACTGTGGAAGGTCTACAAACAGAATCAGATTGTTTCCTTACATTACTTTGGAGAAAGTCTAAATTCATGCTTATATTTAAATTAGAATCCCAAACAACGGATGAAGTAACAAGAATTTTTGAAACCTTACAAACTCTTATTCCTTTAGATATTTATAAAAGTTTATTTCAAATCATTCTTACTGACAATGGTCACGAAATTTTTGATGTTAGTAATATTGAATGTATTCATTCAACAAGTGAATATGTTACTCATCTATTTTTTTGTGATCCACATGCTTCTAGTCAGAAAGGCTCCATTGAAAAAAATCATGAATTCATTAGATATATTTTACCTAAAGGTTCCTCTTTCAAAAATATTACTCAAGAAGACTGTAATCTAATTATGAATAATATTAATTCATTATGTAGAGATTCATTAAATGGCAAATCACCTTATGAAGCAATGCTATTTTTATGTAATGAAGATATATTAAAATTATTAAATTGTTATTATATTGAACCTGATAATGTTGATTTATCAAATAATTTATTAAAATAAAAATAACTATAGCACAAACTATAATTATTTTTACGACAAGCAAATTGCCTCTATTCATTTATTAATTTATAATGTAGGCGTTGTGCACTTAGTTTTAAAAATGTCGCAATTCCTGCACTTTTTGACGTGGAACTAAAGTCCTTTGCCGATATATAATATATCACATTTTTTAATTTTTACTATTCTTTTTATTATTTTACCGACTAAAAAATGTGCATTTTCTTATGAAAACACACATTTTAAGTCGTAATGCACATAATTGTGCACTTTATTTAGAATTCAACGGTTTTATATAAGCTTTTTATTTATCTTTTAATTTTTTATAACTTCGTTCTTTAAAAATTTCTCTTCATTATAAAATATGTACGATTGTTCTTTGGCAACGATTTTAATTCCTTATGGATATTTAACTAAATCGTTGCTATTTTTTAATTTTTAGGTATATGCTTTATTATCTTTTATATTAAAATTCATAATAAAAGAAATGAAAGAAAAGTGCATTGCTGCACTTAATCAAATATATTATAACCATAATCTAAATCTACATTTGTTTTAATTCCTGATATTTGACCTAATGAAGAAAATTGCCAATAATTATAAGTAGATAAACTATAACTAGAAGGTTTAGATAATACACTGTAATAATCATCAGGTCCAGTGTAATGAGCAAGCCAAATTTTATATTTACTTGCAAGATCACTACCGTTTAAAATATTTTCATACCAATTTTTACTAGCATATATACCACATGAGTAACCATTTTGTTCGATAACTGAGCAATAATTCACGCCAAGACTAGTCATATAATTTTTATCACCTTTTAAAGTAGATTTATCTTCCATATCATAAAATATTGCTGTACTTAATTTAGATGTATAGCCTAAATTTTTTAATTTATTTAATACTCTAACAGAAAATTGTGCTTCTGTTTTTGCTCCTTTTTCGCCATCAACACCATCCGCATATGAATATAGATAAAATGCATAAGGAATGTTATTTTCTTCACATCCTTTAACATATTCTAATAATTTTGCATCTTCCTGCGAATCATAGGCACCAAATCCAAGTCTTAAAATAGCAAAATTAACTCCACTATTTGAAACTTGATTCCAATTAATATCTCCTTGATGTTTAGATACGTCTATACCTTTATATACTTTTTTATCTGTATATTTTGTAAGTTTAAACCTTTGAGCATTTGAACCGTTGTTACTATAAAGTTGAATGTTTGTGCCATTAGAAGTTACTCCACCTGCTACATCAACATATAACCCACTTAATTTAGATACAATAGCAACTACCCCGTTACCATAATCTTTAATTAACCATTTTTGTGCATCGCTACCATTCCATTTATATGCTTGTACGTTTGTACCTTTTGTAGTGCCTCCATCTTGAGCATCTACACTTACATTTTTATTTAAAGCACTTGTTATTGAATAATAACCATCATTTAAATATTTTAAATACCAAACTTGAGCTAAAGTTGAATTATTATTATAAAGTTGAATATTGGTACTATTTTTAACAATCCCACCATTAACATCTAAAACTTTACTGTTATCAAGTAGACTTGATATTTGATAATAACCGTCTTCATAGCTTTTAACTAAATCATTTTTTTCTGTTTTATCAAATTTAAATAGTTGAGCATCGCTATAGTTTAAACCATATAATTGAATATTCGTTCTATCTGATACTTTCGCACCATCAACATCTAAACCACTGTAACCAAGCTGTGAAATAATTGTATAATAGCCATCTTTAACATATTTTATATACCATCTTTGAGCGTTTGAATTATTGCTATTATAAATTTGAATATTAGAATGATCGGCTTTATTTCCACCTAATACATCTAAACTTTTACTTAAATCTACAGCGGATGTAATAGAATAAATACCACTACCTAAATTTTTAACATACCATTTTTGTGTATTAGAATCATTTGAATCTTTTAAAGCAACATTAATACCATTAATAGCGACATCACTTTCAATTCCAATAACTTTATTATTAGATAATTTACTTGTTATTTTATAAAATCCGTCTTCTAATTTATTATATTCAATTTTTTCAAATTTAAATTTCTGAGCACTTGTTCCATTCCCACGATATACTTGAATTTGTGTGAAGTTTCTAGCTACCCCACCAGATACATCTAAATATTTATGATTTCCTATAGTTAAAATATTATAATAGCCATTTCCAATATCCTTTATAATCCACTTTTGAGCAACATTTTCACTATTTTGATATAATTGTACCTTATTGCCACTTACTTCTTTTACGTCAATTAAATCCAACGCTTTATTATTATCAAGTGATGATGTAATAGAATAATAGCCATCTGATAAATATTTTAAATGCCAAATTTGAGCATGATTTTCATATAAACCTAAATCATAAGTTTGAATTTTAGAATGATTTGCCGTATTTCCGCCAGACAAATCAATTACTTGATTATAATTATTAGTGTGAATTATATAATCTCCATCTTCTAATGTTTTTTTACTTTCAACTTGCTCTATTAATTTAAACTTTTGAGCAGCACTACCATTACCTTTATATACTTGAATATTCGTTCCATCTTTTGTACTACCACCAGATACATCTAAATATAAATTGTTTAATTTAGATATTATATTAAAATAACCATCAGATGTTTCTTTTAAATACCAAACTTGTGAATTTGTATTGTTACTATAATACAGCCAGACATTTGTACCACTAGAATATCCACCACCAGCAACATCCATATTAAAATTACCATCTAATGAAGTAATTTTATAATATCCATTATTTAAACTTTGTATTTTCCATTTTTGATTATCTGAATTTATATTTTTATTTATTTGAACATTTGCAGCATTAGTATTTGAAACTGCCTCTACTACCTTATTAGAAGTTGTTTCAATTACATATATACCATCTATAAGTTCATCAGCTTTTGCACAGTTAGAAAAGATAAAAAAAGCAAAAGCACAAAATAAAATTTTATTAATTTTTTTCATGTTTTACCTCCTATTTATCATATGTTATATAATTATTTTCTTTAATGACTTTTCCATCAGATCCTAATTTACATGTAACATCTTCACCGTTTAAATATAAATCAGTAGCCCCGGTTGCAATTAATTCTTTAGAATTTTGTGATAAATCCATATAATATAAATCAGATCCATCTAAGTAAAATACGTGATTACTTGCACCAGCAAACCCAGTAGCAGTTACTGTTTTATTAGCATTTATTTTAACTTCCTCGCCCTCTTGATTTGTAATAGTATAATCCTTTTTATCTTCTTTTTGTAATGCATCAGTATTTACTTTAATATTTTCCTTTTTATCAGAATTAATTTTATTTACTTCTTTATTTTCAGCTTTACTTTCTTTACCATTAAAAATTGTTTTATAATTTGCACCTAAATATATTCCACCTGCAAAAAAACCTATCAATAACAAAACTAAAATTACTTTCTTCCCCATATTTCTTACCTCTCTTACACTTTTATTATCACAAATTATTTACTAAAAATCAAGTAATAAACCATAATTATTTAAAGGATAATTATTTATATAATATAATCATTGTAAACAATAGTAAAATATAATTTAAATTGATTACTATTTGATTAAATTTTATATATTTTACTGTATAATTACTATAGGTGATTTTATGGAAAATAAAGATTTAAACAATACATCATATACATCAAGAATAGCACGAAAAGAGATAGAAAATAAATTAAAGGAAAAACAAATAGAAAAAGAAAAAGAACTTGAACAAAGGAGAAAAGAATTACAAAAAGTTTTATTTGATAAAAAAGAAAAAACTAAAAAACCAATAATTACAAATATATTTTTATCTTTAGTTTTTGTAATTACCCTTGCCTTATTTATATTTCTTATTTTAGATTCATCTAATCATATTGATCAAATTTATCGAATAATAAATTCTTTATTACTACTTTTTATTATAATAGGATTACTTCTAAGTTTTAAAAATCTATTATATAAAAATAAAACTATTCAAACGAATATAACTGCATTTTTAATTTTAACTGCACTTATATTTAATGGGCTTTATATAACACACATAATAAAATTACCAAAACAAAGTCATATAACAAATTTTGAAAATGTAAGTTTAACACAAGCCATTAACTGGGCTGATAAAAACAATGTTAAAAACAATGAAACATTTGAATATAGTGATAGTATTAAAAAATACAATATAATTAATCAAAGTGAAAAAGAAGGAACGCTAACTAAAAATATTAAAAGTGTTGATTTTATTGTATCAAATGGGCCTGATTACAATAAGGAAGTAATTCTTTCTGATATGATGGGTCAGAGTGTTAGCGATGTTTTAAAATTTATTAATAATAATCACTTAAATAATGTTCAAATAAACTATGAAGAAAATACTGAAACTGATAGAAATTATGTTATTAAACAAAGCTCAACTGGCAAAATAAAAAGAAGCGATGCAATTATATTTACTATATCTTTAGGTGATAAAAGCAAATTAAATCCAATTAAGTTAAAAGATTTAACTAACGAATCTTTATTAAATGCATCTGTATATTTAGGTCAAAATGGAATAACATATGAATTAAAATATGAATTTTCAGATAAAATTGAAAAAGGAAATGTAATTTCTACAAATATTAAAAAAGGTACTAGTTTAAAAGCTGATGATAAAATTATTTTAACTATATCTAAAGGAAAACAAATTAAAGTACCTGATTTTAAAAACAAATCACTATCCTATATAACAAAATGGATGATATATAATAACGTTCAAATAAATTATTTAGAACAATACAGTGATATAAAACAAGGTTATGCAATTAAATCTAATTATAACAAAGGAGATATTATTGAAGAAGAAACAACAATAGATATAACTTTTTCTAAGGGAATTTTAAAAATGAAGTCTTTTAAAAATATTAATGAATTTAAGTCATGGGCTGATAGTAATAATATTAAATATGAAATAAAAGAAGAGTTTAATGATTTAGATAAAGATACTATCATTAAAACTTCTATTCAAGAAGGCGAAAAAGTAAAACAAGATGAGCCTATTGTTGTATATGTTTCTAAAGGAAAAGCTATAACAGTACCTGATTTTAGTGGTAAAACAAAGTCAAATATTCAAAAAGAATGTAACTCACTTGGTATTACATGTAGTTTTACTAGTCAATATAATACTAAAGTATCTAACGATACAATGATTAGTCAAAGTATAAAAGCTGGTGAGAAAATAAGTAAAAGCGATACTATAAATATTGTAATTGCCACTAATAAAAAAGAAAGTACTACAAATAAATCAACAAGTTCAAATTCAAGTTCAAATTCATCTAATTCTTCAAATAATACAAATTCAAACACTTCAAACAAAACTTGTGAAACAGTTACATTTATTTCTTATGCAGGAAATACTGGAAGTCAAACAATACAAATGGTTACTGGAGCAAATCCAAAATTAAAATTTAATTGGGTTAAAACCACAGCATGTAATAATGGAAACTCCGATCCAGGAACAATATGTTCATCATCAATCTCTGATGGTTCAAAAGCTTCAACATGTGAAACAATCACAATAACTTATATACCTTAAGGTAAAATTTTATAATTTTATATTTATATAAAAAAGACCGATAGAAAATTAGGAAACTAATTTCTAACGGCCTTTTTTTATGTTATTTCTTCCACCTTCATCTCTATAAAAATATAAATTATATCCTTGTTTTACAAGCATATCACCGACTACATTTTCATAAATAGCTCCCTTATATGTATTAAAATTTTTATTTTTTCTTAAATCCATTTGAGTCTCATCATCTAATGTAGCTATTAGTAGCCTGGATCACCAAAATACAGTCTGTAATTATCAGGATTATAATTTCTTTTTAAAAGAAGAGCTACGTTATCAAGGCAATAACAAATATTAACAATTCCAACATTTGAAAACCAATCAACAACACCAACATATTCTCTGTTTCTCGCATCTTGAGAAATTTTAGTTATTTGAAATTTTTTGTTTTCATTTCCTAAAAAAACAGGTATTTTTCTATATGAATTTAAAATCTTTGTTTTATCCAATCCACCCGCATATTTAGTTATATCTTCCTCATAATCTAATATAATTTATTTTTGCATATCTAATATTCCAGTATATGCTTTATTTTCAATAAACGTTTTAACTATTAAAGACATGCCACCTGCAACCATATACTCTAAAAATTATCCATCATAACATCATATTGAATTTTTGAAAGAGGCTTATTTTTGATCATACATAAATACAAATCTTCAATTTGTTCATTCTTATAACCTTTTGCCCACAAAAATTCTTCAAAATCCATTGAGTGCATTATATAATCTTGTTTATTTCCAACGCTATTTGATTCTACTTTTTCATAATTTATATCCATTAATGAACCAGAGCAGATCACATCAAATCTACCATCTTCTCTAAACGCTTTTAAAGATGTCACACAACTAGGATAATCTTGCATTTCATCAAAAAAAATTAATGTTTTACCCGGAATAAATTTAAATTCATCATTTTTTTATGTAATGTCTTTAATTATTTTATCAATCTCAAAACCCTTGTCAAATATATCTTTATATTCTGGTTGTAAAATAAAATTTTTATTAAAAAATAGTTTTACCATTATATTATATAAAATAAAACTAATTTTATATTTATTTTAAACAACTATTCAGACTATAACACGCAAAAAGCAGCAATTAATTTGCCACTTTTTAGATTTTACTAAATTTATAAACTAACTATTTAACAGTTAATTCAATACGATTACCACGTTTATAATTTATTTTAAAGCTATATTTTTTACCATTAATATTGGCTTTTACATTATCCAAACTTCTATTTAATTTTTCTGTAAATTCATAAATATCAGTTATATTAGAAGATGTTGTAATGTAGATAACATAATTGCCTTTTGGAATATCAGAAATGTCTATATTATTGTCATACCAAGCTCTAGTTTTGTTTAAATTATCACTTTCAGGTAATATAGCCAAATAATCACCATCAGTTATACTTCCTAAATTTTTGGTGTATGTATCAAATGTATCCATATTTTCAAATATAATTTTACGTGTAACATCTAAACTGCTATCTAAATTAGAACCATAAGAATATGATAATCCACGAAGATGTAATTTACCATCATTGTTAAATTCAAATTTTACATATTTATCAAATTGATTATAGTATACTGAAGCGGTTTTAGAAGCAAGTTTTTTATTACGAACTATAAGTTCGATAGGGCTATTATCATAACTATAATTATTTCTAATTACTACTTCTTTATCTCCAGACCAACTGCCTTCTTGTGTTTTATTAAGTTTATTGTTAATAATACTCTTAGAATAATAATCATCACTAGAAGATACAATATACATTTTATAATTGCCTTGAGGAATATTAGAAAAATCAATATCAATCATATACCAAGAATATGTATAATCATTACCATCTAAACTATAAATAGGTCTTGTCATCAAAGATTTATCAGTAATTCTCGCAGCCTTTTGTTCAATAACATTTCCAGTTTCAATGTTTTCAAATAATACTTTATATTCAATATTTACATTTAAATTATTATCAATACCTTGAATAGTATTATAACCCATAATTTCTAATCTACCAGAAACATTTTTAATATATTCCAAATAACTAATGCCTTCCACTTTCTTTGCTTGTTTTTCTACAACACTTACTTTTATAGTTTTAGAAACTGTTTGATTATAACTATCGGTAACACTATATACAATTTTATACTCGCCTATTTTACTAGTATCAACTTCCCCTTCATAAGTTATTTTACTAGTTAAATCTCCATCTTCTTTATCAGATGCTTTAATGCCCTCTAATGGATTAAAATTATCATTTTGATTAATTATTTTATCGCTAGCCTCTATAATTGGTAATTGGTTAAGAATAACATTTACTGCTATTTTTTTAGTAGTTTGTTGCTTATTTTTGTCAGAAACTTTGTATGTTACTTCATATTCTCCTATTTTACTAGTATCAACATTCCCTTCATAAGTTATTTTACTAGTTAAATCTCCATCTTCTTCATCATGTGCTTTAACGCCTTCCAACGGATCAAAATTACTATTTAAATAAATTTCTTTATCATTAGCTTCAATAACAGGTTCATTATCTTTTATAACTTTAACTGTTATTTTTTTACTAGTTTTTTTATTATTTTTTACAACATTATAAACTACTTCATACTCTCCTACTTTAGTGGTATCAACTTCTCCTTCATAAGTTATTTTATCAGTTAAATCTTCTTCATCATCTTTAGCAGATACTGATGACATATAATCAAATGAAGTATATTGTTTAACTTCTTTATCAGATGCATTAATTATTACATCATTATTAGATACAACTTTAATTTTAACAGTTTTACTTACATGAAAATTATTATTATCTATAGTAGTATAAGTAACTTCATATTCTCCTTCTTTAGTAGTATCAACTTCTCCTTCATAAGTTATTTTACTAGTTAAATCTCCATCTTCTTTATCATATGCTGTTACATTATTTAAATAATCAAAATTAGAATTAATTTTAATTTCTTTATCAGATGCATTTATTGCAGGTTGATTATTAGATACATATACTTCTTCTACAGGAATATATCCATAAAGTGGACCTTCATCAGAAGAAAGATCGGTATAAACTTTATAAAATTCTACTCCATTTAATCCAGTAACTTTATCAACTACATTTAATGACATATTATAAACTTTAAAATTAGAATAAGGATTTTTCAAAGTATAAATATGTGCTACACTTGTTCTTTCAGGTTTATCAAAAATCCAAACATCACTTAAATTTTTATAAACAGCTCCAATCGTATTAGAATTATAGTCTTTACCACCATAGTTTATATCATTTGTAAATGAATTTCTAGCTTGCTTTTCTCCCCAATAAGGATCAGTTGCATATTTAACATTTCTACCACTTGATTTATTTCCATAATGAGAGCCATAATAATAACTACCTGATTTGGCTGAAGAATAACTACCATTAGTTCTCTTGGCATAATCCATAATAGAATCTTTAACACTATCATAGCTATAAGCGTTTTCATAAGGTGAACTATCAGATGCACCATATCCAAACAAGTTATTTTTATCCATTGCAATCTTGCTTGTACCATTCGCACTTTCGTTCATGGCAGTACCAAACATCATTAAAGCATTTTGTCCATATTTTTCTTCGGCTTCTTTAAAATAAATACCAGTTCCAAATAATTTAGAAGTATTTTCATTATATCCTTTATTTTTTATAATATTATCAAAATCTTCTGCAGTATATCTTGTTGTAGATTTACTTGATAAATATAAATAATAATTATAATAAGGATTATTGTAGTTAATACTATTTTTATAATCCCCGTTTCTATAATCATCAAGCATTGATGTTATATTTGAATAAAAATAATTACCATCAAAACTATAATATTTTACATCTGGCTCTAAAAATGATGGTGCAGTTCCCAAATTTATAAAATAATCAGTATAACCATTTCCTACATAATATTCATAGTGATGAATTAAATTGCCAGTTTGAGAATATTTATTATAATAAGTTAAAATTGATGCATCACTATTCAAGACAGTAACATTATCTGTTTTAGCAATCCAAGCATCGGAACCATTATAATTTATTTTAAACCAAGTATATCCATCATTATCTTTTGTTTCATAATAATTAAAATTAGTTGTACTTGTTACTTTAGTAATTACCTCACCACTAAGCGATGGACTTTTCCTAATTCTAATTCCATATCCTCCATCAACTTTAATTACATTACCATCTACTCCAAGTAATGAAATCGGAGTAACAACGCCGTTATTAATATCAGTCCATCCAATAAAACCACTAATCATAATTTTTACTCTGCCATCACTATATCCAAGCAAAGCAGCATCGGAACCATAATAAGATGAAATTGAAGTGTAAGCAGGTGAATCATTTTTATTTTGATATAAGTTAAAAACACCAGGCTTAAATTTAAATAATGCATATTTACTATCAATAGGGACTCCATCTTTGTATATAGTAGCAACATTATCACTACTTGAATTTTGACTACTCATAACGCTTAAAGCAGAATCATAGCTACTATAAGTTCCAACGGTTTTATTACCAGTTTTATTGGCAACCATTTGAACGGTATAACTACTAGATGCCCCTACTTTACAAAAAGGTACAATAAACATAACTAAAATTAATAATATTTTCTTTTTCATATCGCACCCCTTTTCTATAATAATTATAACATGTAATTAATTACCTGATTTAAAAGAAAGTACTTCTTTACACAAGTTTACTTAAGTTTTACTGGATATTATAGCTTGCTATTATATAAAAAAACTAGTTTAACCTAGTTTTTTTTAGTTGATGAGCGTTTTGAATTTCTACTTTATTTTCTTGATCTGGTTCATAAATTGAGCCTAATATACCATTGATTTTTGAAACATCGTCTTTTATATTTGCTTTTTGTAAATCTAAAACTGAGATTAATATTTTTTCTTTAGCTGAGAAAAAATCCATATTATAATTATATATTTGAATAGATTTTTTCATTTCATTTTGATAATCTTTTTCTAATGCATCTTGAAATTTCTTTAATTTTATATTATTTAAATTTCCATTAAAATTATCTTTATATGGCTTTTCAGTTATATAATCTCGAAATTCTTTTACTGACGAACAAAACATTAAAAGTGTGACTAGATAAAAAAGTGTATTACCTGATACAGCAAGTGTGAAAAATAATATTGTAGCAGTTAAAAAAGTAATTGCTTTTTTTAAACTTAGTTGTTCTTTTGCAGATAACAAATGATAATATTTTGAATCATTTAAAGAAGATACTTCTAACTCGTTGTTATCAATCAATAATTTAGTGATTTCATGTTTATCGTTAACACTACCTTCTATTTTGTGTTTCTTATTGCTAGAAATTTCAACTAACTTTTCAATATTACTTTTTAGCATGCAACCTCTTTTGCTTAATATAATATCAGCGTCCATATTATTTTGACAATCTTTTAAAAGTTTTTCCAATTGATTTAATCTTTCCATATCTCCTAAATACATATTATAATATTCTTGAACTTTTTGACGTTGTTCGTCTGATAATGTCTTTAAATTTTCTTTCATTTTTTCTTTCCTTTCAATGCGGTAATTACCATTATATACATTAAATTATTTTTGTCAATAGTAAATTTACCTTTTACATTTTAAGACATTTTTAGTATAATGGATAAGAAGGTATATGAAGAAGATTTTAATTAAGTTGATAAAAATATATCAAAAAATTCCAGGGCCTTGGCATAACAAATGTAGATACATTCCAACATGTTCAAATTATGCGATTGAAGCAATTGAAACTTATGGGTGTATTAAAGGAAGTTTTATGGCTTTAAAAAGAATTTTAAGATGTAATCCATGGTCAAAATATGGATATGACCCGGTAAGGAGCGAGAAAAATGAAAAAAATAATTAGTTTGATTTTACTTTTAATTTTGTCTTTAAATTTATCAGGATGTTTAAAAAGAGATAATATGGAAGATATAACAATATATACGACAAATTATCCTAGTGAATATATTACTAAAAGATTATATGGTAATTTTAGTAGGGTTAAAAGTATTTATCCCGATGGGATTGATATTAATAATTATAAATTAACGAATAAACAATTAAGCGATTATAGTAATTCTGATTTATTTATATTTAATGGTTTAAATAATGAAAAAAATTATGTAACAACAATGAGAAAAAATAATAAAAATTTGAAAATTATTGATACTACTTTATCAATGGAATATGATGATAGCGTTGAACAATTATGGCTTGATCCATCTAATTTTCTAATGATGGCACAAAATATAAAAACTGGTCTTAATGAATATATAGATAGTTATTATTTAACAAATAAGATAAATGAAAATTATGAGAAATTAAAAATTGAAGCTTCTAATTTAGATGCTAAAATAAAAGAAATTGTTACAAGTTCTAGTAATAAAAATATTGTAGTAAGCGATAATATGTTTAAATATTTAGAAAAATATGGATTAAAAGTGTATTCCTTGGATGAAAAAAATACAGATGTAAATGTAACTTATAATGAAGTTAAAAAAATGATTGAAAAAGGAGAAATAAAATACATATTTACAAAATCAAATGAAAATTCATTGGTTAAAAAATTACAAAATCAAACAAATGTTACTGTTCAAAGTTGGCACACTTTATCTAATTTAACTGAGATTGAAAGATCAGAAAAAAAAGATTATTTCACTATAATGAACAATAATCTTGAACTTTTAAAAAATGAATTATATAAATAACCCTTTATAGTTTTAAAGGGTTATTTTTTAAATCTTTTTCTGATAAGTTTTCATGTATTTTTTCTTCTACATTATCTAAAAATACTTCTTCTATTCTATCTACTCTACATTTTTCAGCTTTAATAATGGCTTCTAATTTAGAGGCAGCTTCTATTTTATTATCATTTATAATAACATAATTGTATTTTGTTAATTCATTGATTTCATTATAAGCTGTTTTAAATCTTTCCATTACTTTTTCTTCGGTTTCGGTATTTCTTTCTTTTAATCTTCTTTTAAGTTCGCTCATACTAGGTGGAAGTAAGAATACAAACAAAGCTTCTTTTAATTTCTTTTTAATTTGTAAGGCACCTTGAATTTCAATTACTAAAATAACATCTTTTCCTTCATCTAAATGTTTTTGAACTTCGTTTTTTGGCGTTCCATAATAATTACCCGCAAATGTAGCATATTCAAGCATTTCACCATTTTTAATGTTGTCTTTAAACTTATCTTCTGTAACAAAATAATACGATTTACCATCAATTTCATTTTTTCTAGGTTTTCTGCTTGTCATAGAAATAGATTCCCATATATTTTCATTATTTTGTTTTACTAAATCACATATTGTGTTTTTACCACTACCAGATGGTCCAGATAAGACAATAAGCAAGCCTTGTTTTTTGGTTTTAATCATTAATTTCACCCAAAAAAGTTTTTAATTTTTTAGGATTTTCAATAAATTCTTTAGCTGATGGAATTAATATTTTTAAAGTTTCTTTAGCTTCTAGACCATTAACTGTATCCATATATTCATCATCATTAACAAAATAGCTTTTAACGACTTGATATTCATCGATGAAATCATCTTCATTTTCATTAACTTTTATTAAATAGCTATATTTATTATCACCTATTTTTTTAGATGCAATCACTAACCATTTACTATTATCTTCAAATTCTATTATATCCATATATCCTCCTTTTAAATAATTATAACAAAAATGTAGTAAAAAATAAATAAACATGTTATAATTATTTTAATGTCTTTGTAGCTCAGCAGGATAGAGCAACCGCCTCCTAAGCGGTAGGTCGGCAGTTCGAATCTGCCCAAGGACGCCATAAAAAATTAAAAGGTCTTTATGACCTTTTTAATTTGTGTTTTTTTGTGATTTCTGTAATATCATTTTTAAAATATTTAAATGTTGCAATTAAAATAATAGCAAGAGGTAATGATATTATTATTCCTAAAACTCCCCATAAAATGCCACCTGCAAATACGGCAATTACAACTACTAATGGATGAATTTGATTTGTTTTTCCATAAACAAGTGGATTTATAACATTACCATCAATTCCTGAGAAAATAATAAATACTAAACATGTTTTAATGAACAGTGTTGGTGATATTACAAAAGCTGTAATAGCTGCAATTATATTTGTAAAAATACCACCAAAATATGGAATTAAATTACCTAATGCAGCAAGTGTTCCAAGCATTAATGCATTTGGATGACCTATAATTGAATAAGTTACAGTATATTCAATAAATGAAATTAATACAATTTTCATAAAACCAGATAAATATTTACCCATCTCATTGTCTAATGCTAAAACATAATTATATATTTTTTCGGATTTATTTTTTAAATATACTTTAATAAAATTTCTTATTTTATCCATATCAATTAAGAAATAAATAAAGGCTGTAAAAATAATAAATATTTTTGACATATAATCAATTGATATACTTATAACACTAATTGCACCGTTTGAAATATAACTTCCGGCTTTAGTTAATATATTATTAAAACTTGATGATAATGCATTTTGAATATCTTTAAAATTAATATTATAATTAGTTGATAATTCTTTTAAAAATGAAATAATACCATTAAATAAGCTTGCCATTTGACTTATAATAGTTGGTGTTATCAATATTACAATACCACCAAATAATATACATATTACTAATAATACTAAAGTAACAGCGATTGATTTAGGAATGTTTTTATCCATAAGTTTTTTTACTAATGGGTATATAGCATAAGCTAAAACGAATGCTATTAAAAATGGAATAGTTATTTTAAATATCAAACTAATAACTCCTAACCAAAAGGCTTTAGCTTGGTATACTAAATATATTGCTAAAACAAATAAAACAATATTAACAAGATGAAAGTCTATTTTATTTTTACTCATATACTTACCTACTTTCTAGAGCAATTGTGATAGGCCCATCATTTTCTATTTTGACAAGCATATCTGCTCCAAATTTTCCTTCTTGAACATTTATTTTTTCTTTTAATTTTTCATTAAATATTTTATATAATTTTTTAGCATTTATGCTATCTAATGCATTAATGTAACTTGGTCTATTTCCCTTTTTAGTATCTGCATACAAAGTAAACTGGGAAATGCTTAAAATCTCACCTTTTATATCTAAAACAGATTTATTCATGACACCATTTTCATCATCAAATATACGTAAGGATAGTACTTTTTTAATTAAATAATCAATTTCTTTTTCACTATCATTTAAAGTAAAAGCAACAAATAAAACAAGGCCTTTATTTATTTTACCTATTATTTTTCCTGATACGCTGACGGAAGATGCTTTACTTCTTTGAACTAATATTCTCATTTAATTAACCTTTCTACTTCAATTACTTCTTTAATCATTTTAATATCATTCATTAATTTCATAAGTTGCTCTTTATTTTCAGTTAACACCGTTATTTCAATTGTTTCTTCTTCTTTTGAATGATGGGTTACAAATTTTCTTACAGGAATATCTTTATCAGCTGCTTTAGATATAATATCCACAAGTGATTTAGAAGCTGATGATATTCTAACTAAAATATTAGTAGGCAATTTGCTTTTTTCTTTATTCCAACTTACTTCAATTAATCTTTCATCAATATCAGCAATATTTGGGCATACCATCCTATGAACATTTATTCCATAGCCTTTAGTAATATAACCAACAATTCGATCTCCTACTACAGGATTACAGCAAGAAGCTAAATTTACTTTGATATTATCGATGCCAGCAATTGATAATAGGCTATTGCTTTGGGCTTGATTTTGACTTCCTTTAGAAACTTTTTCAAGTATTTTTTCTTCTTTTGTGATTTCTTTTTTTAAATAATTATCAAAAACTGTTTTGATAGATATTTTACCACTTCCAACATTAGCATATAATTCATTTAAAGAGCCCATTTTGAGTTCTGAAAGTAATTTTTTTAATTTATCTTCTTGCATAAATTCATCATTACTAATTTTATTTTTACGCAATTCTTTGGTTAAAATTTCTTCGCCTTTTTTAGAATTTTCTTCTTTGCTTGCTTTGTTAAAAAATGCTCTAATTTTATTTTTAGCTCCAGTTGTTTTAACAATATTAAGCCATTCGCGGCTAGGGCCTTGGGAATTATTATTAGTAATAATTTTAACAATGTCTTCATTTTTAAGTTTATAATCTAATGGAACCATATTTGAATTTACTATAGCTCCTGTTGCTTTATCGCCAACATTAGAGTGAACTCTATATGCAAAATCAATTGGTGTTGATCCATTTGGAAGTTCAATGACATCACCTAATGGGGTAAAGACATATATTGTATTTTGAAATACTTCTTGTTTTACTGTATTTACAAATTCTTCAGGATTATCTTGTTCTTTTAAATCCATTATAGCTCTAAAAAATTGTAATTTTTGTTCCATTTCATTTTGCATAACTGCTTTTACTGATCCTTTTTCTTTATAAGACCAGTGAGAAGCTATACCATATTCAGCAACTCTATCCATTTCATATGTTCTAATTTGAATTTCATATAATTGACCATCAAAACCAAATACTGTAGTATGGAGTGATTGGTACATATTAGTTTTTGGCATTGCTATATAATCTTTAAATCTTTTAGGTTTAGGTCTAAATTTTGAATGAATAATTCCTAGTGCTTGGTAACAGTCCTGCTCTGTATCAACAAAAATTCTTAAGGCAAGTAAATCATATATATCTGAAAACCTTTTACCTTTTTCTAATTTTTTATAAATACTATAAATACTTTTTGATCTACCTTTTATTTCATGTTTTATATCATGTTTATTTAAAAGTTCAGATACGCTTTCAATCATTTTAGCAACACTATTATCACGCTGAGCTTTTGTAGCATTTAATTTTTCAACAATATCATAATATTCATTTGGTTTTAAATATCTTAAACATAACTCTTCTAAGTCTTGTTTTATACTATTGATACCTAGTCTATCTGCAATGGGTGTTAGAATATCTAAAGTTTCTCTAGCTGTTAATTTTTGTTTTTTTTCACTGTGAACAAATAGTGTCTGCATATTATTTAATCTATCTGCAAGTTTAATAATTATTACTCTAACATCTTCAGAAAGACCAACTAATATTTTTCTTTGATTATTTATAACACTTTCATTAGAAGCTTGAAAATTTAATTTATTTATTTTAGTAACACCATCTACTAAAACTGATATATTATGTCCAAATTTATCTTCTATTTGTTCTATCGTAACATTACAATCCTCAACTACGTCGTGCAAAAGTGCAGCTGATAAAGTTTCATAATCCGCACTTATTCTTGTTAAAATGTAGGCAACATTTAAAGGATGAATTATATAAGGTTCACCTGTTAATCTTTTTTGACCATAATGTTTTTCATATGCATATTTATATGCATCATTTATTATTGACTTTTCTTTTTCATCGGTTATATATCTACTTACTTTATCTAAAAGTTTTTCTATTGTTAAATCTTTTATATGTTTACTCATGAATGTCACACCCTTTATATATCTAAATATAATTTACGATTTTTTTCATTTATTTTTTCTTTAAAATATGCATCAATTAATTCATTATCACTATTTAAAATATCACTTACCATTTCATTTAAAGCTAAATTATGACTAGATTTCCATTTGCTTTCTTTTAAATAGTTCCAAATATCTTCTATTTTTAAATAGCCATATCCATTTTCTTTTAATTCAGTCATTTTAGTATTTAAAGCTGGTTTTAATCTATCATATAATTCTTTTTGTGAATTAAATTCCATATCCATTTTTATTCCTCCTATTAATTATTATATATTAATTTTATTTGTTTTTAAAGATTTGACCTTGATTTTTTATAAATAAACTTTTATAATAATATCACATTTTAAAAAATTAAGGAGGTCATATGTTTAATATAAATATCAATGAAACAGAATATATAGTTTATGATGAGGGAGAATATAATTTTATTGGTAAAGTAGATTATGGAATTATTAGTCTACCAAACTATTATGATTTAACTGTTTCTGGTGATGGATATATAAAAATTACAAATAATAAATCAGTAATTTTACCAGTTGACAGTACTATTAATTATGATAAATTCACTAATCAATATTTTGCTGGATTTGGTGAAAAAATTGATGAAGAAACATATAACCTTTTATATGAATTTTTTTTATCAAATAAACCAAATGATGAATATTATCGAAGAAAAGAAAAAATTTTAAGCGATATTAAATCTTTAAAATTACAATAAAATGTAATTTTTTTTATTTATGTTCATAAAATTTGATATGAAAAATAAAGCTTTTTTAAAATCAGTAATCTTACTTTTAATTGGTGGATTTATAACTAAAATTATAAGTATGTTTATAAAAATTATTTTGGCTAGATTAATTGGAACTAGTGGTATGGGAATTTATATGTTAATATCACCTACTTTTGTTTTATTAATGGCAATTGCACAATTAGGTTTTCCTGTTGCTATTAGTAAGTTAGTGGCAGAGGATAATAAAAATAATAAAAATTTAGTTTTTTCAGTAATTCCAATATCTTTATTTTTAAATATTTTCATTATTATATTTTTAATTTTAACTGCTGGATTTATTAGCCATAATCTTTTAAAATGCGATGAATGCTACTGGGCAATTATCTCTATTGGTTTTGTTTTACCATTTATTAGCATCTCTAGCATCTTAAGAGGATATTTTTTTGGAAAAGGAAAAATGATTCCACATGTTGTTTCAAATATTACAGAAGATCTAATTAGATTAATATGTTTGATTATGGGTATACCTTTTTTTATAAATCTTGGTATTGAATATGCTATAGCATTCATAGTTCTTACAAATGTTATAAGTGAGCTTACTTCTATTTTAGTATTATTTTTCTTTATTCCTAAAAATTTTAAAATAAATAAAAATGATTTAAAATTAAATAAAAAGAATATTAAAGATGTTTTTAACATAGGAATTCCAACTACTATGAGTAGAATAATTGGCTCTATTGGTTTTTTCTTTGAACCTATAATTTTAACTTTTGGGCTATTAAAATGTGGATATTCTAATAACTATATAATTAATGAATACGGGATTATTAATGGTTATATAATGCCATTAATCCTACTTCCTTCTTTTTTTACTTTAGCTATATCACAAGCATTAATTCCAAGTATTAGTAAAGCTCATAGTATTAAAAATTATAAATATATAAAAGATAAATTAAGGCTAGCTATAATATTATCACTATCAATAGGAATGGTTGCTACTATAATTTTTGAACTTATACCAGAGATTCCAATGAAATTAATATATAATAATATAATTGGTATTAAATACTTAAAAATATTAGCTCCGGTTGCTCTAATACATTATATTCAATCGCCTTTAACCGCTTGCTTACAAGCTATGGGGAAAGCAAAAGAAGCCATGAATGGTACACTAGAAGGAACTATCATAAGAACGGTTTTACTTTTTATTTTATCTTTATCACACATTGGCATGTGGGCCGTTATATGGTCTACTGCTATTAATATTATTTATGTTACACTTCATCAATATATATGTATAAAAAAAACCTTAAATGAACTGAACCCCAAAAGTTTGACAGTTTATAAATAGTTTCTAATTAGAGGATTGTAACTTGTAATTCACAGGAGACAATCCTTTTAATTTTTCTTTAATTCTATCATATTTGCTTTATACCTTTGTTTTTTAATCTTTGCTGATAAGATTGGTGTTGATATTGCCATCCTTGATCTGAATGAAATATTAATCCTTCTAGATTTTGTCATCAAATGCTTTATTAAGCATATCATTTATTTATTTTAAATTAGGCGATTTAAAAATATTATAAGATATTATTTCACCATTATATTCATCTAATATTGGTGATAAATAACATTTATCTCCACGAAAATTAAATTCAGCTACATAAGTATACCATTTTTGATTAGGCTTTTCTGCATTAAAATCTCTCTCAATTAAATTATCAGCAATTTTACCGATGGTTCCTTTATAAAATGAATATTTTCTTTTATTTCTTTTTAATGGTTTTAATCCTAATAAAACCATTATTCTGTAAACTTTTTCGTAGTTAACTTTATACCCTTGATTCCTAAGTTCTAATGTTATTCTACGGTAACCATATCTTTCTTTGTTATTAAAAAATATTTCTTTTATTTTAGCTATTATTTCTTTGTTTTTATCATCTTTATTAGTTTTACTTAAAGTATAATAAGTTGATCTAGCTAAACTAGATATTTTAAGAAGAATCTTTAAATCATATTTTAGCCGAAGTTCACTTACAACATCTACTTTTTTTTCTGTTGTTGATTCTTTCTTGCTTGAACAACGGCTCTCAATTTTTTTTGAATATTCTAGCTCGACTTTCAAATATTCATTTTCTTCTTTTAATCTTTTATTTTCTTCCTCAATTGTTTCGTTTTCTTTTTCTTTGTTACTTTATTCATAGTTGAACGCCCTCACTTTCGTTCAACTATATTATAAACGTTTTCTTTATATTTTTTAATCCAATTTGCTAACATCCTGGACTAGATAATCCTTCAACAATTGCAACAAATAAAAGGAATTCATTATTTAATAATACACAATTAATAATTTGTTCCTTTTCATAAGATGAAAATTTCTTATTTCTATTTTTTTCTTAAAATATCATAACCATGCTTATCTATTAATCTAGTTAAATATTTAAAATTAACATGTAATATTTTATATTTTGAACATAATGATAAAATTGATACTCCTGCTTTTCTATCATTATATAAATTTATTTTATCTTCAAATGATAATTTTTCTATATAAAAACCTCGTTTCTATTTTGTCTAAGAAACGGGGTTCATATCAAAAAAAGGATTTTTAAATAACTATTTTGGTAGTCTATATGAGAATTGAACTCATGCTTCCACCTTGAGAGGGTGGCGTCTTAACCACTTGACCAATAGACCAGATAACAAATAAATAATATCATATTTTTTTAATGATGTCCATAGCAAATGAAACGATATTCTTCAATTCGCAAAATTCAAATAATTATCAAAGAACACAGAAAAATTAAGCAACTAAGTATTTTTTTAATAGTTGTCTTTTTTCTTTGTTTAAATCTGCATATACATCCAGTAATTCGTTTTGTTCAAATATTCCAAAATAATGATCAGTTACTATAGCTGTTCTAACTCCTTTTGTTATATATAATCTGTGTCTTTCTTCTACTATAAAACTTTTTCCTATATATTTATTTCCTTCTTCAGATTCAATATAAACTTTGTAAAAATTATATCCAATTAGACTAACTAGAATAATGAAACTTATTATATTATAATTCGTGCTTCTATATATATTTCATCATCATTATTTGAATAAGAACTCATTGTATTTACTGCTTCTTCACCTTTATTAATTCCAGTGCTTCTACTGAAATCATTAGAAATTTTACCATCCCTACTCAATATATTTTTAGTTTTGTTTTTACATATTTGATTTATTTTTATTTATTAAATAATTGTACCAGAATATAATACTTTGGAATTTAAAATAGAAATTACTCTTTGAATTGTATCATGTGACGGTATCCCATTCAGCGATTGTAAATATTGCTTTAACCATTTTTCTTGCCTTTTTGCAAATGATTCTATTTCTGTTCATTCATTACGTTTTGTTAAAACCGCAAATAAGATAGTTAATATTATATCTTCAAACTTGGTCTAACATTAGGCTGATATCTAGTATAATCCTATTTTTTCACTGTTGTTATAATATCTTTTATACCTCGGTTACTTAATTCATTTAAATTAATGTTTATTTTATCAAACATTTCACTTATCTCCATTAATTTGCTGCTTTTCTTACTCATATTTTTTTTCTATTATACAAAAAACACATAAGTTTAAAAACTCATGTGTTTATCCTGTATTTCTAACTTTTTGGAATTTCAAAATAAAACGTTGAACCTTTATCACTACTTTTAACGCCATAATTATATTTATGATTTTGCAGTATGTTTTTAACAATTGAAAGTCCTAAACCAGTTCCATAACTGTTTCTTTTATGTTTTTTCTCGCTGTGATAATATTTATCCCATATGTGTTTTATATTTTCCTTTTTTATTCCTTTTCCAGTGTCTTTTATTTCTACCAAATATTTATTTTTATTATCTATAACGTTAATGAATACTTTTTTATCTTGTCCTGTATAATTTATAGCATTATTTACTAAGTTATATATTACTTGATAAAGTCTTTTATAATCAGCATTTATTTCTACTTTATTAGGATGAGTAAATATAAATTCATAATTTTCTTGTTCTGATAATATTTTAAATCTTTTAATAACTTGGTTTATTAATTCAATTAAATTTATTTTTTCAATATTTAATGCCTTACCTCCAGCTTGAATTGCAGATAAGTCTAATATATCATTAACAAGTAAAGTTAATCTATCTGTTTCATCTATTATTGTATTTAAATTTTCTTCTCTTTTTTCTTTATTACTATAAGTTATATCTCTAACCATTTCAGCATATGCTTTAATCATTGTAAGTGGCGTTTTTAAATCATGGGAAACGTTGGCCATTAAATCTCTTTTTAATGTTTCAGTTTTTTCTAATTCGGTTTTAGTATAATCTAATGAATCTTCAAGTTCATTAATTTCATATATGTTAGCTGTTGTTTTAAAATTAGCATCAAAATTACCATCAGCTAATTTTTTAGCTTCTTTGCTTATTTGAATGATTGGTTTTGACAATTTTTTAGATATTAAATATCCAATAATTAAAGATAGTATCAACACTATTATTGTTGTAAATACAAATTGATTACTTAATATTTTAATGGTAGAATCCAATGGTTCTAATGAAGCGTTAATAAAAGCATATGTATCATTATTTAATTTTAAAGCATATATTAATGTTTCATTTTTAAATCTTTTATTAATTAAATTATAGTGCTGCTCCGCTTTACCACTATTTATAAAGTCTTGTTTAACTTTAAAGTTTTTATTACCAAATTCCATACATCCTTTGTTATATATATTAGATTTATATGAACTATTTGTGCCGTATATTTCAATACATATATCTCGATTTCGAGCTATATCATTTATATCAATATTATTTAAATCAGAAACCGTTCTAAGCTCAGAGGCTGCTTTATCTAATTCACTTGTTTTATAAGCTTTATAATATGAATCTAAAAATACAATTTGAAATAGCCATAGAAATACTACTATAAAGATTGAAAAAGCAATTAGAAAAAGCCATATATTTATTTTTAAAGAATTTTTTTTAATGTTTTTTATTTTATCTAATTGATTGTTTAAATAAGTTTTTATTTTATTCATTTGTAACAAATTTATAGCCTACGCCTCTTACGGTAACAATTAAATCACGATATTTGCCTAAATTATTTCTAAGCATTTTAACATGGGTATCAATAGTTCTATCATCACCATAAAAATCATAACCCCATATTTTATTTAATAATTGATTTCTTGATAAAGCAATATTTTCATTCGTAACAAAATAACATAATAATTCATATTCTTTTAAAGTTAATTTAACTTCCTCATTATCTATATAAACACTTCTAGCGGGATAGTCTATTTTTAATCCTTTATATTCATAATTATTTGGTATCATTTTTCCTGACCGTTTTAAAATGGCTTTTATTCTGGCAAGCAATTCTTTAGGACTAAATGGTTTTGTTAAATAATCATCTGTACCTAAATCAAATCCTCTTAATTTATCATATTCTTCATTTCTAGCAGATAAAATAATTACTGGAATATTTTTATCTTTTTTAATTTCTTCTAAAAATGTCATACCGTCCATTTTAGGCATCATAATATCTAAAACAATTAAATCAATTTTTTCTTTTTTTACGATTTCTAAAGCTTGAAATCCATCTTCGGCTTCTAGGGTTTCATAGTTTTCTATTTCCGCATATGTTTTAATAACATCACGTATTAATTTTTCATCATCGACAATTAATAATTTCATATTACCAACCTCCTTTACTTATATTATAATACGTTTGTGAAATTTAAATGAAAAAAGCCTTAAGCGGCTTTTGGATATGTTTTACATAATATTTTAATTGATTTTTCTTTACGAAATATTTCTTTTAATGATTCTGTTTTACCTTTTAGCGATTTAACAACACTTGGTGTGGACGCTAAAGCTATAGGACACATAAATTTTAATCTTTTATCTAAGTTTATTTTTTTTTCTTTATCTAAGAATATATTAGCAATATGATTAATTGAAAATTGATTTTCTTTTATAAAATTATCTAATTCAATTTTTTCATCTTCGTTTAAATCATCAATTTTTAAAGTATATCCATATATTTTATTTAATAAATTTAAATCTAATTCTTTATTTATATCTTGATAATTTCTAAAAGCATTTGAAATTTCTTTTAAATATGTTAAAGAATCTTTTTTCATACTACCACTTCCCTCGTGTAATTACAATTATAAGTATTTATTTTATTTGTGTCAAGTTTTGTAAAAGCATATCAGTAAAATAGAATAAATTTTTTTCGCAATCAACTTTGGTATAATAGTTATAATA
>CAVGWA010000017.1:0-30010 GCA_963632935.1 Oscillospiraceae bacterium
ATTATTCTTTCCAGGCCTATGAAGTTCAATAGTGTATCCATTAAAGTATTCTACAGTATAAACTGCTTTTGTATATTTATTGTCACCTATTAATTCAAGGTTCTCTTCTATAATCCAATCCATGACTTCCATTCTAATATCTTGTCTATTATTTGAGCGTAATCTTCTATCGTAATATTTTGTAGGCATGATGCATATTTCCTCGTTTTTAAAATTCTACCAAAAGGGAGTGCGGCTTGTCTAATTTAATATCGGCTTAACTTGATTATTGGTTAGGTCGATTTTTACTTTTCAATGACTTTATCAAAATATACATTGGTGGTAAAATTAATTTAATAGTTTTAATTGACAATGATAATTTTAAGGAGGACGATCCTTTTTGAGCAAAGAAAATACTTTTAAAACATATGTAAAAAGTCAGTACTATGATGACTTATTTAATAATATAGCTAGTTTTGTAGAAAAGAATAGATGGCTAATTAAAGAGTTACTTAAAGACGATGTTAGAGTTTCTAATTGTGAACTTGACTATTTTGATGTTGAGGCTGTTTATATCCAAGATAAAGATAATAATAAAATAGATTTTGATGTTGTTTGTAATTGTACTGTTAACTATGACTTTACTAGATATGCTAAAGGGCGTGCTGACCATGATAGAGATGCAATTGATAATGTTTGGCTTGTAGTACATGCATCAAGTGAAATTCAAAACCTAAAAGAAGCAAAAATTTATGATGTTGAAAAATATGAAAAAGAAAAGAAACCAAAGCCTTTAAATGGAGATATGGTTCCTATTATAAAAGCGTCAGAATATGAAAAATACGCTCAGGATATTATAAAAAAATATTATGGTAGTGATTATGATTTTTCTAAACCAATTGATATTAGGGATTTAGCAAAAAGAATGGGCTTAACAATTAAACCTTTAAAATCTAATTTTTGTTTTAATAAAGATAAGGCTATATTTGCTCAAATTTATTTTGAAGATACAATTGCAGAATTTTATAACAAGAGCGCTGAAAAAATAGTTAATTTTGAAGTTAAAGAAAATACGATTCTTTTAGATAATGCAGTTCAAGCTGTTTATTCATATGGAAGTGAAGATGTAACTATCGCTCATGAATGCGTACACTTTGCTCTTCACAAAAAAGCATTTGAATTTTATAAATATATTAACAATAGTGAAATTAGATGTATTTCTTGCTATAACGATGGGAAGATAAAAGGAGTAATTGAAACTAATAATAATGAATCTTTTATGGAAGCACAGGCTAATGGTATTGCTCCATATTTAGTTATGCCAACAGAAGCATTAAAGAAAACTGCGAGCAATTTATATGAAGAATATAGGAAAACTTCAGAGCCTATACAATTCATGGATCGCTTGGTAAGAGATATAAAAGAGAAATTTGGAGCCACGATTTTATTAGCAAAGAAAAGATTAAAAGATATAGGTTTCCTTAATGATATTGGTGTTTTAGAATGGGATAAAGAGAAAAAGGAATATATTACACCATATCAATATAAAAAAGATAGTTTAAAGTCAGATGAAACTTTTAGTATTACTTTTAATGATTATGCAAAAATGGTCTCTGATGCTAATAACCCTTTATTTAAAGTTTGCTTTGATAATGATTTCTTTTTTGTCCAGAACCATGTTGTTTACAATGATAAAAAATATATTATTAAGGACGACGATGGAGAATTATGTCTTACAGAATATGCAAGAACTCATTTAGATGAATGCGCACTCAAATTTAAGATTAAAAGCAATAATAAATGTTTTTCAAAGAGTAATGTAGGGACTTTCTGCTATCTTTGTAAAGGAATAGCTGATGATATGGCTTTTGATTTAAAATTACAAGATGAAGATTATCTTCTTAACGAAACCAATTTAAAAGTATTAAGAGAAAATCAACATAATGCTGAGGAAAAGGTTATAAGAATGATAAAAGATGCTCCATCATTAGGTTCTTGTTATAAAGAGTTAAAACAATTGTATGATATTGTTCCTAAAGAACTTATTGATAATGGTATAAGTGAGACCAATTCTTCGCGATATATTAATGATAAAGTAGACAAAATAGATATTAGAAAAGCAATATGTCTATGCCATGCTTTTAAGTTTACGACTAGAGTATCATATGTTTTTATAAATAAGTACTCAAAAAATGGAATAATGGATGACGATGAAGGTAGGGCATTTTATCATATTCTTACTGCGATGAGAGGAAATTCGATAAAATCCATTAATATGTATTTAGAAAAAAGTGGAATAAAACCTCTTTTCAAATCAAAAACATAAACTATTTTTTACACTAGGTGTAAGCAATTTAGGGCTCATTTAAATGTGAGTCTTTTTATTTTGCTAAAAAAGATAAAAAAATAGCAAAAAATGATGATTTTGCACTTACACCAGGTGTAAATCGCCATTATTCAAAATTAAAAATAAATAAGTTATAACAAAATAGTAGATTAAAAAATCTATGGTATTAATGCTAATTCTAGAAATTACGTAGCATTAGACACAACAACTTCAAACTATCGTAATTAGGGCGAAGCAAATAACTGAAGTGGAGTCATTATTAGACTTCAAATATTAGTTTTTGCTGCGCTCTTTTTTGTCGCAATTTAAACGGTCATAAAGACTTCATTTCAGAACAACAAATGGAGAAAATATGTCTGATTTAAAAGAAATGTATACTTCAAAAGAAGAAGTAGAAAGTGCCCTTGAACTTTATAATCAAGGAAAAGAAAAAGAGGATAAAAAGTATTATATCTACCAAATAGATAGATTCTTTAATACACCAATGTATCTTGTTGTAGATTATGAGTTTTATTCCATTTTTCAAAATATGGAAAGAGAAGAAAGAAGAACTCTTGATAATGATTCTAGATGCATCATTCCATCACAAAAATATGGTGTTAAAAGATGTGATGCAAATTGTGATGAGTGTCCTTTAGGAAAAGTTAAAAGAGATGGAGCACCATTTTCTCTTGATTATTTATACACAAATTCTAATGGTGAAGAGTTTACTCTCGAGATTGAAGATAATGGTCCAAGTATTGATGAAGATTTAAAAGAAATAGCGAATCAATTGCTCGATGAGTTAAATGAAGAAGATAGGTTCATTTTTGTTGGTTACTATTATGACGATATGTCTGACCAGGAAATTGCAGATAAATTACATAAGAAAAGAAGAACAATAACTGATAGAAGACATGCTATTACAAATGACCTTCAAGAAAAAAGTAAAAAATTTTTATAAATAATTCCGCCAAAATGAAACTTACTCCGCCATTTATTACTAGGAAGGGAAAAAACAAAAGCCCATCCAAGTTATAAAAGGAGGAGAAAGTTATGGAAAGTAATGACAAAACTTTAATTACTGATTATGAGCTTGTTGGTGAACTCTTAATGCTCTCAGCAGTAACTAAAGCATTAGCAAAAGATGTAGTAACTAGAAATACATCAAAAAGTTATAAGAATTCATTTAAAAAATTGGAGGAATAGTTAATGGAAAATGAAGTAAAAGTTGTCCTTATGAAAATTAAGGAATTATCTCTTGAGTTAATTAAAGCAATTGATGTTGCTACTCAAGAAGAAAAAGAAGAAAAGGCAATAGAATCAAAAAAAGAAGTAACACTCGTTGAAGTTAGAAGTGTTTTAGCAGGTCTATCTAGAGATGGATTTACAAGTGAAGTAAGAGAACTTTTAAAGAAGTATGGTTCTAGCAAGTTATCAGACGTTAAAGAAAATGACTATGAAGCATTACTTAATGATGCAAAAGAATTAAAGCAAAAGGAAGGTAAGTAGTTATGGCAAATGATGAACACTCCAAGATTTTTAGTCCTAGTGCATCTGCAAGACTCTTAACTTGTCCAGCATCTTATAAGGCAAGTTTAGGGGTACCTGAGCAAATGTCTTTATTTGCAGAAGAAGGACACGATGCACATGCTTTAGCGGAGATTAGGTTAAGTGAGAAGTTAGGGTTTGAAACTAAAGAAAGACAAGAAAACCTAGTATGGTACTCTCAAGAAATGGAAGATTACATCACTGATTATGTGTCTTATGTAATGGAGCATTTAGCAAAGGCTAGGGAAAAGTGTAGTGATGCTACAGTGCTAGTTGAGCAAAAAGTAGCAGCACCTAAATATGATGATTCACTTTTTGGAAGTACGGACGTGGCAATTATTGCAGACTCTGAACTTACAATTATCGATTTAAAGTATGGAAGAGGAGTAGCAGTATCCGCCAAAGAAAATACACAAGAGATGTGTTATGGACTTTGTGCAATGGAGACTTTTGGCTCATTATACGACATAGAAAAAATAAAGCTATGTATCTTCCAACCTCGAATTGGGAATGTGTCTGAGTGGGAATTAAGCGCTAAAGAACTCTACAAATGGGCAGATGATGTGCTTAAACCTGGCATCACTAAAATTAGAGAAGGGAGCGAGGAATTTCATCCATCAAGGCATTGTCGATTTTGTAAGGCTAAACCATTATGTAAAGCTTTAAGGGATAAGAATCTAGAACTTGCTAAACACGAATTTAGACCTGCATTTCTAATGAGTGATGAAGAGGTCGAGGAAGTGTTAGATAAATCAGAAGAGTTTGTTGAATGGATTAATTCAGTTAAAGAGTTTGCTTTAGAAGATGCTATTAAAGGAAAAAGGTATCAAAACTATAAACTCGTTGAAGGTAGATCTAATAGAAAATATGTCGATGATAATGAAGTAATCAAGAAAGTGCAAGATGCAGGGTTTAATCCTTTTGAAGAGAAATTGCTCACCATTACTCAAATGCAATCTAGACTTGGTAAAAGTAAATTTGAGGAGTTACTTGGTGAGTTAGTTATTAAACCAAAAGGTAAACTTGCTCTTGTAAGAAAAGAAGATAAACGTAGTGAAGTTAATCCTATCGAGAGCGATTTCACTAACGTCGATGATTAGTATAAATGGAGGAAATTATAATATATGAAAAATACTAATAATTCACCTAAAGTTGTTTTAGGTAAAAATACAGTTTGGAGTTATGTAAATGCATGGACTCCTAAAGCAATTAATGAGAATTCTACACCTAAATTTAGTGTTAGTTGCATCATTAAAAAGGACTCACCAGATGTTGAAAAGGTAAGAGCTGCTATTAAATGTGCATATGAAGAAGGGTTATCTAAATTAAAAGGAAACTCTAAAACTGCTCCTGCACTTGATGCAATTAAAACTCCTTTAAGAGATGGTGATAAGGAAAGACCAGATGATCCAGTTTATGCAGGGTGCTATTTTGTTAATGCTAATTCAACTAGTGCTCCTGGAATTGTTGATAAGGATGTAAACCCAATCTTAGACCATAGTGAAGTTTATTCAGGTTGTAAGGGGAGAGTATCCATCACTTTCTATGCTTTTAATAATTCTGGTAACCGTGGCATTGCTTGTAATCTTAATAATTTACAAAAGTGGTTTGATGGAGAGCCATTAGGTGGTAAGTCAACACCTGAGTCAGATTTCTCAAATGAAGATGATGACTTCCTTGACTAGATATATAGCACACAACTTTTAAAAGGGTGGTGGTTTAATCGCCATCACCTATTTTGCTATTTAAAAGGAAATTAATAATTATGGAAAAGATAAATACGATAATGCTTGATGTGGAAACTTATTCTAGTTACGACTTAACTAAATGTGGAGTTTATAGGTATGTAGAAGCACCTGATTTTGAGATTTTACTTTGTGCTGTGTCAATTAATGGTAAAGAGCCTGTTGTTTACGATTTAGCAAATGGGGAAGAGTTACCAGAAAAAATTAAATTTGCATTACAGGATGAGGCAGTAATCAAAACTGCTTATAATTGCAACTTTGAGCGCATTTGTTTTTCAAGGTTTCTAGACCTTCCTACAGGCACTTATTTATCGCCACGAGGATGGAAAGATACGATGATACTTGCTTTGTATAATGGATTGCCTCGAGCTTTAAAACAAGTAGGTGAGGTATTAAAACTTGATAAGCAAAAGTTAGAAGAAGGTAAGGATTTAATTCGTTATTTCTGTGTTCCTTGTAAGCCTACTAAGGTTAATGGTGGAAGGACTAGAAATCTACCAATGCACGCTAAAGATAAGTGGGAAATGATGAAAAAATATAATAAGCGAGACGTAGAGACCGAGATGGAAATTGAGGATAGACTTGCAAAATATCAACCACCTGAACATGTATGGGAAGAGTTTTATATAGACCAAAAAATAAATGATTTAGGTGTAATGGTCGATACTAGATTACTCCAATCAGCCATCGAGTTTGACACTAAAAATTCTAGTGAAATTAGTGCGTCAATGAAAGGTTTAACTGCTCTAGAAAATCCTAATTCAGTTTTACAGCTTAAAGGTTGGCTTGCTAAAAATGGATTAGACGTAGAGAGTTTAGGAAAGAAAGAGTTAGAGAAATATTTAGTGGACTATAAAGGCACCGATATTGGTAAATTGCTCGAATTAAGGAAGATGCTAGCCAAGTCGTCAATTAAAAAATATTATGCGATGAAAGAGGCTAAATGCGAAGACGATAGAGTTCGAGGGATGTTTATGTTTTATGGTGCTAGAACTGGAAGATGGATTTCTAGGACTATTCAACTTCAAAATCTCAGAAGAAATGATTTAGTTGATTTAGATGATGCAAGGGATTTAGTCAGAAATAGCGATTTTAAGGCGATAGAGACACTTTATGACGATACCTCAGATATTTTATCACAACTAGTAAGAACGGCGTTTATAGCAAAGCCAGGACGCAAATTCGTGGTTGCTGATTTTAGCGCCATCGAATGTAGAGTGGTTGCTTGGTTAGCCGAGGAAAAATGGGTTCTTGATGCTTTTATTAATGGGGAAGATATCTATTGTGCTACAGCCGAGAAAATGTTTCATGTACCGGTTAAAAAGCATGGCGTAAATAGTGAATTAAGACAAAAAGGGAAGGGATGTGTACTTGGATGTTCTTTTGGCGGTGGAGTTAATGCAATGATTGCAATGGGTGCTTTAGAGTCAGGGATGAAAGAAGAAGAGTTAAAACCTTTAGTTGATTCTTGGCGCAAGGCTAATCCTCATATTGTTAAATTTTGGAATGACGTTGATAAGGCTATTAAGCATTGCATCAAAAATAAGGGTTCTCAGGTTGTAGGTAAAATAAAAGTTGAGTGTAGAAATGGAATGCTCTTCATTTATCTTCCTTCAGGTAGAAGACTATCTTACGTCAAACCATCAATTTGTGAGAATAGATATGGCTCTGAGTCATTTTGCTATTATGGGCTTGATATGTCAAAGAAGTGGGTACGAATTGAGACTTTTGGTGGTAAATGCGTAGAAAACATCACTCAGGCAGTAGCAAGAGACGTTTTAATGAACTCGATGTTTACTTTAAAAGATTATGACATAGTGGCACATATCCACGATGAGTTAATTATTGAAGTGCCTAGTGAGACAAGTGTTGATGAGATTTGTGCAAAAATGGGCGAGGTTCCTTCATGGGCTAATGGGCTAGTGTTAAGGGCTGATGGCTATGAAACTAAATATTATAAGAAAGATTAAAGGAGGTACATCAAATTATGTACGAATTAAAAATTAAAGATACTTATTACAAGGGATATAGATTCCGCTCAAGACTTGAAGCAAGATGGGCTGTATTCTTTGATGCCTGTGGAGTTAGATGGGAATATGAACCAGAAGGCTATGATTTGGGGGATGGCATTAGCTATCTTCCGGACTTCAAACTTCATGGAGTTGTTGGAAGAGATGGTGGAGATTTATTTGTCGAGGTTAAAGGCAATATGAATGATCATGCTGCTTTTAAGCTAAATAAATTCATCAATATTGGAATGAAAAATACTGATGAAAATGGTAAATCATCTACTGCTTTATTGATAGTTGGAAGGATGCCTTATGGCGAGACTATGAATGAAATTGATGAGTTTATTGAAGATGAAGCTTTTAAAAATGAGCCTTATTACGGCACTAATTGGCCTCACCCTTATAACTTTGAAACTATTGATGGTTTATTCATGACTGCGCATCCTGGTATAAACAAAGAAGGAAAGTTTGAGTTGTTTATTATGCCTAATTGTGGACTTTCAAATAGGGATGAACAGAAGACTTTATCAGCTTTTAACAAGGCTAGACAAGCAAGATTTGAGTTTGGTGAAACACCAGAAGGGAGATATTAAAAATGGATAATTTTAAAATTTGCTACGGCAATAATCGACAAAGCAAAAAATGGACTAATGTTTATATTACTTGGGAAGATTTCCTTGAACGTATAAGCAATACAGTTCGAACTTCAGAAACGGTAGAACAATATATTAATCTCCCTAAGGGAAAGAGAGATAACATCAAGGACATCGGAGGCTTCGTAGCTGGACACTTAAAAGAAGCACAAAGACTAAAAAATAATGTGATGTGTCGTTCTATGATTACACTTGATATGGACGAAGCAACTCCTGAGTTTTTAGAAAAAGGAGTGCATAACTATAAATTCACTTGGGCAGTTTATTCGACGCATAAGCATAAGCCTGATGCTCCAAGACTTAGATTTATCATTCCTTTAAGTAGGGATTTAACCCCTGAAGAATATGCCGCAGTTTCTAGAATGCTTGCTAAAGAAATCGGAATGGAGATGATGGACAAGTCTACATTTGAAGTTAATAGAATGATGTATTGGCCATCGACTTCTATCAATGGAGAGTATGTTTTCTTACACAATGAAGGAGAACTACTCAACCCAGATGAAATTTTAAAGAAGTATGATGATTGGCATAATGTCTCAACTTGGCCTATGCATCCAGATGAAATTAAGGTGCTAAAGAATCATGGCAAAAAGAAGGCTGATCCACTTGAACTTGATGGAGTAGTTGGTGCTTTTTGTAGAAGTTATACCATGACCGAGACTATTCAAAAATTCTTAAGTGATGTATATGCTCCAACTGGTAATGAAGATAGATACGACTATATTCCGGCTGACTCTAGTGCAGGTGTTGTCATTTTTGAAGATAAATTCTTATACTCTCATCATGCTACTGATCCAGCCAGCAACAAAGAACTCAATGCCTTTGAAGCAGTTATGTATCACAAATTTAGTGATTTAGACGAAAAGGCTCAGTTCAAGGCAATGTGCAAGTTTGCTAAAGAAGATGAAAGAGTCCGTATTGAATTAGCTAACCAAAAAATCGAACAAGCAAAGAAAGAATTCGAGAATGATGGTAGTGCGCCTGTTATCGATATTACTGATAGTTCAGAAGAAGATGATTCGTGGAAGGGTAAACTCACATTCAACAAGATGAGTGAAGTAGAAAACACGCTTCAAAACATTATTTTAATTCTTGAAAATGATCCATTATTCAATTTCTTTGCACATAACGATTTAGCTAGAATGACTCAGCTTATTAAAAAGGCACCATGGAAAAGACCTACAACATCGAAATTCTGGGTTGACCATGACATGAGCCAATTATGTTATTTGCTTGAGAAGTTTTATGGAAAATTTACCGATAATAATGTCTTAAAGGCATTTGACAAAGTTTCTGTCGACCGACATTTTCATCCAATTCGTGATTATTTAAACAATCTTCCAGAATGGGATGGAGAATGTCGTGTTGAGAATTTATTCATTAAATATATGAATGCCGAAGACACAGAATACATCAGAACAGTTACTAGAAAATCATTCGTTGCTATGGTAGCTAGAATGCTTAATCCTGGTGTAAAGTTTGATGCCATTCCAGTTTTAGATGGAGCACAAGGCATCGGTAAAAGCACCATTATTCGTGACCTAATTGGTGAGGATTATTACTCAGATTCTTTATCTCTAACCGATATGAGTGACAAGACTGGAGCTGAGAAACTTCAAGGTTTCTGGTGCGTTGAAATCGGTGAATTGGCCGGTATGAAGAAGGCTGATATTGAGAAAGTTAAGGCTTTTATCACATCTCAAATTGATAACTATCGTCCTTCTTATGGAAGAACAGTTGAAAGCCATCCACGTCAAGCAGTCATTATTGCTACGGTCAATGGCGAGAATGGATATCTTCGTGATGTTACTGGTAATCGTCGATTTTGGATTATCAAATTAGGTCAAACTGAAAAGAAAAGAAAGTGGAAGTTCGACCAACATTTCAAGGACCAATTTTGGGCTGAGGCAAAGCATTATTATGACCAAGGAGAAAAGTTATATCTTGAAAATGATATGCAAATTGAAGCTGAAAATGAACAAAGAAAAGCTATGGAACAAGATCCACGCTTAGGTCTTGTTAACAACTATTTGAATGTTCTTTTACCTACAAATTGGGACAAAATGAGCCCTTATGAAAGAAGAAATTTCTTACAAGGTGATGAGCTTTCTCCTAAAGGAACTGTTAAACGTATGACTGTTTCTAGAATGGAAATCTATAGTGAATGCTTTGGAAACGACTCATCAAAAATGACTACTAAAGATAGTTTTGAAATTTCATCAATGTTGATGCAATTACCTGAATGGATCGATTCAAAAAGACAAAAAAGAATACCAAATTATGGAAAACAACGCATTTTTGTAAGGAGTGAGAAGCAAAAATAGGTGGAACAAGATTAAGGAACGGAACAAGAATTACTATAGAGGTTCACAGAAAAACATAGGTATAAAGGAGTACATAAAACCACGCGTATATAAATAGCCTCTATAAGAAATTCTTGTTCCCGTCGTTCCATTGTTCCAGTCTAAAAATTGAGTTATGGCAAAAGAAAAATTGATAGAAACGAAGCTATGTAAAGCAGTTAAAGCAATAGGTGGAATGTGTCTTAAATTTGTAAGCCCTGGTTATGATGGGGTTCCTGATAGACTCATTCTTATTGCTTATGGCAAAGTAGCATTCGTTGAAGTAAAAACACCAGGAGAGAAACCCAGACCTCTTCAAGTAGCAAGAATAAACAAAATTAAAAGTTTGGGATTTAAAGTCTACGTCCTTGATGACGAGAAACAAATAGGAGGGATTATCGATGATATATCATCCACATAAATATCAAACATACGCAAGTGAGTTTATTAAGAGTCATGATGAAGCAGCTGTCTTCTTGGACTGCGGATTAGGTAAAACGTCTATCACATTAACAGCATTAAATGATTTGATGTTTGATTCATTTGAATTTAATAAGACTTTAATCATCGCTCCATTGAGGGTTGCAAAAGTCAGTTGGCCCGATGAATTGAAGAAATGGGATCATCTTAGTTTATTCAACTACGCACTAGTTGTCGGAACTGAAAAAGAAAGACTTGATGCACTTCATAAAAAAGCTGATATCTACATTATCAACCGAGAGAATGTTGAATGGCTAATTGAAAAATCTGGATACGAATTTGACTTCGATTGTGTTGTGATTGATGAATTATCATCCTTCAAAAACTATCGTTCTAAAAGAGTGAAGTCACTTCTTAAAGTTAGGCCGTACATCAAAAGAATTATTGGTTTAACTGGCTCTCCAGCTGGTAATGGTTTAATGGATTTATGGGCAGAGTTCAGAATCCTAGACAAAGGAAAGCGTCTAGGAAGATTTATAACCAATTACAGAGTTAATTATTTTGAACCAGATAAAAGAAATGGTGCAATTGTATTTTCTTATAAGCCATTACCTGGTGCGGAAGATGCAATATACCAAAAAATATCTGATATGACCATCTCAATGAAATCAACTGACTACCTTGATATGCCAGAACTTATATCCAACGAGTATAGGGTTTTATTGTCCGAAGATGAAATGGACCAATACGATGAGTTAAAAAAGAAATTCACATTAGAAATCCTTGATAGAGAAATAACTGCAGCTAATGCAGCAACGCTAACTAATCAGCTAGTACAATTAGCGAATGGTGCAATCTATGATGATGCTAAGAACATTACTTACTTTCATAATAAAAAGTTGGATGCATTGGAAGATTTAATTGAAGCAGCAAATGGTAAACCTGTTTTAGTTTGTTACTGGTTTAATCATGATCTCATTAGAATTAAATCTAAATTGGATAAGTTAGGAGTTACCTATGAAGTTATAAGTTCTGTTGAGTCAATAAGAGAATGGAATGAAAAGAAAATACAAATAGGACTAATAAACCCAGCAGGTTGTGGACACGGAATTAATCTCCAAGATGGGGGTTCTACGCTTATTCGGTTCGGACTTACGTGGTCCTTAGAGTTATACGAGCAAACTATCGCTAGACTTTGGAGACAAGGACAAAAAAGTAAAACGGTTGTAGTTGTGCACATAGTTGCATCTAACACTGTCGATGAATCAATCTTAAAAGCATTAAAAACAAAAGATGCCACACAAAGCGCATTAATAGCCGCTATGAAGGCAGAAATTGGAAGGAGGTAATAATTTATGGAAGTTAAAGAATTTTTATCTAGATACCATAATTTGCAAATTAAAATTAGAAAGAAAAAAGATTATATTAATTTCTGTGAAGAAAGAAGTCGTTTAATTCCTGGTCCAAGTTATGGTGATAAAGAAGGAACTAATCCTACAAGAGAATTAAAAGCACCATTTGAGAGATGGATAATAAGAAAGATTGATGCTGAGCGAGAACTTGCTAAATTTGAAAAAGAATTAATAAAAGCCAAAGCAGAGATAGAAGATGCAATTGGTAAGATTAATGATGATGAATTAGAGCAAATTATAATTTATAGATATATCGACCGGTTAACTTGGCCAGAAATATGTAAAATGATGTCTTATTCTAAAACGTCAATAAAAAGAAAACATAAGTCTGCAATCGAAATTTTAACTAAAATATTAACTCTATAAAAGTTGGACCCCCGTGGACCTATGTGGACCTATGTGGACCGTTGTGAACTTGTCAAGAGTGTGATAATATTATACTAGAAAATTGTAGATAGAATTTTAGGTCAACAGGTAGTGCATCTGCTGGCCTTTTTTGTTACCCAAATGAAGGAGGAAACGCCATGCCTAAAACATTTAAAAAGCCATGTAAATATCCAGGATGTCCTAATTTAACTTATGGAACCTATTGTGAAAAGCATAGAAGTTTAATGGCTAAACAATACGAGAAATATGAAAGAGCACCTGATACAAAGAAAAAGTATGGTAATGAGTGGCGACGTATTAGAGCAAGGTATGTTAAAGCGCATCCATTATGTGAAATGTGTCTCAAAGAAGGCAAGATTACTCCTGTGCAAGAGGTGCATCACATCATTCCAGTTAATAGAGGTGGCACAAATGAAGAGAAGAACCTCATGAGTTTATGTAGGTCTTGTCATAATAAAATCCACATCGAACTTGGTGATAGACATCCTAGTGAAAGGGGGTAGGGCGGTACAAATCTCTAGCACATCTAGTATTCAAAACGGGCTAGGCTTTAACACGCAAAATTTGAGGTTCAAACGAGTAATACAAAAATTTTAAATGAGGTCGCAAAAATAATTTTAGGCCTAAAAGGAGTGATTAGAAAAATATGAAAAAAATGGAATGTAAAATTGAGTTATTTAGAATTACAAAACCTAGATCAGTAGCATCAAAAGAACTTGAAGGATTTATAAATGGCTATCTTAAAAATGGATGGTCTATGAAATCACTAATGTTCCATCAAGAGATACTTGCTTATGAAATTGTCTTCACGAGAAAGTTAGCACAAGGAGAATCAAATGGCTAAAGATGGAACGGTTAGAGGCGGTGCTAGAGTAAGAAGTGGCCCTATGCCAGCAAATATTAAAGAGCAAATGATGCTTGATGTTGGTGTATCAAATATTCCAAATCTTCCTGCACCTAGTGATATGATTGCTGAAACTGTGCCACCTGTTGATGAATTTATGCTAGATATTCAAAAGGACGGTTCAAAGTTAGAAGCAGAGAGAATCTATCAAAATACTTATCTTTGGTTAAGACAAAGAGGCTGCGAGAAATTAATACCAAATCAACTTTTAACTGGTTATAGCATGTCTGTAGCAAGATGGATTCAAGCTGAAAGGTATATATCAAAATATGGAAGTCTAGCAAAACACCCGGTCAGTGGAAATCCAATAAAATCCCCATATGTTACTATGAGCCAAGATTATATGAAGCAAATTACTAATGCGTGGTTTCAAATTTATTCCATCGTTAGAGATAATGGCTCAAATGTTGGAGATTTAGAAGAATCCGACTTATATATGGAACATTTATTAAAACAAAAATTGAAATAAAAATTACGAGGTGACCTATAGCGGGTTGCCTTTTTTAGTTGGAGGGAAGAGATATTGATAAAAGTTATTGAATTATTTTCTGGTATTGGTGCTCAAAGACAAGCTCTTAAAGATGCAAATATAGAACATGAAGTTGTGGCTATTAGTGAAATTGATAAATATGCTCTTAAGGCTTATGAGAAGTTACATGGCGAAACAACCAATCTAGGAGATATTAGAAAAATTGAAAAATTACCTAAAGCAGATATGTGGACTTATTCATTTCCTTGTACCGATATTTCTTTAAGTGGAAGAATGCAAGGGTTAGAAAAAGGGAGCAATACTAATAGTTCACTCTTATGGGAAGTTGAAAGATTGCTTGCTGTATCAAAGGTAGAAGATGAACTTCCAAAATACTTATTACTAGAAAATGTGAAGAATCTAGTTTCTAAAAGATTTAAACCTTATTTTGATGAATGGTTAGAATACCTAGAAAGTTTAGGATATAAGAATTTTTATAAAGTTTTGAATGCTAAAGATTATGGTATTCCACAAAATAGAGAGCGTGTATTTATGCTTTCAATTCGAGATAAAAATGCAAATTACGAGTTTCCTGAAGTAAAACCATTAGAAACAAAATTAAAAGACTTACTTGAAGAGAATGTTGATGAAAAATACTTTTTAAGTGAAAGACTCATTACTTGTTTTTGCTCAATGAAAAATCGTAATGGTTTAGTGCGTGGTTTAAGATTTAGGCCAAGAGGAAAAGAAGATGAGTATGCTTGGACCATTACTACTTGTCCTGGAAGTAGAGCAACTGACACCTTCATTATTGAACCTGTTATTGCTGCTATTCGAGGAAGGAAAAATGAAGATGATGCATACGAGCAAAGATTAGAAATAAATCAAAAAGGCGTATCAAATACCTTAACTACCGTGCAAAAAGATAATGTTGTAATAGTTCCACAAAACACTAAACAAGGATATGCATTGGCACATGTAGGTGATGGTATCTATACAAACCGAACTCAATACAAAAGGGGAGTGGTTCAAAAAGATGCAATTCCAACTTTAAAAACAAGTCCTGGTGATATTGCTGTTGTAGTAAATGATACTAAAGAACTTATATCCATCCGTAGGCTCACACCAAGAGAGTGTTGGAGACTTATGGGATGGAAAGATAACGATATTGATAGAGCATTTACAGCTGGTGTAAGTGAAACTCAATTATACAAAATGGCAGGTAATTCAATAGTAGTGAGTTGCCTAACTGAAATATTTAAAAACATAGAAGGAGGAAATAATTATGTTTGAACGAGTAAATCCAAGTCATCCTGACAAATTAGCAGATAGAATTGGAGGAGCAATTGTAGATTTAGCATACGCTCAAGAAGAGAATCCAAGAATTGCAGTAGAGGTTCTTTTAGGACATGGCAAGTGTCACATCATTGCAGAAACATCGACCTATATTGATAAAGCAGATGTTAAGGCAGCAGTTAAGCGAATTGCAGGAGATGTCGAGGTAGATTATGTCGAAGTTCCTCAAGATAAACATTTAGCAGATAACCAATTAGGTAAAATTAGATGTGGTGATAATGGTATCTTTAAAGGCGTACCACTTACCAAAGAACAAAAGAAATTATCAGGAATTGCTAGAGATATTTATGCTCGATATAAAACTGATGGTAAATACATCCTTGATGGAGATAGGCTTATTATTTGTCAAAGCTGTGCATCAACTGAGGAATTAAAGAAAATTTATCCTAATGCTGAAATTAATCCACTTGGTGATTGGACCGGTGGAAGTGATGTAGATACAGGTGCAACTAATAGAAAACTTGGCTCTGATATGGCTGATTCAGTTACAGGGGGTGGTATAAATAACAAGGACCTCTCAAAAGCCGATGTTAGTGTAAATATCTATGCATGGCTTAAGGCACAAGCAACCAATACCGAGGTTAAACTTTGTTGTGCTATTGGTGATGAGTATGTTGATAATAGACCATATAGTGAGATTGTAGAAATCGCTCGTGAGTTCATTAATGATTTAGGTGGATTTGAGAAATTAGCTGAATGGGGGTTATTTTAATGGAAAGTGAAAGAAATCCTAAATATGAACTTGTAGAAATAGAAAAATTAGTACCTTACATAAATAACGCCAGATTACACGACCAAAAGCAAATCGATAAAGTGGCTGCTTCAATTCGTGAGTTTGGCTTTTTAAATCCAATTATTATTGATGATAGATACACCATTCTTTGTGGTCATTGTAGATATGAAGCATCTAAAAAATTAGGATTAAAAAAGGTCCCTTGCATCAAAGAAGAATACCTAACTGAAGCACAAAAGAAGGCTTACATTATTGCTGACAATAGAACAGCTGAAGATGCAGGATGGGACACTGAATTATTAAAAGTTGAATTAGATGCCTTAAATGCAGAAGCTTTTGATTTATCACTTACCGGGTTTGATGAAGGTGAGTTAAACGATTTATTCAAGGAAGATAAAGAAGTTGAGGATGATGAATTTGATGAAGACGAAGCATTAAAAGGAGAGCCATTTGTTAAGTTAGGTGATATATGGCAAATTGGTAGACACCGCCTTGTTTGTGGTGATTCTACTAAAAGTGAAGATGTAACAAAATTAATGGATGGTAAAAAAGCAAATTTATGTATAACTGATCCACCATACAACTGTGCTTATGAAGGTGGAACGGGGATGAAGATTATGAATGACCATTGGGACGATAGTAAAAAGTTCTATCAATTCTTACATGACGCTTTTAAAAACGCTTATGATAACTTAACTGATGGTGCTGCATTTTATTGCTTTCATTCAGATGCTGAAAAATGTAATTTCTTTAATGCTACAGTTGACTCAGGTTTTCATTACTCAACTACATGTATCTGGGTAAAAAATGCTCTAGTTATTGGTAGAATGGACTTTCAAATGAGACACGAACCTGTCATTTATGCTTTTAAAGACACTGCTAAACATAAGTTTTATGGCGATAGAAAGCAAACAACTGTATGGGAATTTGATAAACCTACTAAATCTAAATTGCATCCAACCACTAAAAGCTTACCTTTAATTGCCTATCCAATGAGATTATCTTCTATGGAAAATGGGCTCGTTTTAGATTTATTTGGTGGTAGTGGTTCAACTTTAATGGCCGCTGAACAATTAAATAGAATAGCCTACATTATGGAACTTGATCCTGTGTATGCATCAGCAATTGTTAAACGATATATTGCATCACGTAATGGAGACACTTCTGACGTCAAAGTAATCCGTGATGGAAAAGAGATACCTTGCTCTGAAATTTATGTTCCTACAAGTGAAGACTTATCCTTTAAAGATGGTAATGTTAACGATGTTCAAAAGGGAGCAAATAATCCTAAATAAACACACAATTAAGTTGATATAAAAGCCTTTTAGAGCAATATATATAGTAGCCATTGGAGGAATTAAAAATGAGTAAAATTGAAGAACTTAGAAATATATTAGATGATTTATGTACTAAAACTAATACAAGAAAAAGTGGTATAGACTATTTGGTTAAATATTACATTGGCTCGCTTGGTTGGAGCGAAGAAGAAGCTATTAAATATACTATTAATTTATTTAAAAATGGAACAATTCAAGAAATTAAATTATTTGGTGAAAATGGAGAATTGTTATGAGAGAAGAGATAGTTGAGAAATTAAAAAGAACCTATCCTGAAGGAACTAGAATTGTATTGATCCATATGGAAGATGAACAAGCACCAAAGGAAGGAACGCTTGGAACAGTTAGAGGGGTTGATGATAATGCCTCTCTTTTAGTATCTTGGGATAATGGCGGTTCTTTAAATGTTTTATATGGAATAGATAAAATTAAGAAATTAAATCCAATTATTACTATTTGCTATAACAATAAAAAAGAATGGGACTCAAGAGAAGATGCAATTAAGTTTTTTCTTACCTCTGCATGCGCTAGTGAAGGAGCAGAAAAGGATAGATATTTGACCATAATTGAGAAGTTAAAGCAAGGGTTAAATATGTGTGATGATAGTTATGAATAGTGCTGATTTTATCGAATAAATTTATATTTTAAATACCTTCTTATTAACTTGATATAAGTGTACTTTAGAGCGAATATATACACAACAAAAGGAAGGTTAAAAAAGGTATGAAAAACACTGAAAAGCAAATCAAAAACATGAAGGAACAAACAATCGGAGTAGAGGTTGAAATGAATAACATCACAAGAGCTAAAGCAGCTAAAAAAGTAGCAGAGTATTTTGGAACAACAGCATGGTATTCAGTAAGAGAATATGGCTACGATTCCTGGAGTTGCAAAGATACAAAAGGTAGAGTTTGGAAGTTTCAAAAAGACTGCAGCATTCAAGGCGACGATGCAGAAAAATGTGAAATGGTTACTCCAATCTTAAAATACGAAGACATCGAAGACTTACAAGAAATCATTAGAATTTTAAGAAAAGCAGGAGCAAAAAGTGATGCCTCAAGAATGTGTGGAGTTCATATTCACATTGGAGCAAAAGGACATACACCAAAGACCTTAAGAAACCTTACAAACATTATGGCAAGTCACGAAAGCCTACTTGTTGAAGCATTAGATTTAGATAGAAACCGAATTAATAGATATTGCAAAATGGTAGATCCAAATTTCTTAAACGCTTTAAACAAAAAGAAACCTACAACAATGAGTGCATTTGCAGATGTATGGTACAAAAGCCAACACGCTGATTATGGTAGAACAATGCATTATAACGATAGCCGCTACCACATGCTTAATTTCCACGCTACCTTCACCAAAGGAACTATTGAATTTAGATTATTCCAATTCGATGCTCCTAAAAATGGTAAAGAAAATGGACTTCACGCAGGACAACTTAAAAGCTACATTCAACTTTGTTTAGCATTAAGCGAAATGGCAAAAGAAGTAAAAGGTGCATCAAGCAAACCTCAACAAAATGAAAATCCAAAATACGCTATGAGAACTTGGCTATTAAGACTTGGATTTATTGGTGCAGAGTTCCAAACAGCTAGAGACTTCTTAACTAGAAACTTATCTGGAGATGCAGCATTTAGAAGTGGAACTAGACCGGTTGCTATTGCTTTATAGGAGGAAAAAGAAATGAGTAGATATTATTTGGCTTATGGTAGCAATTTAAACATAGAACAAATGAAACATCGATGCCCGAGTGCAATTCCTGTAGGTAAAGGTTTTATTGAAGATTACAGGCTTTTATTTAAAGGAAGTAAGAGTGGATCATACCTTACGATTGAAAAGGCTAAAGGATATAAAGTTCCGGTTGGTGTTTGGAAAGTAGAAGACGAGGATGAAATAGCACTTGATAGATATGAAGGTTATCCTGAGTTTTATTATAAAAAGCAAATTGAAATCGACTTCACTACTTTAAAAGAACATAAACCATGGCACTCAAAAGCATTTGTTTATATTATGCATGAAGAAAGACAACTAGGAATTCCTACAAATTATTATCTAGGAGTTTGTCTAGAAGGCTATTTAAGATTTCATTTTGATACTAGATTACTTGAAGAGGCATTAGATTTATCAATTAAGGAGGCAAATAAAAATGGCAGAAGAAATAACAAACTTAATTAAAACTTGTCCATTGTGTGGAAAAATCTACAAAGGGCATCCAGCAATTTCTAGAAAGGATAATGTTACTGCGATATGTCCTGAATGTGGAATGCGTGAGGCACTTGAGGGCATAGGACTAAACAAAGAAGAAATAGAAAAGATTGTAGTTACCGTTCCAAAAAATGAAGAAAATTAATTATTAACTAATTTACAAGGATTCCTAAACAGAGTCCTTTTTATTTTACAAGGAGGGGAGAATTTGAGAAAACTTAAGAAATATGTACCGACAAAATTTAAAAGCAAAGACTCCACTTATAGTAAAGAAAGTGCTGATTATGCTGTTAATTTTATTGAATGCTTATCACATACAAAGGGGACTTGGGCTGGCAAACCTTTTGAGCTTATAGATTGGCAAGAGCAGATAATTAGAGATTTATTTGGAACATTAAAGCCTAATGGCTATAGACAATTTAACACTGCTTATATTGAAATTCCAAAAAAGATGGGGAAACAGTTAGCACTCGATACTTTAATTCCTACTCCTAGTGGTTTTACTACAATGGGTGAAATTAATGTTGGTGATAAGGTATTTGATGAATGTGGTAAAGTTTGTCATGTAATTGCTAAAAGTAAAATCGATTATAGTGAACAAGCTTATAGGATTACCTTTAAAGATGGAGAAGTTATCGAAGCAGGTGCTAGACATGAATGGTGTGGAGAATATACACAGGGAAAAAGGAAACAAGTAACCTTTACAACTGAAGAATTATACAACCTTCCAAAAGATGGAAATTCCTACCGATTTAGAATTCCGGTTGCAAAATCTATTGATACTCCAATTAGTAATCTTACTATTGATCCATATTTAATGGGCTATTGGTTAGGTAATGGAAGTTCAACAAAACCTGAAATTACAGTTCAAACTTGTGACATTGATGGAGTTATTTATCCAATATGCAAAAAGTATGAAGTGAAGTCATGCAGGTACAATGTTGGTGATAGTATTGTTTTTAAAATACCTGTTTTAAAGAAAATTTTATTAAAATCATTTCACGATAAAGTTATACCAATTGAGTATTTAAGAGCATCTTACGACCAACGATTGAGATTGCTTCAAGGCTTAATGGATAGTGATGGCTCAATAAGTGTTTCAAGAGGTCAAGGAATTTATACTTCAACTGAAAAAAGGCTCTCAGAAAGTGTTAGTGAATTATTATGGAGTCTAGGAATTAAGAATTCTATTAGTCTTGCAAAATCAACAGTTAGAGAAAATTGGACTGATAGAAGTAAAACTAGAATCGAAACAGGCGAGACATTATATTATGTTAAATTTACTTGTTTTGATGATATGAGAATTGCAGGGCTTGCAAGAAAACAAGAGAACTGTATAAAAAGAAATACAAAAACAAGGTCACATTTTAGATACATTGATAAAATAGAAAAAATAGAAAATAGGGGAATGCAATGTATCCAAGTAGATAGTCCATCACATTTATATTTAGTAGGACGTTCCTTTTTACCTACCCATAATAGTGAACTTGCTGCAGCGGTTGCACTCTTATTAACTTGTGGCGATGGTGAAGAAAGAGCTGAGGTTTATGGTTGTGCTGCTGATAGACAACAAGCCTCAATTGTTTTTGATGTGGCAGCTGATATGATTCGAATGTGTCCTGCATTAAATAAAAGGTGCAAAATCCTAGCTGCTACAAAAAGAATTATCTATTTACCAACTAATAGTTTTTATCAAGTTTTATCAGCTGAGGCTTATTCCAAACATGGGTTTAATATCCACGGTGTTGTTTTTGATGAACTTCATACTCAACCAAATAGAAAACTCTTCGATACTATGACTAAAGGTTCAGGGGACGCTAGAATGCAACCTCTCTACTTTTTAATCACAACTGCAGGAACTGATACTAAATCAATATGCTATGAAACTCATCAAAAGGCAAAAGACATATTAGAAGGTAGAAAAATAGATCCTACATTTTATCCTGTAATTTATGGAGCAGAAGTTGATGATGATTGGACGGATCCTAAAGTTTGGAAAAAGGCTAATCCTTCACTTGGTATCACTGTTGGAATTGATAAAGTTAAAGCAGCTTGTGAGTCAGCAAAACAAAACCCTGCAGAAGAAAATACCTTCAGACAATTAAGACTTAATCAATGGGTAAAACAAGCAGTTAGGTGGATGCCTATGGAAAAGTGGGAAGCGTGTAAAGCCAAGTTTACTCCTGAAGATTTAGAGGGCCGTGTATGTTATGGTGGATTAGATTTATCGTCTACTACTGATATCACTGCTTTTGTGCTTGTCTTTCCACCAAATGAAAATGACGAGAATTACTACATTTTACCTTACTTTTGGATACCTGAAGATAACATTGAAACAAGAGTTGCTCGAGACCACGTTCCTTATGAACTTTGGAATAATAAAGGCTATATTGAAACAACTGAAGGTAATGTTATCCACTATGGTTTCATTGAAAGTTTTATTGAAGAATTAGGTAAAAAATACAATATAAAAGAAATAGCGTTTGATAGGTGGGGTGCTGTTCAAATGACTCAAGATTTAGATAATTTAGGCTTTGTGGTTATTCCTTTTGGTCAAGGTTTCAAGGATATGAGCCCACCAACTAAAGAACTTATGAACCTAGTCCTTGCAAAGCAAATCAAACACAATGGCAATCCGGTCCTTAATTGGATGATGGATAACGTTTGTGTGCGACTTGATCCTGCAGGAAATATAAAGATGGATAAATCTAAATCTACAGAAAAAATAGATGGTGCTGTTGCTACGGTTATGGCACTTGATAGAGCAATAAGAAATGGAAATAGGACTTCGGATTCAGTTTATGATACTCGAGGTCTTTTGTTTATTTAGGAGGTTAAAATGGCGATATTTAAAAGAAAAAGTAGAGATAAACCAAGCATAGAAAATAGAACCCCAGGTAGTTCTTATGCATTTTATTTAGGTAGTTCAAGTGCAGGTAAATCAGTAAATGAAAGAAGTGCTATGCAAATGACAGCTGTGTACTCTTGTGTTCGTATTTTAGCTGAAGCAGTAGCAGGATTACCTCTTCATTTTTATAAATATGCAGAAAATGGATCTAAAGTAAAAGCAATAGATAACCCTCTCTACCATTTACTTCATGATGAACCTAACCCTGAGATGTCTTCATTTGTTTTTAGAGAAACTTTAATGACGCACCTTCTTTTATGGGGGAATGCTTATGCTCAAATTATTAGAAATGGTAAAGGTGAGGTCATTGCTTTATATCCTTTAATGCCAAATAAGATGCAGGTAGATAGAGATGAAAATGGCGTGATTTATTACATTTATCAAAGAAGTACAGATGAAGCAAAAACTATGGAAGGCACAACGGTTTATTTAAGGAAAGAAGATATCCTCCATATACCAGGACTTGGCTTTGATGGATTAGTTGGCTATTCTCCAATTGCGATGGCTAAAAATGCGATAGGTCTTGCAATTGCTACTGAAGAATATGGTGCTAAATTCTTTGCAAATGGTGCTGCTCCTAGTGGGGTTTTAGAGCATCCAGGAACTATTAAAGATCCTTCTAGACTCCGAGAAAATTGGAACTCTACATTTGGAGGTTCTAGTAATTCTGGTAAGGTTGCGGTTTTAGAAGAAGGAATGAAGTATACACCAATTTCGATATCTCCTGAACAAGCACAATTCCTTGAGACTAGAAAGTTCCAAATTAATGAAATAGCGAGGATATTTAGAGTCCCACCTCATATGGTTGGTGACCTTGAAAAATCTTCATTTAGTAACATTGAACAGCAATCACTAGAGTTCGTTAAGTACACACTTGATCCGTGGGTTATTAGATGGGAACAATCACTTGCTAGATGCTTATTAAAACCAGAAGAAAAGAAACAATATTTTTTCAAGTTTAATGTAGAAGGCTTACTTCGTGGTGATTATCAATCAAGAATGAGTGGTTATGCTACTGCAAGACAAAATGGATGGATGAGCGCTAATGATATAAGAGAACTTGAGAACCTAGACAAATTATCAAAAGAAGAAGGTGGTGATTTGTATTTAATTAATGGCAATATGCTCCCTTTAGGAAATGCTGGAGCTTATGCAGATATAGATAAAGAAAAGGAGGAAACAAAAGATGAGGAAATTTTGGAATTGGATAAAAGTTCAAGACAGCGAAGTAGAAGAAAGAATACTAGAACTTAATGGCACAATTGCAGAAGAGTCGTGGTTTGATGACGATATTACTCCACGAATGTTTAAAGAAGAATTGATGAGTAGTTCAGGTCCAATCACTATTTGGATTAACTCGCCAGGTGGAGATTGTATTGCTGCAAGTCAAATTTATTCAATGTTAATGGATTATAAGAATGAAGTAACCGTTAAAGTTGATGGAATTGCAGCGAGTGCAGCATCGGTAATTGCTATGGCAGGAAGTAAAGTCTTACTTGCTCCAACCGCATTACTTATGATTCATAATCCATCAATGACTGCTTTTGGTGATCATCGAGATATGGCTAAAGCGATTGAATTATTAGATGAAGTTAAAGAGTCAATTATTAATGCCTATGAAATCAAAACTGGTCAATCAAGAACTGTCCTATCTCACTTAATGGATGATGAAACTTGGATGAACGCAAGAAAAGCAATTGAACTAGGATTTGCTGATGGTATTTTAGAAGATTCAAAGAAAATGGATACTTCTATGGCTTATGCATTTGCTAGTCGAGAGTTTGAAAGAAAGCTCTTAAATAAGATGAGAAACGACGAACCTGAAAACTTAAACTCAGGACGTAACGTAAAAATGCTCAAAGATGAGTTATTTAAAATTAAGAAATTTATGTAGGAGGAAAATAAACATGAATATTATTGAATTAAGAGAAAAACGTGCAAATCTATGGAAGGCAATGGAGTCTTTTTTAGATACACAAAGAAATGAAAAAGGAGTATTAAGTGCTGAAGATGATGCTAGATACTCACAAATGGAAAAGGACCTCGAATCCTTAACCAATGAAATTAAGCGTATGGAAAGAAAGGATATGATTGAAGCTGAACTTAATAAGCCAGTTAGTGCACCTATTACTTCTAAACCAATGACAATGGATGAAGAAGAAAAGAAAGGTAGAGCATCAAATGCTTATAAAAAATCTTTCTGGAAGGCAATGAGAAATAAAGTAAATCACCCTGAAATTATGAATTCACTTCAAGAAGGTACCGATAGTGAAGGTGGTTATTTAGTTCCTGATGAATTTGAAAGAACTCTTGTTGAATCATTAGAAGAAGAAAATATCTTTAGAAAACTTGCTCACATCATTACTACTTCAAGCGGTGATAGAAAAATCCCTGTTGTTGCAAGTAAAGGTAGTGCATCTTGGGTAGATGAAGAAGGACAAATTGGTGAAAGTGATGATTCATTTGCTCAAGTTTCTATTGGTGCTTATAAGCTTGGAACTTTAATCAAGGTATCTAATGAATTATTAAATGACTCAGTATTTGACCTTGAAAGTTATATCTCTAAAGAGTTTGCTAGAAGAATTGGAACTAAAGAAGAAGATGCATTCTTTAATGGTAATGGTACTGGTAAGCCTGTTGGTATTTTTAATGCTACAGGTGGAGCTGAAACAGGGGTAACTGCTGCAAGTGCAACTGCCATTACTGCTGATGAAATTATCGAACTTTTCTATTCCTTAAGAGCACCTTATAGAAAAAATGCTGTATGGGTTATGAATGATGCAACAGTTAAGACAATTAGAAAACTTAAAGATTCAACTGGTAACTATTTATGGCAACCTGCTCTAACTGCTGGAACACCTGACACTTTACTTGGTAGACCTGTTTATACATCAAGTTATGTTCCAACAATTGCTGCAGGAAAGAAAACTATAGCATTTGGTGATTTTAGTTATTATTGGATTGCTGATAGACAAGGTAGAACATTTAAAAAATTATCTGAACTCTATGCAGCAACAGATCAAACCGGTTTTGTTGGTACTCAAAGAGTCGATGGTAAATTAATCTTACCTGAAGCAATTAAAGTACTCGTTCAAAAAAGCGGTTCTTAATTTGAAAGTAGGAGGTGGTAGCAGTGGTTGCTAATGAATTATTAGAAAAGGTGAAGAAAAATTTAATCATAACATTCAACGACGATGATAGTCTCATTCTTAGTTTTATTACTGCTGCCATTTCTTATGCAGAAAGTTATCAACATTTAGATGATGGCTATTATTTGACTAACCCAATGAGCCTAACTACCGAGAGAGCAGTCATTATGCTTTCAAGTCATTTTTATGAGAGTAGGGATGGCTCAACGGGTGGTTTCTTTGCAGATAATACAAATGCATCTAATCAAACTTGGATAACTGTAAATAATCTTTTAAGACTAGATAGAAATTGGAAGGTGTAAAAATATGGGACTAGGAAGAATGGATCACTTTATTCAAATTGTAGAGACGACTTCTAATATCGATAGTGAGGGCTTTAACACGCCAACTGTAAAGGTTTTAGGAGAAGCTCGAGCATATAGAGAAGGGAGACACGGAAGCAAGAAATGGGCTAATTATGCCTCTTTTAGTGAAGCAACTGAACTTTACCAATTTAGAAAAATACCTAATTTAAAAATAACTACAAAACATTTACTTTATGAAGGTGATGAGCATTTTGAAATTACTTCAATTGAAGACGTCAAAGGTCGAGGAATGTATGTAGAAGTTTTATGTAAGGAGGTTAAACCAAGTGGCTAATATTAAAATTAAAATGCCTGAAGAATTCTTAAATAAAATAACTAATTTAGGAACTCGAACAGATGAAGTATTAAGTAAGGTTTTAGCTGCAGGAGCAGAGATTGTAGAAAAAGAAGTAGAGACTAATCTTAAAGGAGTTATTGGAAAAGACACTAAATACCCTAGCAAGTCTACTGGTCAGTTAGTTTCGTCATTAGGAACAAGTGCTGCTAGGCAAGATAGAAATGGGGTAATTAATGTGAAGGTAGGTTTTGCAGAAAATAGAAATGATGGAGTTAAAAATGCAATGTTAGCAAATATTCTTGAGTATGGTAAAAGCAATCAAAAGGCTAAACCATTTTTAAAACCTGCTCAAAGTAAATCAAAGAAAGCATGCATTGAAGCAATGTCACAAAAATTAGATGAGGAGGTAGGCAAGTTATGAGTTTACTAGCTGAGTTAAAATCAATTGCTGAGTCCTTATCTATACCTGCCGAGACTTCAATTTTTAAGTCATTTGCTCCTGATAGATATATTGTTTTTACTCCACTTTTAGATTCTTTTGAACTCTTTAGTGATGATAAACCTGGCGTAGATATTGAAGAAGTTAGAATCTCATATTTTGATAAAGGTAACTATCTAGAAGGTAAAAGAAAAATAGAGAAAGCATTAATAACTGCGGATATTACGATAACCGACCGTAGATATTTAGGTCATGAAGATGATACAGGTTATCACCATTACGCCATTGATGTGGCAAAGATAAATAACGAGGAGGAATTATAATTATGGCAACAATTGGCCTTGATAAATTATATTATTCAAAAATTACTGAAGGAGATACAGGGGAAGAAACCTATGCTACTCCGGTTCAACTTGCTAAAGCGATAGAAGCTGATATTGCTATTGAACTTTTAGAAGCAATTTTATATGCAGATGATGGTGCCGATACTACTATTAAGGAATTTAAAAGTGGTACTTTAACTCTTGGAATTGATGATATTGGTGTAGAAGCTGCTCAAGATTTAACCGGAGCAACTCTTGATACTAATGGGGTTTTAGTTTCTACTGGAGAAGATGAACCATCACCTGTTGCTATTGGATTTAGAGCAAAAACTGCTAAAGGTAAATATAGATACTTTTGGCTTTATAGAGTTAAATTTGGCATTCCTGGAGCAACTTTAAAAACTAGAGGGGACTCTATTGAATTCTCTACTCCATCCATTGAAGGGACAATTACTAGAAGAAATAAATTAGATGGAGCAAATAAGCACCCTTGGAAAGTTGAAGTAACTGAGGGGAATGTAGGTGTTAAAGAAGATACTATTTCTAAATGGTTCACTAGTGTTTATGAGCCAAGTTATGAAGCAACAAGTGGAGGAAGTGAATAATGGCAAATGAAAGAGGTGCAGTAATTAAAATTGGAAATGAAGAATATGAGCTCATTTTAACTACTAAAGCAACAAAGGAAATCTCTAAAAGATATGGTGGACTTTCTAATCTTGGAGATAAGTTAGCAAAATCTCAGAACTTTGAACTTGCTCTTGATGAGATTATTTGGCTCATTACTGTTCTTGCTAATCAGTCAATCCTTATTTATAACCTTGAAAATCCTGATAAAAAAGAATTATTAAGTGAAGATAAGGTAGAACTATTAACTAGTCCATATGATTTAGCAGGTTATAAGGATGCAATTACTGAAGCACTTTATAAAGGAACAAAAAGAGAAGTACAAAGCGAAGAAAACACAAAAAACATATAAAGGCAGTAAGTAGCAAAGTCAGTGATGATGAGTTATTTGCTCGCCTTATTTTTTATGGAGTCACACTACTTAATCGAAGTGAAAAAGAAGTATGGCTTATGCCTCTTGGTCATTTACTTGATCAATGGGAAATTTATAAACAATTTAATGGAATTACTAAACCTAAAGTTGAAAAGACAATAGATGATGTGATTCCTTTTGGCATTTAAGGAGGTGAGAGTTATGGCAGATACAATCGGTATTAAAATTGGTATTGATGGTGAAAGAGAATTTAAACAAGCTTTAAGTAATATTAATTCACAAATGAGAGTTCTTGGTTCTGAAATGAAATTAGTAGAATCTGAATTTGACTCTCAAGATAAGTCTGTCGAGGCTCTTACTTCTAGAAATGCTGCTTTAACAAAGTCTATTGAAGGACAAAAATCTAAAATAGAAGTATTAGAAAAGGCACTTAAAAACAGTGCTAGTTCATTTGGTGAAAATGATAAAAGAACCCTTGCTTGGAAAGAAAAGTTAAATAATGCAAAAAGCGAACTTAACAAAATGGAAAAGCAAGTAGAAGAAAATAATAAAGTTTTAAATGAATCATCTAGCACCATGTCCAAGGCTCAAAAAGAAGTCAAAGATTATGGTGATGAAGTTAAAGAAAGTGCTAGTAAAAGTGAATTAGCAAGTAAAGCATTCTCCGCACTTGGCACAACTTGTAAGGCAGTAGGAATAACTCTTGCAGCCCTTACTACCGCCATTAGTGCAGCAGCAATAGGAGCAGGTAAGGCATTAATTAATATGAGTAAAGAGGGTGCAACTTATGCTGATAATGTTTTAACTGAAAGCACCGTGACTGGCATTGCTACTGACAAACTTCAAGAATACATGTATGCTGCTGAACTTGTTGATGTTTCATTAGATACTTTAACTGGCTCAATGGCTAAAAATATTAAGTCGATGAAAAGTGCTGCAGATGGTTCAACTACTTATGCAGAGGCGTATTCTAGACTTGGTGTAGCTGTAACAAATGCTGATGGAAGTTTAAGAGATAGTGACGAGGTGTATTGGGAACTTATCGATGCATTAGGACAAATTGAAAATGAAACTGAACGTGATGCTCTTGCTATGGAAATATTAGGTAAATCCGCTCAAGACTTAAATCCATTGATCACTGCTGGTTCTCAAAGAATGAATGAGTTAGGAGAAGAAGCAAGAAATACAGGTTATGTTTTAAGTGATGATTTGCTCAATGTTTATGGCAATTATGATGATGCAATTCAAAGATTAAATAATGGAACCACCGCTGCAAAAAATGCTCTAGGAACTATTCTTTTACCAATCCTTACAGAACTTTCAAATGAAGGAGTTAAACTTTTAGGTGATTTTTCTAATGCAATTCTTGAGTGTAATGGTGATTTAAATAAGTTAAATGATGTGATAGATGAGATACTACCAGAAATACTTAATTTATTTACCAAATATGTACCTGTGATTGTTTCTTTAATAAGTACAGTCATTAAGTCAATTGGTAATGCTTTAATATCTAATTTACCTTACGTAGTTGATTCTATTACCTCGTTAGTTAATGAGTTATTAGATGCTATTATGCAGGCTTTACCTCAAATTCTAGATGTTGTAATTAATTTTATTGGAACAATTGCTGGAGCAATAGTGCGAAACTTACCTTTATTATTAAATGCTTTTAAGGAAGTAATAACCACCTTGCTTGAGAGTGTATCTAGTTCATC
>CAVGWA010000018.1:0-28987 GCA_963632935.1 Oscillospiraceae bacterium
ATTAAAGTGGCACGCGAGCTGGGTTCAGAACGTCGTGAGACAGTTCGGTCCCTATCCGTCGTGGGCGTAGGAAAATTGAGGAGAGCTGTTCCTAGTACGAGAGGACCGGAATGGACATACCTCTGGTGTATCTGTTGTCACGCCAGTGGCACTGCAGAGTAGCTATGTATGGAATGGATAACCGCTGAAAGCATCTAAGCGGGAAGCCAGCTTCAAGATGAGTTTTCCCATTTTTAATAAAGTAAGTTCCCAGAGAGACTATCTGGTTGATAGGCTGGAGGTGGAAGCATGGCAACATGTTGAGCTGACCAGTACTAATAGAACGAGGATTTAATCCTATAGATTATTTTCCTATGAGATATTTAACACATTATCATGTTTTCAGAGAATTATTTCTCTTATTTGATTTGTAACGATAGCAAAGTGGATACACCTGTTCCCATCCCGAACACAGAAGTTAAGCACTTTAACGCCGACAATAGTGTAAGCGAAGATAGGAAGTTGCAAATCTTTTTTTGTACCTAAATCTTATAATTTAATGGATTTAGGTATTTTTTTTGCTAGATAACTATAATTTTACACAGTAATGTAAAAAAATGTATTTTCAATTTAATACATTTTTTCTAATTCACTTTTTTCTTCTTCCATACACAGTTTATACATATCAACATTTAAAACCATAGATATTCTCCACAATGTACCAATTGAAAATGTTTGATGTACATTATTCTCAATATTTGAGATAAATTGTTTTGAATAATTAGATTTTTCTGCTAACTTTGCCTGAGTTAATCCGTTTAATTTACGATATTTTCTAATATTTTTACCAATAAAACCATAAACATAATTTTCATCATTTCTATCAAATTTCATACTATCACCATCTATATATATTTTCCCACAAATTTAATTGCACAAAGTGTCATCATTCATTACACTAAAACGTTTTAACTTGAAATACATTAAAAGCACTTGTCTTGACTTGATTTTTTTTGTATACTTGTATTGGTGATAGAAATGGAATATAAAATTACAGCACGAAGTGAAATGGATACTATTGCTTTAGCACAAAATCTAGAATCAGAAAAATTTCCAAATATGGTTATATGTTTAAATGGAGAATTAGGAAGTGGGAAAACAATCTTTACAAAAGGTTTTGCCAACGCACTTGGAATTAAAGAAACAGTTACTTCACCAACATTCAATATTATAAAAGAATATGATGGTGAGCTACCTTTATATCACATGGATGTATACCGTTTAGATGGCAATACAGAAGGTGTTGGTATAGAAGAATATTTTAATAAAAATGGAGTTGTTATTATTGAATGGGCAAATACAATCAAAGATATTTTGCCTGAAAATAGATTAGATATTAAATTTAAGATTGCTGGAGAAAATTCACGTATTTTAGTAATTACACCTTATGGCAAAGAATATGAAGAATTATGCGAGGCCACACTTTGAAATATTTATTTATAGATTCAGCAACTACAAATTTAGTAGTTGCTATTATTATTGATAATAAAATAACTTATAGTTTTAATAATAACATTGGACATGATACATCAAGTCAAATGATGCCAGTATTAGAACAAGCATTTAAAGAATCAAACATTACTCCAAAAGACATAGATAAAATATTTATCGTAACTGGACCCGGTTCATTCACTGGAATAAGAGTAGGTCTTACAGTTGCAAAAACAATGGCTTATTGCCTAAACATTCCAATAATTCCAGTATCATCATTAGCCGTTTTAGCCAGCAAAAAAGCAGGAACAGCTTTAATAAATGCTAGAAGAGGTTATGTATTTGCTGGAAGTTATGATGAAAATCTAAATAATACATTTAAAGATAGTTATATACCAATGGATAATAATTTAAAAAAGCCATATATTAGTTATGATGAATTTAATTTTACTGTGGAAAAACCAGAAATTGACATATTGAAAGTAATAAAAAAATATGAAAATTGTTCTGAAGTTAATCCACATGCCTTAAATCCAAATTATCTAAAATTAACTGAAGCAGAAGAAAAACTAAAAACAAATGATTAATCAAATATATAATATAGAAGAAATAGAAAAATTTTTAATAAAATATTTTCCTAATTATCTTTTTACATTTGATCCATTTGAAAAATACTATTGTTATAAAATTAGTAATAAAATATTAGGTGTTATTTCATATAGTACAATTTATGAAAGGGCAGAACTAAATTATATAGTAGTATCAGAAGACTATCGTTTAAAAGGAATAGGACAAAAATTACTAAATTTTTGTATCGAAGATTTAAAAAAAAATAAAGTAAAAACTATTTCATTAGAAGTTAATAAAAACAATAAAGCAGTTAATTTTTACTTAAAAAATAACTTTAAAATAGAAGCAATCCGTAAACAATACTATGGAAAAGAAGATGCATACTTAATGATAAAGAAGGTGATATAATGTATATTTTAGCAATCGAATCAAGCTGTGATGAAACAAGCGTTAGTATCATAAAAGATGGTGTAAAAGAAATAAGTACAGTAGTTTTATCACAAATGGACACACATGCAAACTATGGCGGTGTAGTTCCAGAAATTGCTAGTAGAATGCACATAGAAAATATAACAATAGTTATAGATTCAGCACTAAAACAAGCAAACATGAAAATAGAAGATATTGATGCCATAGCCGTAACTTATGGTCCAGGACTTATTGGATCATTGCTAGTCGGACTCATGGCCGCAAAAACATTATCATTTATTTATAACAAGCCATTAATACCTGTTCATCATATTGCAGGACACATATATGCAAATAACTTAGTAAAAAGATTGCAATTTCCTTTAATTGCATTAGTAGTTAGTGGTGGTCATACTGAACTTGTATACATGAAAGAAGACTATAGCTTTGAAAAAATAGGTGGAACATTAGATGATGCAGTTGGCGAAGCATATGACAAAGTAGCTAGAGTAATAGGTCTTCCTTATCCAGGTGGTCCCCTTGTTGATAAACTAGCTTTCAAAGGAAAAGATACATATAATCTTCCACTACCACTTGATGATGATAGTTATAACTTTAGTTTTAGTGGAATAAAAAGTGCTGTAATAAATCTTGCTCATAATGAAAAACAAAAAGGAAATGAAATAATTCCAGAAAACATGGCCACATCATTTCAAAATAAAGTAGTAGAAATACTAACAAAAAAAACAATAAAAGCATTAAAAAATTATAATGTTCATGAGCTTATAGTAGCAGGAGGAGTAGCCGCCAATAACGGATTAAGAGAATCACTAACGCAAGCATGTAAAGAAAATAACATTAATATAACAATTCCAGAAATTAAATATTGCACAGATAATGCAGCCATGATAGGTGCTGCCGCATACTATGCATATAAAAAAGGAAAAATAGCAGACCTAAATTTAAATGCCAAAGCAACAGATAAATTATCATAAAAATCCAAGAAATCAAATTCCTTGGATTTTTTTAAATACCTTTTCTAAAAAAACAATAAAATAATACAATAAACTAGCCATAATAGATAATATAACAATACCACTCATTACTAAATTTAAATTAAACACCTGAGAACCATACATTATTAAATATCCAACACCAGCTTTTGATACCAAAAATTCACCCATAATTACGCCAATAAATACAAGTCCAATATTAATCTTACACACACTTATCAAATTAGAAAAATTACTAGGGAGTATCAACTTAAAATAAACTTGATATTTCTTAGCCTTAAAACTCCTAAGAAGTTTTATCTTATTAGAATCAGTTGATATAAAAGCTTGATGAACATTGATTATAGTTATAATAACAGAAATAAATAATGCCATAATAATAATTGACTTATAAGAAGCACCTGCAATTATAATAATTATTGGTCCCAAAGAAACTTTGGGTAGACTGTTTAAAATAGTTAAATAAGGATCAACAACCTTAGCTAAAAACTTATATTTCCATAGTATAGTCGCAATCAAAACGCCAAGAAAAGTTCCCAAAACAAAACTAATAAAAACCTCATAAAAAGTTACAAAAACATGATGAAATAATGAACCATCATTATATAAAGATTTAATAGTACTAAATATAGCCTTAGGACTAGATGATACAAAACTATTAATATATTCCTTATCAGCTAAATATTGCCATAAAAATAGTAAAAAAGCCATAATTAATACCTGAAAAAATCTAATAAAAAATGCATTAAATTTATTTTTTTTCAAATATCTAACATGTTCTGAACTATACATGATAATCAATATCCTTCCAAATCTTGTCATAATATTCAGAAAACTCCTTAGCTTTTCTATTTTGAATTGGTGTAGATTTATCAGTTAAATTAATATTATAAATACTTTTAATTTTGCATGGTCTTTCAGATAAAACAATTACCCTATCAGCCATACTAATAGCCTCAGATAAATCATGCGTAACCATAACCGCACTTTTACCTTCATTCTTAATAATCCTATAAACATCATCAGAAACAGCAAGTCTAGTTTGATAATCCAAAGCCGAAAAAGGTTCATCCAAAAACAAAATATCAGGTTTAGTCGCAAGTGTCCTTATCAAAGCAACCCTTTGTCTCATACCACCAGACAAACTATTAGGATATGCATACTTAAATTCACTAAGTCCATAAGTATCAAGTAAACTATCAACATACTTTTTACTTTCAATAGTCAAATCATTTTGAACCTCAAGTCCTAACAAACAATTTTTATAAATATTTCTCCATTCAAACAAATTATCCTTTTGTAACATATAACCAAATTTTAAATTATCATCATATAAAACATCGCCAGATGAAGCCTTCTCCAAACCACATAAAATAGAAAGAATAGTGCTTTTACCACAACCAGAAGGACCAACAATAGCCACAAATTCTCCATCCATTAAATCAAAAGAAAAATCATCAACCGCAATAATTTCATTTTTATTAGTATGATAAATTTTTCTTAAATTTTTAATCTTCATAATACTATTTGACATTTTTAACCAATTTACTATAAGAAACACTTTTATCTAACTTACCAGCATTCTTAATAATGTCCTGAATATGATTAAAATCTTTTTCACTTATATCAGTACTATCATACCAAGCATCAATATCCTTATATCTTTCAATAATATCTTCCAAATCTGATAATTTAGTATCAGGAAAATAATCTTCAATAACCTCAGCAATCTCTTTACTACCATGACTATGAACATAATCAAGTCCCTTTTGAATAGCCTTAGTAAATCCCTTAATAACATCACCATTACTCTCAATATAACTCTTTTTAGCATTATAAGCAGTATAAGGAACATCCCCACCTAATTCACCAACAGAAGCAACAATCTTACCATAACCTTCCTTTTCCAATTTAGAAGCAGTTGGTTCAAATAAAGAAACATAATCACCATTACCGCCAATAAAAGCTCCAGACATAGATGCAAAATCAACACTAGTATCCAAATTTAACTCATCACTTTTAATACCATTTTTATTAAGTGCATACTCCAAAGTCATCGCAGGCATTCCACCTTTTCGGCATTAAAACTTATGATGTTAAAAATACCTATAAATAAAGGGAAAGGTAGGATACATTAACACAAGTTTTTGTAAAAATGGTGGAAAGATGGCAAAAAGTAAGTTAGGTATGTCTAGTTTTGATATAGACATTAAATTTAAAGATAAAGAAGAAGCAAGGAGATATGCTAAAAGGTTGATAGAAAAAATAAGGTATATATGTAATAAGAAAGAATGGTCGGCAACAGCAATGGTATGTATTAGTAATACTGAGGGTAATAGCACATATATTCATTACGAACATAATAATAAGGTTGGTCGCCCTAGAAAGATAAAGGAAATATACCCACATAAAAGTAATATAGAGGTTGATTGGCATTTACATATATTATTAGTATCTAAACCATCTTATGCTTTTAGAGAAGAAATAAAAAGGTATATAGATAAATGTTGGTATGGTGGAAAGAAAAAGAATAACTTTGATATAAGTAAGTTATATGATAAGAAAACATACAAGAAGAACACTAATATTAAGAAAGCAGAATATTTTATTAGTCAAGCAGAAGAAATATTGTTTTGTACTTATAATAAAGGTAATGAAATAGTTATTTCAAAAGGTTATAGTTTAAAAGATTTAAATAATGCTTATATGAAAATGATGACTGCTAGAAGATATGCTAAAACTTATGGTAATGAAAAAAGATTAGCATTAGAAGATAAGTATTATAATATTATGGATTTTTATTGGAATATAACAAAGGAGCAAGATAAAAAAATAATAGATAAATATATGAAAGAGGCACAGTTAATTAAGATAGCAGAAAATTATGAAAGAATAGAAAAAAGGAATAAGGTACAGGAAAATTATAGTTTACGTCGAGAGAAAGAGGAAGAATATAGCATATTTTAAAAGGGATTATTAAAGTATAGATAGTAATAATGACTATCATATAATAAATATGTTAATAATATTATAATGATATTATGTTGATATAGCATAAAGTATTATTTATTAGATTAGATAGAATAGATAAGAGGAATATAAGAGTATTATAAGTTAGAAGTATTATAGCATTGTTTAAATAGATAAAAGAGGTAGATAAAGGTAAAATAAAAATGCTATATGTATAAATGATATATAGCATTAAGTATTAGTTATCGTTTAAGCCATCTATATATGCTTCGACTTTTGCTTTATTTATAGTAGATAGTTTATTGATTTTATTTAGTAGTATAAAATCAGTATCAGAAATATTATTAGGCTTAATATTATCGATTGGCATATCGTATTTAGTTCTACATAATAGATAGTCAATAGATGTATTGTAATAGTTTGCTAATTTAATAAGCATATCAGAACTTGGAAATACTCTACCAGTTTCGTAAGAAGATATAGTTTCTTGGGTAATATTTAAATCCATAGCAACTTTGGTTTGTAATAAGTTTTTACTATTACGAATTTGTTTTAAATTGTTCTCCATAATCTTACCCTCCTTCTATATATAATTTTAAAGATATTAAATGTCAGTGATAGTAATATTAGTAATATTGATATGTTCCAAATTATATAATTTTGTGTTATAATGATATTGGTGATTTTATATATGGAACTTGGAAAATTGGAAAATGTTGAATTAAGAGAGATTTGGAAGCACGAAGCATTAGATTTTACTAAGTGGTTGGCAAAGAAAGAAAATATTGCCCTACTAAGTAAAGAAATAGGAATAGATATTGAGGTTATAGATACGGAAATGAGTGTTGGTAGGTATAATGTTGATATTTATGCTAAAGATAGCAATAGTAATAAAAAGATTATTATAGAAAATCAATTAGAAAACACTAACCACGACCATTTAGGAAAAGTAATAGTTTACTCAGCAGGTTTAGATGCTGATATTGCTATATGGGTTGTTAAAGATGTTAACGAAGAACATAAACAAGCAGTTGAGTGGTTAAATGAAAATAGTTTTGAAAAGATAAATATATTTTTAGTTAAAGTAGAATTGTGGAAAATAGGTAATTCCCCTATTGCTCCTAAATTCCAAATAATATGTGAGCCTAATAATTGGTCTAAGTTATTAAAGCAAAAATCAGATGATGAGTTATGTGATAGAAAATTAGAGCAATTAAAGTTTTGGCAAGGATTTGTAGATTATAGTAGAAATAAAGAAAAAGAATTTACACTTACTAAACCATTATTGCAGAATTGGTATAGTATTAGTGTTGGGTCAAGTGATTATAAAATTTGCTTAGTTTATAATATAAGTGTTGATGGTTTAAAATGCCAATTTGAAATATCTAATAAAGATGTATTTAAGAAGTTAGAACAATATAAAAATGAAATAGATATGGAAATAAGTAATTTAGAGTGGGATTATTTAGAAGAAAGAAAAACTGATAAAATCATTTTAAATTATGGTAATAAAGTAAGTAATGATATTGATAGTGCGTATGCTTGGTTATTAAATAGTGCTAACAAATTTAAAGATGTATTTTTAAAATATATAAATAAGTAGTTTTAACGGCGGTTATAGGTAGTTTAGGTAAAAATAATATAAATATATTGAGTTAGCATTTATTTAGTAAATATGCCGAGATAAATAGCGGAATAAGTAAGAATAGATTTTGAGAAAAGAAAGAGGTGTAAAAAATGCAAGATTTATTTTATATGTTATTAGGGGTTGCAGTTATAGTATTACCCATTTATTTGATTATTAAAGCAATAAAGAATAAAAGTGGTAAAGAAAATAGAAATAATGATTTAGTAGATGTGGCTAAAAAAGAAAAAGTTGAAATAAAAAAAGAAATGCCAATAGTTAAGGAAAAGAAAGTTAAAGTATTAAAATTAACTGACATTACTCATATTGAGGGAATAAGCAGTTTACGAGAAGAAGAAAAATGCGAATTAAATGTTAATGATAACGATTTAATAGTTGTAAGTAATATAGGTAATTTTAATATATCATTAGATAGAATTGTAAATGCGGGTATATTAAGCAAAAAAGAAATGGAAAGCAAGAATAAAAGTGTTTTAGGTAGAGCAATGGTTGGCAGTTTGGTAGGTTTAGGTTTTATAGGTGCTTTATCTGGTATAGGTCAAAAAGTTAAAAAGAAATATAATTACTTTTTGGTTATAAATTATAAAGATAAGAATACCGAAGAAATTAAATTGTTAGTATTTGGTTTAGGAAAATATAGCAGTGTTGGAAAGTTATTTGTTGATAGATTAACTAAAAGATTAAGTAATGAAAAGGTCAATATTGATTTATAGTAGTTTTAAGGTAGTTGAGGTAATTTAGTATAGATTATATTAGATTACCTTTTTTAGTAAAATTTGCGAGGAATAAGCAGTAAATAAAGTAAGATTATAAGATAAGGTTGTTGATAGTATGAGTATTTTAGATAAGATAGTAAAGTTTATTGGTTATATAGGTGTGCCTAAGAAAAGAAGATTAGATTATTATTTTGAAAAGATAATAAGTGATAGGACAGGCTTTAATGTAAATAAAATAGATATGTTATATGCTGAGAAAAGTAATATTGATGTTAATAATGAGTTTGATAGTTTTATATTTAATTATATGGGCTTAACATATAAGTTAATTGGCAATAAGTTAAGTATAATAGAATATTTTATTATATAATAGATTTAGGTGGTGTGCTATGAGTAAGTTAGATATAGTAAGTGGTAATATATTTAATTATTTAGATAATAAAGATTTAATGGTAAATAGTGCTAATAAGTATATGACATATGGTAGTGGTGTTTGTGGTGCTATATATAAATTAGCAGATAAAGATTTATTAGAAGAATATTGTAAGAATAATTATAGTGAATATATGAAAGTTAATGAGGTAAGAATTACCCCAGGTTTTAATTTGTGTATAGATATACTGCATATATATTGCCCTAAAAGTTATGAAAGCAAAGAACCATTAAAAGAGTTGTTAGATAGTTATAATAAAATATTTGAGTGTGCGGCAGAAAAAGGTTATAAAAATATAGTATCTGTTAGTATAGGTACTGGCATACACGGTTATAAACATATTGATATAGCAAAAGATGTTGTAATTAGATTAAAAGAATTAGTTAATAAGTATGATATTAGTTTTACATTGATATTACCTAATGAAGAAATAAAGGAAATATATAGTAATTTACTATAAGAACATAAGTTTTTATAGTATAATATTATGTGGGTGGTGTTATGCAAAGATATTTAACTGAGAAGGAAATAACAAATGAATTGGATGATTATATTTACAATGTTAGCATTAAATATGCTGTATTGTTAAATGGTGGTTGGGGAAGTGGTAAAACATACTTCATCGAAGATTATATAAAAAAATTAGAAGAAAAATACGAATTAAATAAAAATGATAAAACAACTAAATATAAAAAACCTGTATATGTATCGTTGTATGGGTTAAGTGATATATCAGAATTGAAAAATAAAATTGCATTATCGCTTATAAAGAATAAAAAAATAAAGCAACTAATGCCTTTTCTAGATGTTGGTATAGAAATAGGAAGCGATTTAGCTTCTAAACATACTTTTATTCAAAATTCGGATAGTAAATTTAAGAGAATAATAAGGGCATTACATAAAATAGATAACTTAATAATATTCTTTGATGACTTAGAAAGATGCAATATAAATATAAATACTGTTTTAGGATATATAAATGAATTAGTTGAACATAACAATGTTAAAGTTGTTTTAGTTGCAGACGAATCTAAAATTGGTAAAGTTAATTTTGAAAAAAATGTAGAACTGAAATATATGGTGGCTTTATCAGATAAAATTAAATACCCAAGAGAAAAATCAAAATATTCTTTTGAAAATACAACTAATGATGTTGATAAATCATTAACTAAGGAAGAAATAGTTAAAAGAACAAGACAATTATTTGATAAAGACAAAATTTATAGAGAAATGAAAGAAAAACTTATCGGAAAAATTGTTTATTATCGTGCAAATATTGAAGATGTATATGATGTGTTTGTTAATAATATTATAACCAATCAAGAAGCAAAGGAAACTGCAATTAGAAATAAAGAAAAAATTTTAAAACAATTTGAAAATAATAACTATTATAATTTAAGGACATTACAATTTATATTTCAAGCGTTTAATAGAATTGTCGTTGAAACAATTAGCATTATTGATTTAGAAGATATAAAATATAATTATTTAAATGATTTATTATCCTATTGCACAATTAAATCTATAAAATTAAAACAAGGAGAAAACACATATAATTGGGAGCAAAATCAAAAGTTTGGTACCGTTTATTTAGGTAATGAAATCTCAGATTATATATATAAAAATTTTGTTGTTGGCTTTAAATTTGTTGATGATTATTTATTAAATTCCCATTTAGATAAAGCATATATAAAAGAAACTTTAAGTGAATACAAAAAAATAACATTAAACGAAAATAATAATCCTAACGACCCTTTATATAAATTAAAAACTTGGTGGCTAATATCAGAACAAGATTTAAATGATATTATTGATGATTTAATAATTAGAATTAAAGATAATGATTATGACTTAGAAATGTATTCTAAAATAGTTAGTTATCTATCTCGTATAGAGGAAATGGATGTTTGTGTAGAAAAAATTAAAATCGCAATAAAAGGACTTGAAAAAAATATTAGTGAAAATAAAGTTAATGGACAATATTGTGAGGACAGATTATTTGATGGAACTAAGGAAACTGTTGAGATCTATAATAAAAATATTATGAATATTAAGAAATTAGTTGATAAAAAGGAAATTGATGACAATTTAAAAGATTTAAATGATATATATGATAGTTATAAATGGGGAGAATTATTTAAAGAGTATTGTGAGAAAAATAATGGTAAATTTTTAAATCAAAAACATTTTGCAGATGCATTGAATATTGATTTTATATTATCTAACATTAAAGATAAAGATATAGAACAAGTTTATGAGTTTTGGTATTCTTTACAAAAAATATATAATTTTTCTAATATAAAAGAGTATTATGAAAATGATAAGGAAATGCTGATAAATTTAAAAAACAGTCTTTCTCAGATTGATAACGTAGATAAAGTGAAAAAATTTGTAGTTAATAAAATAATTGATTTTTTAGAACAAGTAATAGAATTATTATAGTATTTAAAAATGTATAGGTTTATAAAGACTTAGATTTTAATAGAATTTAAGTCTTTTTTATATTGTTAAAAGTCATATATTCATTTTTTAAATATTTAGAAAGTTTTACCACTTTTTCAAATAAACGGCTCGTATCTTTTGTAAAAGTCATATATTATATATTTTATGGTAAGGAGGTGTCATAAAATGAAAGAAGATATTGCAAAGAATATTTTTGCTAATATATGCTGTGATTTTAAAGATGTATTACTTGTAGGCATAGAAGAATGCAAAGAGAAATTTCCTTATTCTATTGCTTGTATAGATTTTATATATAATTTAAAAGAGCAAGGAATAAATACATCATTAAATAGTTTTAGTGAAAATGTAAGATGTGAATTATACGAAGAATGTAAAAGATATTTAGTAAGGTAGGTTTATATGAAAAGTAAAATATTTGGTTATGCTAGGGTTAGCAGCAAAGACCAAAATGAAGAAAGACAATTAGTAGCATTTAAAGAGTATGGCATAGATGAAAGAGATATTTATATTGATAAGCAAAGTGGTAAGGATTTTAATAGAGAGCAATATAGCACTTTAAAACATATATTAAGAGAAAATGATTTGTTAGTTATTAAGTCCATAGATAGACTAGGTCGTAATTATGAAATGATAGTTAATGAGTGGAAAGATATAACTAAAAATATTAAAGCAGATATAGTCGTAATTGATATGCCTTTATTAGATACTAGGCAGAATAAGGATTTATTAGGAACTTTTATTAGTGATTTAGTATTACAAGTTTTGGGTTATGTGGCAGAACAAGATAGAACATTTATAAAGAAAATGCAAAAAGAAGGTATAGATGTTGCTAAAAATAATGGTGTCAAGTTTGGCAGGCCTAAAATAGAAAAACCACAGAACTTTGATAATGTGGTTAGTCGTTGGAAAAATAAAGAGATTAAAAGTAAAGAAGCAATGGAATTATTAGGATTAAAACCTAATACTTTTTATAATATGGTTAGTTCTTATAATCAGATATAAGCTGTTCTAATTTCTTTATGTCATTTTTAGTTATGTCTAAATTCTGTTTACATTTGCTTGTGATTTCGTTTTCTACAATTTCTTTAAATTCCCCAATAAATTTAATACTTTCTTCATCGTTTCTTTTCCTATATTTGCTTAAAAAATTGTCAGTTAATCTTCCTATTCTTTTATACTGTTTACTTTTCTCTAATGTTTTTATGGCATCGTAGCAGGTAGATTGTTGTTCGCATACAATTCTTGGTCTATCACAAAATTCTTTGTTTACTACTGTTGTAAGATAATATTTTCGACATAAATTTCTCTGACATTTTTTTATATAAAATAAATTGTTTGAATTAAATATGCAATTCAGTATTATATACAATAGTTCTTTATCATTTTTATATATTCCTTTTTTACATAGAAATAAATTATTTTCTTTTAATGGTTCTAAATTGTCGCTATTAAATAATTTTTTTTGTTTTAATTTTGGCTTAATATCATATAAGTCTGCATTGTCAAAATTAAGTGTTTTAATTTCTTTATTGTCTCTAATATTAACAGATATTGAACTATCATCATTTAATTTTATAGGGCTTTTTTTTATAGTTTGCGTTAAAGTATTTATTTCAATATTATTAGCACACATATAGGCAAACCAAGTTTGTTTATTTATCGTACCTTCATACTTTTTAATATTATTTATTTTTTGAGAATAGTTATATATTCTATCTAATTCCTCTATATCTTCTTTATTTAAAGTGTCAAAAAATTTTGATATTTCATATCTTTTTGCATTTCCAATAGCAATTAAAGGCTGTAATTTTTTGTCATCAGAACTAATATTTTCTATATATTCAATTAAATTTTCAATTTTCATAATTGTATTTCTCCTTTATTTACAATGTGTCGACCACTTTTTGAAAAAATAATTTCTCTTCTTAGGGATTATTTTACCACAAAATACTTTAAAATGGAATTAGTCAAAGGGAAATTATTTAAAATATTTGAAGTCGACTAATAATAATTCCTTTTGATGAAAGGAGATAATATGAATATTGATAAAAATACGAATGTAGTTATTTACTTAACTGGTAATAAGAAAATGGATAACGCAATCAAAAAGTTTTGCAAAGATAAAAAACTAATTGTTGTTAAAGAATTTAGTCCTAAATTTGAAGAAAGTAATCAATATTGGAATTCTGTTATTTTTGAAATGTATTTCGAATTATCGGAAATAAATAATAACTATGAAATTAAAAATATTATAACTTACGATTTAGATAACTTATCTTGGTGTACATACGACCAAGTAGCAATATCATTGATGTTTTTTGATATAGGTGTTGATGTATTCACTTTAAAGGAAGGTAATATAAATCGAGAAGAAGTTATGAATATATATTTAAATATAAATGAAAAAGATTTACAACCATTGAAAAAGTATTGGTTAAAAGATAAGGAGAAAAAGAAAAATGAATAATAATAAAAGTCAGAAAAATGTTGTAATCTATGCTTTATATAGTGAAGAATATAATAACTATTGTAATTTGCTTAGTGAAGATATAGAAAAAGAAAAAGAAATAAAAAGATATTGTGAAGTTAAAGGCTATAAGGTTGTGGATATATTTAGAAATAATAAATCTGATTACATCCCTTATAAATTAAAACATCTTTTAGAGATCATATATAAATATCAAACAATTCATTATGTCGGTGGTAGTCTGACAAAAATTAGTAAGGTTATATTTTATGATATTTATGACTTATGCAGTAATATTAGTGAATTTAATGTGATATTTGAAATGTTTGATTTCGACAATATAGAAATAGAAACTATAAAACAGGGGAAAATTTTAAAAAATTCTTTTAAAGAATTGGAGGATAAAAAAAATGAAAAATAAAGAGTTAGAAAAAGTTTCAAAAAGAAATCCTATTGCTTTATATATTAGATATGAAGAAGGAAATTTAAATCAAATGATGAAAAAAGTAGAAATTTTGGAAAATTATTGTGAAGAAAATAATTACGAAATTGTTAAAAAATATTTTGATTATGAAAAAGATAGTTGGCAATACTTTTCTAATACTATGAGAAACCTTCTAAGAGATATAGGTAGTAGTGATTACAACACCATTATTGCGTGTGATGTTCAAGATTTTTCAAATGATTTAGATAAAATTTTAGTAATGTATAAAATATTTGATGATGAAGATATGGGGATTAAAACAATCAATCAAGGAATAATTGGTGATGATATGTTGATTGGCAGCACTTGTTTTATAAATGCTTTGCAGAAGGAAGAGTTATACGAGCCTAGAATTGTGTATAAAGATAATGGTGAAGTTGAGGATAGAACAGAAAGTATATTTTAACCTATAAGAATTATAGATTAAAGTAAATCATAAAGTTAATTAGGTGGTTCACTATGAAAATTATCAATGTTTTCAATGAAAATGGAAAGACACTTCAACAAATAATGGAGGAATTCTTGATAGACTATTGTTTAGAGATTGGTTCTTTTAGTAAATAATACTATAATAATATTTGTTAATGTGTCCTACCGAGAAAGGAGTTAAAGTATGAAAGGTAAGACATTTAATGTTGCTCTTTATATTAGACTATCTCGTGAAGATGGAGATAATATGGAAAGCGAAAGTATCACAAATCAAAGAGACTTACTACAAATGTTCTTAGAAAAGACAGAAGAAAAACTAATATACATTGACGAATATGTTGACGATGGTGTTAGTGGTTCTACTTTTGACAGACCTTCTTGGAAAAGGCTAATTGCAGATATTGATAGTGGTAAAGTAAATACTATTATAACCAAAGATTTGTCTCGTATGGGTAGAGATTATATCTCTATGGGGGAATATATCGAAAGAATATTCCCCGAACGAGGTATAAGGTATATTGCTATAAATGATGATATAGATACTCTTTACGAAACACCTGGATTAGAGTTTTTACAATTTAAGTTAATGTTTAATGATTATTATTTAAAAGATACATCTAAGAAAATTAGAAAGATTGTAAAAGCAAAGAAAGAAAAAGGACAATTTTTAGGGTGGAAAGCAGTATATGGTTATAAAAAAGCCCCAAACGATAAACATAAAATAATTATTGATGAAGAAGTAAGGCCAATTATTGAGAGAATGTTTAATTTAGCATTAGAGGGTAAAAGTCCAAGACAAATAGCAAATATATTTTCAGACGAACATATACCTACACCCAGTGTATATGCTAATCTTAATAGAGGTATGAGGTCAACTGCCTATGAATTATGGTGTCCTAGAACTGTTGAAGAAATGCTTATAAATCAAACCTACATTGGTAATTTAACCCAAGGTAGAAGAAAAAAGTTAGGCTATAAATCTAAAAAAGAAATTAGAACGCCAAAAGAAGAATGGATAATTGTAGAAAATACTCACGAAGCAATAATTGATAAAAAAGTATTTTATACAGTTCAAGATTTATTAAAGAAAAATAAAAATAAGACTAATAACAATATACAATTACTTTCTGGCTTTATGGTATGTAAAGAATGCGGACACGCAATAGGAATAAATAAAAGTAGCGATGGTAAAAGAAAATATTGTTGTTGTACTTATTATACTTCACATTCTAAATATGGCTTATGTACTCCACATACTTGCAATTATGATAAATTAGAAAATGCTATTTTAGAAGAAATTAAAGATATGTGTAATCAATATGTTGATAATGCTACATTTAAAGATAAAGTTGATGAGGCGAAGAAAAAGAATGATATTAAAGCAAAAATACAAAAAGATATTAGTACATTAGATAGAAAAATTAGTTGTAATCTATCATATATAGATAAAATTTACGAAGATAAATTAAATGGCAATATTGATATGGAAATGTTTAATAGACTAACTATTAAATATAAAGAAGAAATAGACATTTGGAAAAGTAAAAAAAATGAATTAGAAGAAGAACTTAATAATATTAGTAATGAAAGTAGCACAAAAGAAAAAGAAGAAACACTAAAAAAGATAAACGAATATTTATCTTTTGAAAAGCCTAATAGGAATTTATTAGTTAATTTAATTGACAAAATAATTATTAGTGAAGATAAGACAGTGGAAATTCATTATAAATTTAAATTGGTATAATATTATAAGTTTGATAACCGATAGGCTTTTCGGCATTAGAACTTATGATATTTTTTTAGTAAGAAATTTATCATAAGTTTAGTACCCGATGACCGTCACGACCAGCAATAATATGTTTTCCTTTTAAATCATTAATATTAAACTTCTTACCACTTCTCGCAACTAGAAAACTACCATCCTTCTTAGTTAAACCAGAAAAATTAATCAAATAATCCTTTTCACCTTGATTATAAACATAAATAGTAGCTTCACTACCACAAAATCCAATTTGAACATCTCCAGATAAAACAGCCGAAGTAACCTTATCAGCTCCAGAAGTCAATATCAACTCAACATCCAAACCTTCATCCTTAAAATATCCAAGTGAATGAGCAACATATTGTGGTGCATAAAAAACACTGTGAGTAACCTCACCAACTTTCACCTTAGTAAGCTCATTTTTCTTAGTATTAGGTTTAAAAACATAAATACCAGTTATAATTAAACCCAAAATAAGTAAAATAACAATAAATTTTTTCAAAAAACGCTCTCTCCTTTCCAATTCATAGTATTATATTCAAAAAAATTCATAATGTTTGTAAAAATATGATATAATGAAATAACAGGAAAAGAGGGATGTAATGGACTGTATTAACAATAAAATGCTTATAGTGGTTGATAAAGATGGAAATTATAAAAGCTTGGGTAATTTAAATAACTATGATGAACACCACATAGATAACCTAATGGATTATGCTTTTTTTACTTATCCTAAAGTAAATTTTACAAACGAAAACATAAACGATGCCTTTCATAAAATCATATATTGCTTAATATCAGATGATAAAGCAGTATATCTTCATAGTAAAGGATGTGGATTATTATTTATGCCAAAAAATCAAACACCAAATCAAATTAAAACACTTTATGACATATTTGAAAAATTAGATAAAACATGTATTTACATAAATTATAATTTAAAATTAAATGAGAATAATAAATTAAGCGGCAGTATGACAAGATATAAAGAAAACGCATTAGCACTAGATGAATATTTAAATAAAAAAGCTCAAGAACTTGGCTATAAAAAAACAAATAAACAATTAATCAGAAAGAAGCAAAATTAATGAATACAAATATAGAAAGTGCCATTGTAATAATAGACGAAAATGGTAACACAAAAAATCTAGGCAACATAAAAGAGCTAAATATCTGCTACCACGCAGATTACCTAAAAGAATATTGCCATAAAAACTATATAAAAGAATTAAAACAAGTAAACATCGAAAACGGCGAATACACACTACCAGTCTATATATGGTTTTTAACAAAATATAAAAATATAATTTATCAAAACCTAGAAAAAGAAGGATTTATATTTTTACCAAATAACATAACAAAAAAACAACTAGAAAATCTAAATAAAATGTCAAAACAGCTAGAAAATAAAAAAATAACAATAGGTTATAATATAAAATTAAATAAAGATGGAATAATTGAAATAGATTCATTTGAACTAACAGAATCTTTAGCCAACCTTATGAGTAAACGTATACAAAAAAAAACAAAAAAGCTTTAAATAGCTTTTTTTAATTTTCCTTCCTTTAACAATTTTAATAATTTAACATTTTGAAAATAAGAGCCACGATAATTATCAATACCATTTAACAAAGCAAGCCTTTCACGATATGCAAAAGAACTCTCACTTCCACAAAACTTAAGTCCATCAACAATAGAACCACCACTATATCCAATCGCACTTAAATATTCAAAAGAACCATCATTAAAACTTTCACTCACTTTAACATTTTCTTTCACCTCATCACTTAACTTACTATTGTTACTAACAGATTCAGTATTTTGAGTATTATCAATAGACTCATCATTTTGAATATTATCAATCTGTTCATTACTTTGAATAGATTCATTACCTTGAACAGACTCATTATTTTGAACTTGGTTACTTGAAGAATCTTCACTCACACTATTTAAAGAAACAAGAGGATTTTCATTTACATTATCTTCATTCTTAATCTCCAAATGTAAATGTTTACCATACGCATTACCAGTAGCTCCCATACTACCAATAACATCACCCTTTTGAACATACTGTCCTTCACTAACCTTAATACTTCCATACTTCATATGAGCATACAAAGCAGTCTTACCATTATCCTGTTTAACCTTAACATAATTTCCATAAGTATCTAAACCTTTAGAATAATGATTAGTACCATTAAAACCCTTAACAGCAACAGTAACAGTACCATTTTCCAAAGAAATAATATCACTATCACCACTATCGCTCGCAACAATATCTAAAGCCTTATGAGACGTACTATAATCATTAGTAATAACCTCGTTCATACCTTGAATAACATGCCCAATCAACAAATCACCTCCCTTCATTTATTAACATACGACGTAAACATATCAAATTCCTTCTTTTTTCTGAAAAAAAACCCAAAATATTTGCTATAATTAAAGAAGAAAGAAAAAAGGTGATAAATAATGGACTTAAATACACTAAACAATGAACAAAAAAAAGCCGTAGAATATCCAGACGGTCCATTACTTATATTAGCCGGTGCCGGCAGTGGCAAAACAAGAGTACTAACAACCCGCCTCGCATATCTAGTAAATGAAAAAAACATAAACCCATATAACATCCTCGCAATCACATTCACAAACAAAGCCGCAAAAGAAATGAAACAAAGAACCTATAAAATGCTTAAAGAAAAAGCATATCAAATGCAAATATCAACCTTTCATTCACTTGGATTATTATTAATTAAAGAAAACTACGAAAAACTAGGATTTAATAAAAATTTCACAATATTAGATAGTGACGATTCCCTTACAATAATAAAAAAAATCATAAAAGAAATGAACCTAGACCCTAAAATGTATAATCCTAAAGCCATAAAAAACAAAATAAGTAGTGCTAAAAACGAACTAATGGATTCAAAATACTATAGTAGATTCGTAAATTCAGAATATGAAGAAATAGTCCTATCAGTATTTGAAAAATATGAAAAAAAAATACAAAAAAATAACTCAATGGACTTTGATGATTTACTACTATTACCACTAAAACTATTTAAAAAGAATCCCGAAATATTAGAAAAATATCAAGAAAGATTTAAATATATCCTAGTAGACGAATATCAAGATACAAACTCCGCCCAATACACATTAATAAAAATGCTTAGTAAAAAATATCAAAACATATGCGTAGTAGGAGACATAGACCAGTCAATATATGGCTTTAGAGGAGCAAACTTCAGAAACATATTAAACTTTGAAAAAGACTACCCAAAAGCAAAAATAATATTACTAGAAGAAAACTATCGTTCAACCAGTAATATACTAAACGTTGCTAATGATATTATAAAAAATAACAAACAAAGAAAAGAAAAAAAACTTTGGACAAAAAACGATGAAGGTAAAAAAATAAAATATCATCGTGCCTATAATGAAAAAGAAGAAGCAAACTACGTTGTAGAGAACATACAAAAACTCATAAATGAAGGCACACAAAAATCAGACATAGCAGTTTTATATAGAACCAACGCTCAATCAAGAAACATCGAAGAAGCATTACTTAAAGAAAACATTTCATATAAAGTAGTAGGTAGTTTCTATTTCTATAACAGAAAAGAAATAAAAGACCTAATCGCATATCTTAAACTAATATATAATTCAAACGATGATGTAAGTTTAATGAGAATAATAAACGTTCCAAAAAGACAAATAGGGCCTAAAACAATTGAAAACATATCAATAAAAGCAATAGAAAATGGAACATCATTATACGATGCCATCGATAGTGGTAAAGAATTAGAATTTAAAAAATTCATTGAAAACATAAAAAAAGTAAGTGAAAACATATCATTAACAGGATTAGTTGACCTAATTCTAAATGAAAGCGGTATAAAAAAAGAACTAGAAAATACAAAAACAATAGAATCAGAAGTAAGACTCGAAAACCTAGAAGAATTCAAATCAATAACAAAAAACTTTGAAGAAAATAATGGAATAATATCATTAGGTGATTTTCTAAATGAAATAAGTTTAGTTTCAGACATCGAAGAACATAAAAACAATACTGACGTCGTAACCCTTATGACAATTCATTCAGCCAAAGGATTAGAATTTGACCATGTATTTATAATAGGTTTAGAAGAAGGACTATTTCCTCATATAAATTCACTATCAGATTTAAATGAAATTGAAGAAGAAAGAAGACTATGTTATGTAGCCGTAACAAGAGCTAAAAAAACATTAACACTAGTAAATGCAAAAAAAAGAATGCTGTATGGAAACACAAACAATAATCCACCAAGTAGATTCATAAATGAAATAAGCGATAAATATCTAGAAAAAGATGAAGAACAATACTTTGAAAAAACAGAAATGATTGATCAAGACGCATCATATAGCGTTGGAGATCACATCATTCATAGTACATATGGTGAAGGTGTAATAGTAGGCATAGGGCAAATATTAACAATAGCCTTTGCCCATCCATATGGAATCAAAAAAATAATAAGTGGTCATAAAAGTATAAGAAAGGTATAGGTGAAATAATGTTATCAATAGTAGATAAATTAAACGATTTTGTTGAACCATTTAAAGATTGGGTAATTAATAATCATAGTAATCCATTCATGTGGTTAGCATTCGTTTTAATAGGTATTGCCATATTCGCACTTACCTATAATGCCCTTAATAAAAATAGCTAATGAATATGAAATAAACTCAAAAGCTGGCAGTTTATTAATCGTTTTTAACCAGAGGATTGTAACCTGTAATTCACAGGAAACAGTCCTTTTAATTTTATCATAATTGTTGAAATAAAGACTCTGTATCTATATAAAAAATTATAAGTACGATATAATAATGAATCATTGCAACCATTTAATGAAGTATTAGCAAGTGAAATATGTAAAAGGTTGGAATTTTATCATGCAAAATACTCACATGATAATTATAAAAATATAGTAGTATCAAAATGTCCTTGTTTGTTATTAATCAAAATAAGATAAACTTTAATATATCAAAGATTTTAAAGTTTTATATGTGCCAGTAATTTCACCATTTGCTAATATTGGAATTTGTCTTTTTGAATCAAACGCATCATAAATTAATTCATTGTAATTATTCCCTTTTTTTGCAAAATATATAGCAGGAGTTTTCATTTTTGTATATCCGAAACCATTTTACACTATCCATGTTTTTTTTAAATTGAAGTTTTCTAAATAATTGTTTATAATGAATATGGTGATTTAAATGATAGAAAAAAGAATGAATGAATTAATCCAAATAATAAATCAAGCAAACAAAGACTACTATATAAATGATAAACCAACAATAACCGACCAAGAATATGATAGATACATGGAAGAACTAAAAAAATTAGAAACATCACATCCTGAATTAAAACAGCCAGATTCACCAACCCAAAGAGTAGGTAGTGAAGTAATAACCAGTTTCAAAAAAGTAACCCATGAAATACCAATGCTATCACTAGGTGATATTTTCAACGAAGAAGAAATCATAGAATTTGATGAAAAAATAAAAAAGGAAATAAAAAATCCAAACTATATTGCCGAACTAAAAATAGATGGATTATCTGTGTCATTACTTTATAAAAATGGAAAATTAGTAAGAGCTGCAACTAGAGGAGATGGAAACGTAGGAGAAGACATAACTCATAATGCCAAAACAATAAAAGACATACCATTAAAAATAAACAAACCAATAGACATAGAAGTTCGTGGCGAAATATATATGAGTAAAGTTTCATTCAACAAACTAAATAAAAATGGTGCGAACTTCGCAAACCCACGTAATGCAGCAGCAGGCAGCGTAAGACAGTTAGATTCAAAAATAGCTGCTCAAAGAAATTTATCATGTTTTATATATCACCTTCCAGACCCAGAAGATTATAATATTTATACTCATAATAATGCTTTAAAATTCATGAAAGAATTAGGATTTGTAACAAATAAAAATAACAAAAAAGTAGAAAACATCCACGAACTACTAGAATATGTAGACTACTGGACAAAAGAAAGACCAAACCTACCATATGAAATAGACGGAATAGTAATAAAAGTAAACGATTTAAATGACCAAAAAAAACTAGGCTATACCGCTAGATGCCCTAAATGGGCCATCGCATATAAATTTCCAGCCGAAGAAGTATTAACAAAAGTAAAAGATATAATATGTACCGTTGGAAGAACCGGACAAGTAACGCCAAGTGCTATTTTAGAACCAGTTAGAGTCATGGGATCATTAATATCAAAAGCTACTTTGCACAATGAAGATTATATAATAAATAAAGACATAAAAATAGGCGACATTGTATCCATAAAAAAAGCAGGTGATGTAATACCTGAAGTAGTAAAGCCAATAATCGAAAGAAGAAATGGAACCGAAAAAGAATTCAAAATGTTACAAAACTGTCCAATATGTCAAAGCCCATTAAAAAGAAAAGAAGAAGAATCCGCATATTATTGTACAAACGAGCACTGTCCAGCTAGAAAACAAGAAAAACTAATCCACTTCACATCACGTCATGCCATGAACATAACAGGATTTGGTGATCGAATAATAGAAGATTTTTATAACCTAGGATTTTTAAAAAACGTCGATGACTTCTATCATTTAAACAAATATAAAGAAGATTTAAAAGAACTAGAAGGATTTGGAGAAAAAAGCATCGAAAAACTACTAGATGAAATAGAGAAAAGTAAAACAAACTCATTAGAAAGACTTCTTTTCGCACTTTCAATAAGACATGTTGGAACAAAAACAGCAGACACCATAGCTAAAAGCTTCAAAAATATAGATAACATAATAAACGCTAAATTTGAAGATATATCACAAATAAAAGATATTGGAAATACCATAGCCAAAAGTGTATGTGATTATTTTAAAGATGAAAACAATCTAAAACTAATTGAAACATTAAAAAACGATGGAATAAACATGACATATTTAAAACAAATAAAAACCGAAGAAACAATATTTACAAACAAAACATATGTCTTAACAGGCTCACTTGAAAACTTCACAAGAGATGAAGCAAAAACAAAAATAGAAGCATTAGGTGGCACATGTTCATCAAGCGTAAGTAAAAAAACAAATGTAGTAATAGCCGGAAAAGAAGCCGGAAGTAAACTAAAAAAAGCCCAAGAGCTAAATATAACCATATGGACAGAAGAAGACCTAATAAACAACCTATCAAAGTACTAGAAATAGTACTTTTTCTAATATAAAAGAGTAATATGTCTACCTTTAACACTAATAAAACCTTCCTTCTTTAAATTGTTAAGTTCTCTTGACATCGCACTTCTATCAACTGCTAAATAAGAAGCTAAATCAGTAAAAGAATAAGGTAAATAAATATTCTTAGACTTATTTTTTTTAAAAGAAATTTTAAAATATTCAAGTAGTTTATTCCTAATAGATTTTTGTGAAAGAATTTCAATCCTCTCATTTTGTTCCTGCACCTTACAAGTAATAATCTTCAAAAGATTAGTCAAAAACTTTTGATAACTCTTATTATATTTATCCGAATAATTAATAATATTATCATATTCAATTAAAATAATCCTACTTTCCTCAATCGCAATAATGTCATAACTAAAATTATTAATAAGCGAAACAGCATTACCAAACACCTGATGCTTACCAATCGTTTCAATAATATTTTTATTACCTTCATAATCAATCTTAATAACTTCCAAATAACCTTCTAAAACAAACCCAACAACATTACGATCAAGTAAATAAGAAATAGAAATTCCCTTTTGACAAGTAAAACTATCCGCATTTAATAAAGTTAACAATTTCTCAGCCTTTTTAGTATCAATTCCATCAAACAAATTATTCACTTTACATCACCTTAAATAAAATATATCATTTTTTATGTTTTGTTGCAATTGCAACAAATATATTTTTTTTAATATGATAAAATTAACTTGTAAAGTAGGAGGACAACAATATGAAAGTTATTAAAAGAGACGGACACATGGTAGACTACTGTCCAGAAAAAATAGAATATGCTATAAAAAAAGCAAACAATGATGTCGAAGAAGAACTACAAGCTTCGCAAACACAAATAAAAAACATCATAAAATACATTGAAAAACTAGGAAAAAAAAGAATCTTAGTAGAAGACATACAAGATATAATTGAAATGAAACTAATGAGTATTGGAAAATACGAATTAGCAAAAAAATACATAACATACCGTTATACAAGAGAACTAGTTAGAAGAAGTAATACAACAGATTTAGCTATAAAAGAACTCATAGACGGAGAATCAGAATACTGGAATACAGAAAATTCAAACAAAAATGCTAAAGTAGTAACAACTCAAAGAGACTATTTAGCTGGAATCACATCAACAGACATAACAAGAAGATTCTTACTTCCAGAAGATATCGTACAAGCCCACGACGATGGAATAATTCACTTCCACGACGCAGATTACTTTGCCCAAAATGCACTTCATAACTGTGATTTAATTAACCTAGAAGACATGCTTCAAAATGGAACAACCATAAACGGAGTAATGATAGAAAAACCTCATAGATTCCTAACAGCCATGACAATTGCTACACAACTAATCACAGCTGTAAGCTCAAGTCAATATGGAGGATGCACCATAACATTAACTCATCTCGCACCATTCATAAGACAAAGTAAAGAATACTACATAAAAAAATATAAAAAACGCAAATTAACAAACGAACAAATAGAAAAATTTGCCTCTGAAGATTTAAAAAAAGAAATAACAGACGGTGTACAAACATTTCAATACCAAATTAATTCAATGACAACAACAAACGGTCAAGCTCCATTTTTAAGCGTATGCATGTACCTAGGCGAAACAAAAGAATATAAAGAAGAACTAGCCATGTTAATAGAAGAAGTACTAAACCAAAGAATAGAAGGAATGAAAAACGAAAAAGGAGTATACATAACTCCCGCGTTTCCGAAACTTTTATACGTACTAGAAGAAGATAATATAAAACCAAAAAGTAAATATTATTATCTTACAAAACTAGCCGCAAAATGTACAGCTAAAAGAATGGTACCAGATTACATATCAGAAAAAGTAATGAAAGAAACAAAAATAGACGCTAATGGCAATGGAAATTGTTATCCATGCATGGGATGTCGTTCATTCCTAACGCCTTACATCGATGAACAAGGAAATCCAAAATACTATGGAAGGTTCAACCAAGGAGTTGTAACAATAAACCTAGTTGATGTCGCCCTATCATCAGACAAAAACATCGAAGACTTTTGGAATATATTTGATGAAAGACTAGAACTTTGTCATCGAGCACTTCAAATAAGACATAAAAGACTATCAAAAGTAACAAGTGATGTTGCCCCAATTCTATGGCAACATGGTGCACTCGCAAGACTTAAAAAAGGTGAATCAATCCACGAGCTATTGCATCACGGATATTCAACAATTTCACTAGGATATGCAGGACTGTATGAATGCGTAAAATATATGACAGCCTCATCTCATACCGACAATGCCGAAGGGAAAAAATTTGCTCTAGAAGTAATGGAATACATAAACAAAAAATGTAATGAGTGGAAAGAAGCTGAAGATATAGATTATTCAGTATATGGTAGTCCAATCGAATCAACAACATACAAATTCGCAAAATGTCTAAAAGAAAGATTTGGCGTCATAAAAGGAATCACAGATAGAAACTACATCACAAACTCATATCATGTTCCAGTCTTTGAAGAAATAGATGCCTTCAGTAAACTAAAACTAGAAAGTGAATTTCAAAAATTATCACCAGGTGGTGCCATCAGTTACGTAGAAACGGCCAACCTAACAAATAACATAGATGCCGTATTAGAAGTAATTAAATTTATATACGATAACATCATGTATGCCGAATTAAATACGAAAAGTGATTATTGCCATGAATGTGGATATACAGGAGAAATACTAATAAATGATGACCTAGAGTGGTATTGTCCAAATTGTGGTAATAAAGACCATGACAAACTAAACGTCGCAAGACGTACCTGTGGTTACATAGGAACAAACTTCTGGAATAAAGGAAGAACTCAAGAAATAAAAGAAAGAGTTATTCACGTAGATAATAAGGATGCATAAAAATGAATTATAACAAAATAAGAAAAATGGACATATCAAATGGTCCAGGAGTTAGAATATCAATATTCATGCAAGGGTGTAGCTTTCATTGTAAGGGATGCTTTAACGAAGAAACATGGGATTTTCAAAAAGGAAAAGAATTAAATGAAGATGCAGTAAACAAAATTATTGAACTAGCATCTCCAAACCATATATCAGGTCTATCAATATTAGGTGGTGAACCATTACATCCTAAAAATATTCAAGGAACATTAAATCTAATAAAAAAATTTAAACAAACATATCCAAATAAAACAGTATGGGTATGGACAGGATTTTTATTTGATGATATAAAAGAAGACTTTTCCAACATCGACGTATTAGTAGATGGAAGATTTGATATAACTAAAGCAGATCCAACACTAAAATGGAAAGGGTCTAAAAATCAAAGAGTAATTGATGTTAAAAAAAGCATAAAAAATAAAAAAATATATTTAATGGAGGAATAAAAATGAAACTAAGAGGATTTGAAGTAGTACAAGGATACGAAAATAAAAATATAAACATTCCAACCAGAAAAACAACTAAATCAGCAGGATATGACGTTGAAGCTGCAGAAGATGTCATCATTCCACCATACACACAAGGTTGTAAACCAACATTAATTCCAACAGGCCTAAAAGCCTTCTGTCAAGATGACGAGTGGTTTATGTTAGTAAACCGTAGTAGTGGACCTAAAAAAGGATTTGTAATGGCAAATTCAATAGGAGTTGTAGACGCCGATTATTATGGTAATGAATCAAACGATGGACATTTCTTCTTTCAATATTGGAACTTTGGAAAAGAAAATTTAATTATAAAAAAAGGTGATGTTATAGGCCAAGTTGTTTTTCAAAAATATTTAACTACAGATGATGATAACGCTCAAGGAATTCGTAAAGGTGGATTTGGATCAACAGATAAAACTCATTAATTTGAGTTTTTTAAATATTTTACAGAAAAAAATTCGTAGATTATCTTATTCTACGAATCTCTTATCCTGTTCTAATAATACCAAATATAAGGAGGAAGCAAGTACTGAATGTCAAAAAATGAATAAAAAATTGAAATTTTAATTTTAAAAATTCCTTATAAAATAAAGGCAAACTGCAAATTAAGAGTATCAAAGAATAAGATAATCTTTGATACAGGGAGAAATTAAAAATGAGAAAAAATTATAAGGGTTTTACGTTAGTTGAATTACTAGCAATCATAGTTATTCTAGCAATCATTGCATTAATAACAACACCAGTAATTTTAAATGTAATTAAAAAATCAAGATTAAATGCAGCCAAGGATAAAGCGTGGGGAACAATCGATGCGGTAAAGGTGCATATGCAACAGCCCAAACAAGTGAACAGGAAGTAGGACTTCCATATACTATTAAATATCCAAAAACATCTGTTTCAGATAGTTTTACTAATTCTGCTACAGGTGGTGATGGAGGAGTATATGCACCTAGTGATTCTAGTTATTTATAAGTTTAAATAATGCCATATCAATGAATTTATCAAATTTAGATACAAGTAAAGTAACGGATATGAATAATATGTTTTATAATGTTCCTTTAGTTACACTAAATTTAAGTAATTGGAGTAATGATAAAATAACAGATATGAGTACTATGCTTGCTGGAAAAACAACATTAAAAACATTAAAATTAAATAATTTTAAAACAACTAATGTAACAAACATGCATGCCATGTTTGCTTCAACAACAAATTTGAAATATGTTAATGTAGGAAAAAATGGACAACAGCATCCGCTACAACTAACTATATGTTTGCTGGAAGTGGAGCATCATCCGTTACAACAGGCCAGTGTTAAAAAATTAAAAGCATAAAAACTTTTAATTTTTTTTGATTATAAAAAGGAAATTAATAATTTATGTCGTATGTTATATATGGGGAGATGATTCCTCTAGAAAGGCTTACATATGACAAACAATAAGGAAAAAAGATTTTTTAAGGCTTCAAGTAATTTAATGTTTAAAGCAATATTTTGCGA
>CAVGWA010000019.1:0-28853 GCA_963632935.1 Oscillospiraceae bacterium
CAATTAAATATAACGCTAGAAAAGAGGGCCTTGAAGAAGGACGTGAAGAAGGACGCGAAGAAGGACGTGCCGAGGGTTTGTTAACAGGAAAAATTGATATTGCAAAAAAATTACTCAAAGACGGTATGAATGCACAAAAGATTGCTGAAATAACAGAATTAGATATTAAACAAATAGAAGAATTACAATAAATTGATAATGAACCTTAAAAAATCAAACTACACATAAAAGTGTAGATTTTTTTATAAAAATAGTATCAAACAAATTAAACAAAATAATAATATTATTAACCTTCTTTTTCTTATGCTTAGGTGTTTTTTTAGGAGGAATATCATTTAGATACTATTATCTTATATTAACTCCATATATGATATTTGAAATAATTAGAATATGTATATACATTCAAGAAAATTATCATCATAAAAAAATCAGAGAAATTACCTATATATTATTAATTACAATACTTATGATGAGTGCATTAGTATTTGGAAAAAATACAAAAATGCTTAAAACACACCAATCACTAGTTCAGTATCAATTTGGAGAAATAATAAATAAAAAGAAATCAGCCACCCTTCTAAATTATGGATTTTTAGACAGAGGATTTTATACAATTACAGGAATAATTCCAAATACTAGATACTTTCAAAAACAAAACGTCGACTACAAAACATTCCCATATATTATAAAAGTACAAAATAAAGTCATAAAAAATAAAAAAGTAGACTTCATCGTAACAAAAACAAACATATATGAAGAAACGTCAAAATGGATAACCCCATACCTAAAACAAAACTACCAAATGATCTCATCAATCTGTCAGAATTACGAAGAAGGAACATATAGATATACATTATGACAAAAAAATAAAAGAGCATTTAAATTACAAAACGTTCTTTTTAAAAAACGATGAAAATTTATTCATAGATCAAAAATCATATTTTTTGCCTTTTCCTATAAAACATTAAAACACAACCAATAGAAATAAAAATCAAAACAAAAACAATAACATGAGAATATCCATCCAAAGCCTTAACAATCTTAGGCCAATTTTGACCAACCTTACTTCCAACAAAAGTCAAAACAAAATTCCAACAAATAGAACCACAAAAAGTATATAAAATAAACTTTCTCATATTCATCTCACTCATGCCAGCAGGAATAGAAATCAAACTTCTAACAAGTGGCACAAACCTACAAAAAAACACCGTTTTATTTCCTTTTGTATCAAACCAATTATCCGCATTATCAATATCACTAGGCTTTAATCTTAAAACCTTTCCAATCTTACCATTAACAATCTTCTTAAGTCTTTCTTTATTTAAAATCTTACCAATATAATATAAAATAATAGCTCCCAATACAGAACCCAAAGTAGCAGCTAAAGTAACTCCAAATATTGACATTGAACTATAAGTTGTCATAAACCCACCAAAAAGTAAAATAACTTCAGATGGAATAGGGGGAAATACATTTTCAACAGCAATCAATAAACACACCCCAATATAACCACATTGATTCATTATATTTATAATAACCTCTTGCACAAAAACACCTCAATCTATAACCTTAATTAGGCTTGTAAATCTTACCAATAGCCTCAGCAACCTTAATACCATCGATCGCAGATGTCATAATTCCACCAGCATATCCCGCACCTTCACCGCAAGGATAAATACCAGAAATATTAGAAACAAAATTATCATCACGTATAATCTTAATAGGAGATGACGTCCTACTTTCCACAGCAGATAAAATAGCATCATCTAAAGCAAATCCTTTAATTTTACTATCAAAATATTCAATTCCTTCAATTAAAGCATTATTAATATATTCAGGAAAAACATTCCTTATATTAGTAAAACAGTATCTACCTTTAAAAACGGGATTAATATTACCAAAATCATCAGAAGCAATATTTTTCTTAAAATCTTTGAATAACTGTGAAGGAATAAGGCCTTTACCAACTTCATAAGCTCTTCTTTCAAGCTCCCTTTGAAACCTAACACCATCCAAAGGCCCATCACCATAATCTAAAGGAGAAACAGTAACTATAATCGCACTATTCGCATTTTCACTATCCCTTTTATAATCACTCATACCATTAATAGCAAGCATATCATCACAAGAAGAAGAATTAACAACATATCCTCCAGGACACATACAAAAAGAATAAACACCTCTTTTATTAGAAGCTTGATAAGTTAACTTATAACTTGCAGCCGGTAAAGAAACATCGCCATATTGAGCCTTGTTAATCATATCTTGCTTGTGCTGAATTCTAACACCAACCGCAAACGGCTTAGACTTAATACATAAATTATTTTTAAAAAGCATCTCAAAAGTATCACGGCTACTATGTCCTAAAGCTAAAACTAAACTATCACACTTTAAAACCTCATTACCATTTATCTCAATACTATCAATTACATTATCCTTAACAAAAATATTAGTTAAACAGCTATTATACCTAACCTTACCACCTAATCTTTCAATTTCAAAGATCATATTCTTAATAACATTCCTAAGCAAACCAGTCCCAATATGTGGTTTATTCAAATATAAGATCTCCTCAGGAGCTCCAAACTTAACAAACGTCCTAAGAACTTCCTTATTTCTAAAAAAACGGTCCTTACACTGCGTATTTAACTTTCCATCAGAAAAAGTTCCAGCTCCTCCGGCCCCAAATTGAACATTAGAATTAACATCTAAAATTCCATCTTTCCAAAACCTCTCAACATCTTTAACCCTACTATCAACATCTTTCCCACGTTCAATAATCAAAGGATTATAACCGTTTTTAGCAAGCTCATAACCAACAAATAATCCAGAAGGCCCCGCACCAACAATCACAATTCCATCATTCAAACGCTTATCTCCACAAACCTCAAAAACATACTCTTCCTTAGGCGTAAGTGACACATTCTTAATATTTTTACTTAATATTTTATTTTCATTACAAACATTAACATCTATCTCATATACAAAAAGAGTATTTCCTTTTTTTCTTGCATCAATAGATAACTTATTTATCTTAAAATCAATAATGTCAGTATTTAAAATGCTCATTATCTTTTTCTTTAAATTACCATCAACACCAATTTTAACATCCTTTATTCTAATCATAAACCAACATTCTTCCCAGCCTTAATGCCACTCATCCAAGCGAAGCCTAAATTATATCCACCACAATCACCATCAATATCAACAATCTCTCCAACAAAATATAAATTCTTAACAATCAAAGATTCCATCGTAGTAGGATTAATTTCATCCAAAGGAATACCACCTTGACAAACTTGAGCATGTTCAAAAGAATTTACCTCATCAATCAAAACTTCAAAATTAGATAAACAATAAGTTAATCTTTCAACCTCATCTTTAGAAAGATTATTTAAATAAATATTTCTCTTAATTAAACACTTCTTCAAAATAATATCAACAAGTTTATAATGAAGAAAACCTTCTAAAAGCTCACTAATATTTTTTCTGTAAGAACTTCTATCAATCTTCTTTAAAAAACCATAAACATCATCAGTCCAAGGCATAAAATTAATTCTAATGGCTTCTTTTAAATTATTATCTAATCCCTTAGAAACCAAACCACTTAAATTAAAAATACATATTCCACTCAAACCATAATCAGTTAATTGTATCTCCCCATATTCACTTTTAACCAAAGAATCACATTCATATAACTTAACCTCAACATCAGCCCTAATACCACTCCATTTTTTAAAATAATTCTCATTACCCTTAAGTTGAATCAAACTAGGTAAAGGTTTAATCAATCTATGACCTAAAGATAAAGCTAAATCATAACCAGAACCATCAGAGCCAGTTTTACTGCATGCCTTAGAGCCACAAGCAATAACCACATTCTTAGCTTTAATACAATCATTTATAAGAAAATAACTATCAAACTTTACAACCTTATAAACCTTAAAATCAGTTATAACCTCAACATTTAATTTTCTTAGCTCAGACTCTAAAATACTCTCAACACTTAAAGCTTGATTGGAAAAAGGATAATAGCCACCATTTTTAACCTTATAAACAAGGCCTAAAGAATCAAAAAAATCTAAAACACATTCCCCTTCAATAAAAGAACTAACTAAATCACTATGGGAAGAATGGTAATGACATAAATTCTGATCCTCATTCCAAAAATTACATCTTCCATTACCAGTAATTAATAACTTTTTACCGCATTTACTGTTTCTTTCTAAAATTGTAACATCTCTTCCAGCTCTTGCTGCATTAATCGCACAAGCAATACCAGAAGCACCTCCTCCAATAATAACAACTTCCTTCATCTAATCACCTAAAAACATTATATCATTTTTTTAAACAACATGATATAATCTTTATGAAGGTGATCAAAATGAAAATAATAAAAACATCACTAGCATTCATATCTACAATATGCGTATCAGTTTTACTAGTAATAACAACATGCATCTTTTGTGTAAGCTCTTTTGCAAATAAAGAAAACATAACAAAAAAAATGAAAAAAACAGATCTTTTAACTGAAATAAAAAAAATAAAAAATAGTGGTGCTAAAAACAGTAATAGCAAACTGACAAACGCCATTAACGACATGTATTCACTTGCATCTCAATTTAACGTAGATGAAAAAGTTGTAGATGCTATAATAGACTCAAAAATAACCAAAGAAATAATAGGAGATGCCATAGGCAACCTAACGGATTATGCAATAAATGGGAAAAACACAAAAATGTTGTCAGAACAAGATACATATAATTTGATTAATAATAATTTGGATGATATTTTAAAAGAACAAAACATTACCTTGACAGATAGTCAAAAAGAAAAGTTCTTAAGGGAAATAAAAAAGCAACTACCAGATATTATTCAATTAGTTCCAAATTCAAAAGTTTTATTAGGAACAAATAATAATAAAATAAAAATAATACAAAAAATCTTTAGTAATAAAACCAAAGTAATTACATCAATACTTTTAATAACTTCAATTATAATTGTAATTATACTAAAAAAAGAAAATTATGCATGGCTAAATAATATCTCACTTGCATTCCTATTATCAAGCCTTGTTACAATAGGATTATCACTTTTACTACCAAGCATCATAGTAACTGCCATGAGTGAGGCAGATCTTTCATTATTTGTTTCATCATTAACTGATTTTATAGCAAAACCAATCTTATATAGCGGTCTTATTACATTGATAATTTCGATAATATTGTTCATAATTAACAAAAAATGTCAACATAAAATTCACTTTGAATGTAATTAAGAATGTGTTATAATGAAAGTGAGCAAAACATTAGGAAGGATACCAGTAGTTATGAAATATGTTAAAGGAAAGGTAATAAAAGGCACAGTTAATTGTATAGAATCATATGGAGCATTTATGATATTTGATGAATATTATACTGGACTGATACATATATCAGAAATATCTAATGGTTTTGTCAAAGATATACATGACTTTGTTAATGAAGGCGATCAGATATATGTAGAAGTGTTAGATGTTGATGAAGAATTATCACATTTAAAATTAAGTATTAAAAATATTAATTATAAAATAAATGGTAAGCCAAGAAGAAAAAAAATAATAGAAACATCACATGGTTTCAATACATTAAACAAAAAATTACCCATTTGGATTTCGCAACAATTAAAAAAAACAAAAAAAGAAGTAAATTCTATTGACAAATGATTATTCAAATGATATATTTATTGATGTCTAGTGAGTTACTACGGGCGCTTAGCTCAGTTGGTTAGAGCACCTGCCTTACAAGCAGGGGGTCATAGGTTCGAGTCCTATAGCGCCCACCATTTTTTGCCGGAATAGCTCAACTGGTAGAGCAACTGACTTGTAATCAGTAGGTTGTGGGTTCAAGTCCTATTTCCGGCACCATTTTATATTGCCTCGTAGCCAAGCGGTAAGGCAGCGCACTCTGAATGCGTTATTCGCTAGTTCGAATCCAGCCGAGGCAACCAATTAAAAACAAAATAATCTCAAAGTTGTTCTTATTACTTGGAGAGGTAGCGAAGTGGCTAAACGCGGCAGACTGTAAATCTGTTCCTTCGGGTTCGATGGTTCGAATCCATCTCTCTCCACCACTTTATATTGCCTCGTAGCCAAGCGGTAAGGCACCACACTTTGACTGTGGCATGCGCTAGTTCGAATCTAGCCGAGGCAACCACATATGGTCTGTTAGCTCAGTCGGTAGAGCATTTGACTTTTAATCAAAGGGTCCCGGGTTCGAATCCCGGACAGGCCACCATTTTTGTTATTGAAGTCATTATTGACTTTTGATGCCTGAGTGGCGAAATAGGTAGACGCACAGGACTTAAAATCCTGCGGGAGTCAAATCCCGTGCCGGTTCAAGTCCGGCCTCAGGCACCAACTTTGGAGAAATACCCAAGTCTGGTTGAAGGGACCGGTCTTGAAAACCGGGAGGTCGGAAACGGCGCGGGGGTTCGAATCCCTCTTTCTCCGCCATTATTTATATCGCGGGATGGAGCAGTTTGGTAGCTCGTCGGGCTCATAACCCGAAGGTCGTTGGTTCAAATCCAGCTCCCGCAACCATATGGTTCCGTAGTGTAGCGGTTATCACGTCTGCCTGTCACGCAGAAGATCGCGGGTTCAATTCCCGTCGGAACCGCCATCTGGTTTCGTAGCTCAGTCGGTAGAGCAGAGGACTGAAAATCCTCGTGTCGGCAGTTCGATTCTGTCCGAAACCACCACTTGAGTTTAACAATTGTGCGCTGGTCTGCGTACTTTTTAAATAATGGCGACTTGGGTTTAAGCCTTGACTTAAAATAATATTTGTGATAGTATTTATTTGTATCACATTGTGTTACGGCATGCGCCCATAGCTCAATTGGATAGAGCGTTTGACTACGGATCAAAAGGTTGCGGGTTCGACCCCTACTGGGCGCGCCATTTTATCGGGAAATAGTTCAACTTGGTAGAGCACTTGGTTTGGGACCAAGGGGTTGCAGGTTCAAATCCTGTTTTCCCGACCATTTTAAACATTTAACTCTCTTATAATAAGAGAGTTTTATAATGAAAAAAAGAACTAATTTGTTCTTTCAATATCAATTATGTCACTTATTGGTATTAGCTCATTGTCTATTGTAATTAAGTGTGTAGAATTACGACCAACTATTCTTTTATTAATATCTTTATCTTTTAATTTTATTTCAACATCAGCCTTATAAATATAATTGTTTGAGTTAAATATTTCATTAATCTTTTGATTAATGTTTTTTTCTTCATGTTTTTCTACATTTCTTTGGTCATCTGAATCAGCAGAATAATATATTTTTTCATTATTTCCCATATTATTTACCTCACCAGCAAATATTTTCGGTAATTTTTTATCCATCATTTCACCTCTGTTTAATGATATGTTTTACTTTTAAAAAAATTATTTATTTTTTTAATACATTGATATCCGAAATAGAAAAATAATATCCCTGTAATTATATGGTTTCTATTAAAATGTATTGATTTTATCATCGTCATTAGCGACACTATTGATAAACCTAAAATTGAACTATATGCTTTAGATTTATGCTTTTCAAATAGATAATTAATTATTTTAGAACTAATAAAAATGGTTATTACAAATCCCAATATAAATAGTATTATCTCATAATTAATATTCATCAAAACTATTTCATTAAACACTTCTAACAAATTTGTATATAAGTTAAGCGACATAAATATTGCAGTTCCACTCACACCTGGGATAATAGTAGTTAAAGCTTCTATAATACCCATTAATAAATATGTTGAATCATTTTTACTTATATTAAAATTATGAATATTCATTAAATAAAATGAAAATAATAATGTCATTAAAAATATTATAATATTTGTTTTATTATATTTAATTTCTTTTGTTATATCAGGCAGTTCTCCCATTATAAGTCCTGAAAATAAAGAAATTGTTGGTAGCGGGTAATATAATAAAAACCATTTTATAACATTTGATAATAAAAATATACTAAGTCCAATTCCTAAACCTAGTGGGGTTATATATTTTATATTTTTAACATTAAATGGATGAGATATTATATTAATTATTTTCTCATATACACCTAGCGTAATAGCAATTACTGCCCCAGAAACCCCTGGTATTATTTTAGCACTTCCAATAATAAAACCTTTAATAATTAATAACAAATAATTCATATTTAAATATATTATTTAAAATAAAAAATATGATTTCACAATAAATTCATTGTATTGTGTTGATTAGAAAACTTAAAATATGTTATTATATAAAGGGAAAAGAGGTATATTATGAATGAGAATAAAAGAATGTTAGTATTTTTTCTTTCAGTAGCTTTGGCAGTAGCTTTAATTTTAGTAATTGCATTTTGGCCTGAAGCTGATAAATCATTTACTTGTGGAGTTAAAGGAGATAAAAATTATAGTAAATTAGGTAGTGTTAATTACAAACAATATCAATGTTTATATAAACAAAAAAGTAAAGTGGCTTTAGTAATTTCTGATGGATTAAACAATTCTGAAAAGAAAGCTTTAAATAAAGCTGCAACTAAATCAAATAAAGCAATTTATTATTTGAGTGATGAAATATCTAATACTGATTTAAAAACTATTAAAAAGAATTTAAAAACTGATAAAGTAAGTTATAAAAATTCTAGTCTAGTTATTTTAGAAAATAAAAAAGTTACTTATGGTCTAGAAGGCGATTTAGATGATAGTAATAAAGTTTATGATAAATTAAAAGAAGCTGGGTTTGCTAAATTTGCTTGTAATGCTACTAGTGATAGTGAGTACAGTAATCTTTCTAAATTAACTTATGAACAATATCAATGTTTAGCTGAAAGTGATGAGGCATTTACACTTATAGTAACTCAATCTACATGTAGCTATTGTAAACAATTTAAACCTATTATTAACGAATATGCTGGGGATAATAATATTCCAGTATACTATCTAGATATTGATACTTTAAGTAGTACTGATTCTCAAAGCTTTATGTCTTCATTAAGTTACTTTAATGATAACTCTGATTGGGGTACTCCACTAACACTCGCTATTAAAGACAAAAAAGTTGTTGCCGAACTTAGTGGTTATACAGATGATACTAGCAAATTAGATGAATTCTTCAAAACAGCTGATTTAAAATAGCTTAAATGATTACATTTAAGCTTTTTATATGATAAAATATTTATGGTGACAAGTATGAGAAAAATAATATTAATAGATGGTAATAATTTAATGTTTAGAAGTTATTATGCAACAGCTTATAATGGTAATTTCATGAATAATAGTAAAGGCTTTCCAACCAACGCTTTATTTGGATTTACCAACATGATAAATAAAATAATAAACGAAGAAAATCCAGAATATGTTATTGTCGCATTTGATAAGGGAAAAACATTTAGACATGAAGAATATGAAGAATATAAAGATGGAAGAGTAGAAACACCAAACGAGTTAAAAAAACAATTTCCGATTGCTAAAAAGTTACTAACCGCAATGGGAATAAAATATTATGAAATAGATAATTATGAAGCAGATGATATTATTGGTACATTCGCTAAATACTGCGATGATGAAGAAGATTTTATCGGCACAATCGTAAGTAGTGATAAAGACTTATTACAATTAATTTCAAATGATGTTGATATTAAATTATTAAAACAACATGATTACATTAGATATAATGTTGATACATTCAAACAAGCATATGGCATTGATCCTATTAATATAATTGATTTAAAAGCCTTAATGGGCGATGCTTCTGACAATATTCCCGGTGTGAAAGGAATAGGTGAAAAAACAGCCTTAAAACTTCTACACGAATATAAAACATTAGACGGTATATACGAAAATATAGATAGTATTAAAGGAAAATTAAAAGAAAAATTACTAACTGATAAAGATAATGCATATAAATCATATCATTTAGCTACTATAGTTAAAAATGTTCCTATGGAAATTAGTATTGATGATACAAAATATTTGAAAGAAGATTTAGAAAAATTAAACCCTATTTATGAAGAATTAGAATTTTATTCATTTTTAAAAAAACAAAAGAAAAATGTTTTAGAAAAACCATTAGAAGTTAAAATCATTAATGATATATCTGAAATTAATATTGAAGGTGATATTGCTTGTTATCTTGAAACACTAGGACATAATTATCATAATGCAAAAGTAATAGGTATGGGTGTTTATAACGAAAATGTATCTTATTATATTCCAATAAACGTTTTAAAACAAAATCCCAAATTTTTACAAGAAAACAATAAATACACATATGATTTAAAAAAATTAATTGTTTCTTTAAAATATCAAAACATTAAAATAGATAACATTTGTTTCGATGCAATGATAGCAGGAGCTTTGCTTGATTATAATATGAAAGAAGACATTGCTTATCTAGCAGGCCAGTTAGATTATAAATTAAATTTTTATGATGAAATATATGGAAAACCTGGCCATTTAAAATTACCTGATGAAAATATTATTGCCCTAAACTGTGTTAAAAAAGCTAAATTTATTTATGAAACAAAAGAAAAATTAACTGAAAAAATAAAAAATGAAAATATTGAATATTTATATAATAATATTGAATTTCCACTCGCATTTGTTTTAGCTGATATGGAATATGCTGGTGTAAAAGTAGATGATAATGTTTTAAAAAATATGGGCGAAGACATTAAAATAAAATTAGAACTTTTAACCAAAGATATTTATAATTATGCAGGATGTGAATTTAATATATCTTCACCTAAACAATTAAGTGAAATTTTATTCGAAAAATTAAACTTACCCCATAAAAAAAAGACTACAGGTGGCTATTCAACCGCAATTGATGTTTTAAATAAACTTAAAAGCGCACATCCAATAATACCTTTAATAATTGAATATAGAAAACTTTCTAAAATATATGGAACTTACGTTGAAGGATTAATAGGATGTATAAAAGATAATAAAATTCATACAATATATACTCAAAATTTAACTAGAACAGGTAGACTTTCATCAATTGAACCTAATTTACAAAATATACCAGTAAGAGATGACTATGGTAGAAAAATAAGAAAAGCATTTATACCTGATTATGATTACATATTAAGTGCTGATTATTCTCAAATTGAATTAAGAATACTTGCTCATATTGCAAACGTTCCTGCATTAAAAGAAGCCTTTTCAAACAAAATAGATATCCATTCAAAAACCGCTAGTGATATATTTAACGTTCCATTAGACCTTGTTACAAGTCAAATGCGAAGAGTTGCTAAAGCAGTTAACTTTGGAATTATTTATGGAATAAGTGGTTTTGGATTAGGCGAAAATATTGGTATAAGACCTAAAGAAGCACAAAAGTTTATTGATACATATTTAGAAACATATCCAGGCATCAAAGAATATATGGATAATACCATTAATAAAGCTAAAGAAAATGGTTACGTAAAAACAATGTTTGAAAGAAAAAGGAATATTCCAGAACTAAAAAATACAGTTTATACAATTAGACAATCAGGTGAAAGAATTGCCTTAAATACACCAATTCAAGGTACAGCTGCCGATATAATCAAACTAGCCATGGTTAAAGTAGCATATGTTATTAAAAAAAACAAATTAAAAAGCAAAATGATAATCCAAGTTCATGATGAATTAATATTTGATGTACCTAAAGAAGAACTTGAAAAAATGAAAGAAATAGTTGAAAATGTCATGAATAATGTTTATGAACTTACAGTCCCACTTTCTGTAGATATAAATTATGGTATCAACTGGTCGGAGGCTAAATAATGAATAAAAAAATAGTGAATTTATTAATTTCTTTCTTTACCTTATTAATAATAGCTTGTTTTTATTATCAAGATGATATTAAACAAGTAACTAAAGAAACTTCCTATAGTGTATCAGATATTCCTGAATATACTGACAAGACATCAATAGTTTTAAACAATAATAAACCTGAATTTTCTGATGAAGATTACAATAAAGATACCTTTGAAAATTATAGCGATTTAGATTATTTATCTAGAGCAGGAGTTGCCTATGCGAAAGTTGGTGTAGAAACAATGCCAACAGAAAAAAGAGGCTCAATCGGTATGATTAAACCTTCTGGGTGGCACACAATAAAGTATGACATAGTAGATGGGAAATATTTGTATAATCGCTGTCATTTGATAGGTTATCAATTAACAGGAGAAAATGCTAACGAAAAAAATTTAATAACTTGTACTAGATATATGAATGCTACTACCATGCTTGAATATGAAAATAAAGTTGCTAACTACGTAAAAGAAACTAATAATCACGTTTTATATCGTGTTACACCAATTTATAAAAATGAAAACTTATTAGCAAGCGGTGTTCAAATAGAAGCAAGTTCTGTAGAAGATAAATGTAAGGATATTTGTTTTAATGTATATTTATATAATGTACAAGAAGGTATAACAATTGATTATACAAATGGTGATAGTCATCTAGATAAATAATCAAAATATTCCCAGATAACATAAATTATAAATTTTATTTGTTCTATCATAAGCCCCCTTTCTAATATCCTCATATATTAACATACGATTTAAAAATTAAAAATCCTTTTAAAATAATAAAAAACTGATATTTTCTATCAGTTTTTTGGTATAAGTTTCTCTTTTCCACCCATATAAGGTCTTAAAGCTTCTGGTATATTAACACTTCCATCTACATTTACATTATTCTCCAAGAATGCAATTAAACCTCTAGGTGAAGCTAAAACAGTATTATTTAATGTTGTTAAATATTCATTACCATTATCTGTTTTCATACGTATTTTTAATCTTCTAGCTTGAGCATCTCCTAAAATAGAACAGCTACCTACTTCAAAATATTTATTTTGTCTAGGACTAAATGCTTCAACATCACATGATTTAACCTTTAAATCAGCTAAATCACCACTACAACACTCTAATGTTCTAACAGGTATATTTAAGCTTCTAAAGAACTCAACAGTATAACTCCACATCTTGTTATACCAATCCATCCCTTCTTCAGCTTTACATAATACAACCATCTCTTCCTTTTCAAATTGATGAACCCTATATAAACCTCTTTCCTCTATTCCATGAGCTCCTACTTCTTTTCTAAAACAAGGAGAGTACGAAGTTAGTTTTATAGGAAGTTCATCCTCATTTATAATTTGATTTTTAAATTTTCCAATCATTGAATGTTCACTAGTTCCAATTAAATATAAATCTTCTCCTTCAATTTTATACATCATTGCATCCATTTCTTCAAAACTCATAACACCATTAACAACATCACTTCTAATCATAAAAGGAGGAACAGCATAAGTAAATCCCTTATCAATCATAAAATCACGAGCATATGAAAGCATAGCTGAATGTAATCTAGCAACATCTCCCATTAAATAATAAAATCCATTACCACTTGTTCTACCCGCACTATCTTTATCAAGTCCGTTTAATCTCGCACATATATCTGCGTGATGTGGTATTTCAAAATCAGGAATAAAAGGTTCACCAAATTTTTCAATTTCTACATTTTTACTATCATCTTCTCCAATTGGTACGGATGAGTCAATAATATTTGGTATAACCATCATATCTTGATTTATTTTTTTTCTTAACCCTTCTTCCTCATTTTCTAACGCAACAATCTCTTTACTGTATTTAGTAATTTCTTGTTTTATATTTTCAGCCTCTTCCTTTTTCCCTGCGCGTAAAAGATTACCTATTAATGAACTTTTTTCATTCTTTAAAGCTCTTAATTCATCACCTTTTAATTTTGCTTCTCTACATTTAATATCATTTTCATAAATTTCATCAACTAAAGGTAATTTCTTTTCTTGAAATTTTTTTCTAATGTTTTCTTTAACTAGTTCTTTGTTTTCACGAATTAATTTAATATCTATCATATTTATTTCCTTTCTAAACGCTTTTTAATAAAAAAAGACTAATGAAGTAGGGGCATAGTTATGCGGTGCCACCCTAACAATAGTCTTAATTATAGATAACGGTTTTGCCCGGGAGTAATTAGCTCCGCTCAAAAGTAGATTTCATATTATTTTATTATTAGTTTACATCGGCCACTAACTTTCTTTAAATAAAATTAATATTACTTATCTTTATCAGCGCTTTTCTTAAATATTATAACCATAAATTAGTCATTAAGTCAATTATTAACCCATTTTACACTATCAATTTAAAATTTCCCTTTTCATTTCATAAGTATTTGTAGTAAAATTATTCATGTAAACACCTCCGATTATTTTTGCTTAATAATAATTTTATTTACCAATTAAATTATAACAAATATCAGACGTGTTTACCTTATTTTTAAAGAAAAAATCAGAAAAAGTTTTCAACAATTTCTGTCTTTTTTATTATGCTTAAAATTTTACGTTAACTCAAAATAAATTAATGAATGAAGTTATAAACAATTTACTTGCTTATAACATTTAAATATATTATAATTGTCTTGGAGAGTGATATGATGATAGAAACAGAAAATAAAATGAAAAAAGCAATAGAAAATATGGAAAAACGTTTTACAAACGTAAGAGCAGGTAGAGCTAATCCAGCTATTTTAGATGGTGTTACTGTAAATTATTATGGAACCGAAACGCCTTTAAAATCTTTAGCAACCATTTCAATCCCAGAAGCAAGACAATTAATGATTAAACCATTTGATCGTTCATGTCTACCTAATATTGAAAAAGGAATATACGAAGCTAATATTGGACTTACTCCAAATAATAATGGAGAATGTATTATTTTAAATATTCCAGCACTTACTGAAGAAACTAGAAAAGAATATGTAAAACAAGTTAAACAAATCGCTGAAGAAGGTAAAATTAATTTAAGAAATATAAGGCAAGATGCGAATAATGAAATTAAGAAAAATACTGATTTAACTGAAGATGAAAAAGAAAATCAAGAAGACGAAGTTCAAAATCTAATTAATAAATATAACAAAATTATTGATGAAAAAGAAAAAGAAAAGGAAAAAGAACTACTTACCGTTTAGGAGAAGTTATGTTTAAAAAAAGGCTTAATGATAAACTCGATCTAGCAAAGATAAATGAAGTGTCAGATTTAGCTTCAAAAGTTTTAACAGTTTTATATTTTTTACTTATAACAGTTGCTGTATATGTAGTTATAAGGGTATTTAAAGAAACAAAAATATTTGACTTTATTTGTAAAATATTACAAATTTGTTTGCCTTTATTTATAGGTATTTTAATAGCGTGGTTGTTTGACCCTTTTATAAAATGGCTTGAAAAAAAGAAAGTTAAAAGAATATTAGGTGCTTTAATTACATATTTAATAATTTTTATAGTAATATTTTTAGTTCTTGTAACATTAATTCCACTTTTAATTAATCAAATAAAAGAACTTATCCACATTATTCCTACTGTAATTGATACAGTAAAACAGTGGGTTAATGGTATATTTAATAATTTAGATAGCAATAGTGTTATAAACACAAGTAAAATGAAAACTGAAATATTTGCATCTGTTGAAAGTTTTGCAACTAATGTAACAACAACTATGCCTAAAAATTTAATAGGTTTTATTTCTAGCTTATTCTCAGGTTTAGGTACGTTTGTTTTAGGATTAATCATTGGATTTTTCTTAATTGTTAATTTTGATAATAGTTCTAATTTATTTAATTTTGTTCCAGAAAGATATAGAGAAACTACAATAAGTTTATTTGATGAAATCAACTCATCTTTAAGATGTTATGTAAAAGGTGCTGTTATGGATTGCACACTTATATTTGTATTATCTTCTATAGGTCTTTGGGCAGTTGGACTTAAAGCTCCAGCACTATTTGGATTATTTTGTGGACTTACAAATATTATTCCGTATGCAGGACCTTATATAGGAGGAGCCCCAGCTGTTATTGTAGGACTCACTCAAAGCCCAACAATTGGCATATTATCTTTAATAGTAATAGCTGTTATACAGTTTTTAGAAGGTAATTTCTTACAACCAATTATTATGTCAAAAACAACTAAATTGCACCCAGTAACAATCATCTTAGGGCTATTAATCTTTGGATATTTCTTTGGTATAATTGGTATGCTTATATCAACACCATTAATAGCTGTTTTTAAAACAATATTTAATTTTTACAACGAAAAATACGAATTAATTAATCAGGCCACTTAATTGTGGCTTTTTAAGGAGGAAACATGATTATATATGTAATTTCCGGTAAAGCAAGACATGGAAAAGATACTACCGCACTTTATATAAAAAAAGCATATAAAAATAAAAAAGTAATAAATTTATCCTATGGTAGCTATATTAAAATGTATGCAAGAAATATAAGCAATTGGAACGGATGCGAAGAAACCAAACCAAGAGAACTTTTACAAAAATTAGGAACTGACATCATAAGAAAAAATATAGATGATAATTTTTTTATAAAAAGAATATGTGATGATATAAAAGTGTATAGTTATTTTTATGATGTTATTACAATTTCTGATGCTAGATTTATAAATGAAATTGAAACAATAAAAAAAAGCTTTCAAAACGTCATAAGTATAAATGTAATTAGAGATAATTATTTAACAAATTTAAAGGAAAATGAACAAAAACATTTGACTGAAACAGCTTTAGACGGTTATAATAATTACGATTATGTGATTCATAATGATAAAGATTTAAAATCCTTAGAAAAAAAGGTTTTGGATATAGTAAAGAAGGTAGAACATGAATATTAAAGATGAATATATAAAATTTTTTGAAAAAAATGGACATAAACAAATTCCAAGTGCACCAATAGTTCCAGAAAATGATCCGACTGTTTTATTCAACACAGCTGGTATGCAACCACTTGTGCCTTATTTAATGGGACAAAAACATCCATATGGTAAAAGGTTATGCGATTATCAAAAATGTGTTAGATTAACAGATTTAGAAGAAATTGGAGATAAAACACATCATACATTTTTTGAAATGTTAGGCAACTGGAGTTTAGGAGATTATTTTAAAAATGAAGCAATAGGATATAGTTTTGAATTTTTAACTAATGTTTTAAATATTCCTATAAATAGACTTGCAGTTACTGTATTTGAAGGAGATAGTCAAATTCCACGTGATGAAGTAGCAGCCCAAAGATGGAAAGAGTTAGGTATAAGTGAAGATAGAATTGCTTATTTAGGAAAAGATGATAATTTTTGGATTGCTGGTGAATCTGGACCATGTGGTGGTGATACCGAAATATTCTATTGGCGTAGTGATGATGAAATTCCTGAAAAATTTGATCCAGAAGATGAAAGATGGGTTGAAATTTGGAATAATGTATTCATGGAATTTTATAAAGATGAAAAAGGAAACATCACAGAATTAAAACAAAAGAATGTTGATACGGGTATGGGACTTGAAAGAATAGTTGCTGTTTTAGAAAATACCGATGATAATTATAAAACATCTATTTGGTCTGATGTAATAGAATTGATAGAAAATATAACTTCATTAAAATATGAAGAAAATAAAAAAGAAATGAGAATAATAGCAGACCATATAAGAACAGCCGTATTTATTGCAGCCGATCCTGCAGGAATAAAACCAAGTAATACAGATCAAGGATACATACTTAGAAGATTAATAAGAAGAGCAATTAGACAAATAAGAAAATTAAACGTTGATATCAATAGTGATTGGGATCAACAAATAGCCAAATTAATTATTTCTAAATATGAAAATTATTATAGTGAACTTTCTTTAAACAAAGAAACAGTTTTAGATGTGCTTTCTAAAGAAAAACAAAAATTCACAAGAACATTAGAAAAAGGTTTAAGAGAATTTGATAAATTAGTAGATAACAATAGTAAAATTATTAATAAAGATATAGCTTTTAAATTATATGATACTTATGGTTTTCCTATTGAACTTACAAAAGAAGAAGCAAATGATAGAAATATGGAAGTTGACATAGAAGGATTTAATGATAAATTCAAAGAACATCAAGAAAAATCAAAAGCAGCTTCTAAAGGAAAATTTAAAGGTGGACTTGCTGGTAATAGTGAAATTGAAACAAAATATCATACTGCAACACATTTACTAAATGCCGCATTAAAAAAAGTAATAGGACCATCTGTTCATCAATTAGGTAGTAATATTACTGAAGAAAGATTAAGATTTGATTTTCCTTGTGATCATAAAATGACAGACGAAGAAAAAAAACAAACAGAAGATTTAGTTAACGAATGGATAAATCAAGGATTAGAAGTTACAAAAGAAGAAATGTCAAAAGATGAAGCCATTAAATCAGGAGCTGAATGTACATTTATTGAAAGATATCCTGATATAGTTACAGTCTATAAAATAGGAGATGTATCAAAAGAATTATGTGGTGGACCACACGTTAAAAACACATCAGTATTAGGTCATTTCAAAATAAAAAAAGAAGAAGCATCTAGTGCGGGAGTTAGAAGAATAAAAGCTATTTTGAACTAGCATTTATAAGTCATTGACAAATGACTTTTTTTTTGAGAAAATGATATTGTTTAAGGAGGTAATGATAGGTGCTTCAAGAAAGGTTGTTACTTACCCCAAAAGATATTTTGGAAAAAGAGTTTAAAATTGATACAAGAGGTTATAGACCACAAGAAGTTGATAAGTTTTTAGATGACGTTATAAGTGATTATAATGAAATGATTTCTATGATTAGACAACTTGAGAGAGAAAAAAAAGATATAATTGATGAAAATATTAGATTAAAACAAGAAGTGCGTAATGCACGGACTAAGCTTGATGTATTAAGAGATACAGCACCTAATGAAGTCTCTAATGCCGATTTACTTCGCCGTCTTTCTAGTTTAGAAAAAATAGTATACGGAGATAAATAATATTTTGACAAACGCTATATTCTTTGTAATATAGAGGAAAGTCCATGCTTGCACAGTCTGTGATGACTGTAGTGTTTGTGCATAGGGAAAAAATAACCTATGGTAGTTTTATAACTAACGGCGAGGCTTAATCTAAGTCTTTAAGATATGATGATGCCTTGTAAAGTGCCGCAGTGACGATGTTTTTGGAAACAAAAAAGTGAAACGTGGTAAACCCCACAAGCAAGAAACCCAAATTTTGGTAGGGGAGCCTAATAAGTAAGAATAAGAATTACTTATGGGATTGCTATGCAATAGATAAATGTTTGTCGCCTAGTAATAGGAACAGAACATGGCTTATAAAATATTATTTTAATGAGGTTATAATGAAAGAAATTGGCGAGAAATTAAAATATGCTCGTGAAGAAATTGGCGTTTCGATAGAAGAAGTTGCAGAAGACCTGAAACTTCGTCCATCACAAATAGAAAACATAGAATCTGGAAATTCCTCAGCATTTAAAGATGTTTTTTATTTGAAATATTTTATTAGAGATTATGCTAAATATCTTGGACTTGATAAGGAAGATTTAGTTGATGAATTTAATGAGTATTTATTTGATTATACTTCAAGACTTTCTTTAGAGGATATAAAAGAAGCTAAAAAAGAAAAAAAAGAAAATAAAAAAATTAAATCACCTTATACAATTGAAAGAAGAAGTAGGACATCAATTATTATGTTAGGTGTATATATTATCATTATAGTGTTAATATTTTTAATTATATATTGCATAATTAATTTAAATCATGACGATAATGATGATTTTACTGAAGGAACAATTATTACAGAAAGTAGGTAGTTATATGAATTTACCAAACAAATTAACAATGACAAGAATTGTAATGACTTTTTTAATTATCTTAATTTTATTATTTCCATTTTCTGCAATGGGTATTAATGTAATGCAACTTTTTATTAATGAATCTATTAGAGTTGATATTCGTTATCCGATTGCCGGTGTGCTTTTTATCATCGCATCTTTAACTGATTTCGTAGATGGATTTATTGCTAGAAAATATAATTTAGTTACCGACTTTGGTAAGATGATGGATGCAATTGCTGATAAAATTTTAGTTAATTCACTTTTAATTATTTTATGTGCTCAAGGATTTATTCATCCTATTATTCCAGTAGTTATTATTGTAAGGGATACAATTGTTGATTCAATTAAAATGGTTGCAGGATCTAAAGGTAATGTTGTTGCCGCTATTAAAACTGGCAAATTTAAAACAGCTTCTTTAATGATAGGTATTGTTTTAACATTATTTTATAATCTACCATTTGAACTATGGAATTTACATATTTCAGATTTCTTATTAATTGTAGCTTGCGTACTTTCAATTATTTCTGGAATTCAATATTTTAATATGAATAAGAAATATATATTCGAACAAGGAATTTAATATTTCTTTTTTTTAAAAATTATTTGAACAAATGTTCGCAAAAGTGTTGACAAAGAATTTTAATTATTATACAATGTGATTGTAGGAGTTAAGGAGGAAAATGAATGGCAAAAACAGCCGAAGAAAATAATAATTTAAAACAAGTTTTAGCCGATATTGAAAAACAGTTCGGTAAGGGTTCAGTTATGAGATTAGGTGATAATGACCATCGTGAAATTGATGTTATTTCTAGTGGTAGTATTGCTTTAGATGTTGCTTTAGGTATTGGAGGTTATCCAAAAGGAAGAATTATAGAAATTTTTGGTCCTGAATCTAGTGGTAAAACAACTTTTGCACTTCATGCAATTGCTGAAGCACAAAAAGCTGGTGGAAAAGCAGCATTCATTGATGCAGAAAATTCATTAGATCCACAATATGCTTCTAGACTTGGGGTTGATATTAATGAACTTTTACTTTCACAACCAGATAATGGTGAACAAGCATTAGAAATTACTGAGGCATTAGTTAGAAGCGGTGCAATTAGTATTATTGTAATTGATTCAGTAGCTGCTTTAGTTCCAAAAGCTGAAATTGAAGGTGAAATGGGAGATGCACAAGTTGGACTGCAGGCACGTTTGATGAGTAAAGCCTTAAGAAAATTAGCTGGTGTTATTAATAAAACAAATACAATTGCTATATTTATTAATCAATTAAGAGAAAAGGTTGGTATTTCTTACGGAAATCCTGAAGTTACTCCTGGAGGAAGAGCTTTAAAATTTTATTCTTCTATTAGACTTGATATAAGAAGAAGTGAGCAGATTAAATTGGGTACTGATATTGTTGGTAATAAAGTAAAAGTTAAGGTTGTTAAAAATAAAATGGCTCCACCTTTTAAATCATGTGAAGTTGATATTATGTATGGCACTGGTATTTCTCATGAGGGTGAACTTATCGATTTAGGTTCTCAAGCAGATATTATTCAAAAATCTGGAGCTTGGTATGCATATAATGGTGAAAAAATTGGACAAGGTAAAGAAAATGTTAAAGATTATTTAAAAGCTCATCCAGATGTAGAACAAGAAGTTAATAAAAAAGTTCGTGAACATTACAATATGAAATAATTTAATATAATGCGGATAAATTGTTAATATAAAATCTGTTTCTTGGCTATAAGAAGCAGGTTTTTATATATGCAAATAGTTGTTTCATTTAAAAAAATATACTATCATTGTTTTTAAAAGTTTAATGATTAATGTTTAACTTCTTTTGTAAATTTAAACAAATAAAATCAATAAAACTTACTTTTAGGTAACTATATTACAAAAAAGTGCGTACTTCCTAAATATAAAATCTATTGCTATAATGCTTATAGATTAAAAATTTGGGAGGGATTAAAAATGAAAAAATAAAGAGTAGATTTATCTAAAGGATTTTTTGAAATATACGATTTTGAAGGCGTAAAATTACATGCATATCAAACAAATGATTTAATGAAAGAGTATGGTAATAAATATAAGAATAAAGAGTTATAAGACTGATGAACAATATCAGTCCTACTTTATAAGTAAAGGATGATTTATAAATGATAATAAATACAGGAATGAGAACAGATATACCCGCATTTTATGCAAAGTGGTTATTGAATAGAATAAAAGATGGTTATGTATATGTTAGAAATCCATATTACAGAAACCAGGTGACTAAATATAGTTTAAATCCAAAAGTTGTTGATTGTTTAGCTTTTTGTACTAAAAATCCTCATCCTTTAATTTCTCATTTATCAGAACTAGATAAATATAAACAATTTTGGTTTGTTACAATTACTCCTTATGGAAAAGATGTTGAGACAAATGTTCCAAACAAAAGACAAGTAATTAATGATTTTAAAAAATTATCAGAACATTTTGGAAAAAGTTCTGTTGCCCTTCGTTATGATCCGATATTTATAAATGAGAAATTTGATGTAAATATGCATATTAAATGTTTCGATAAATTATTAAGTGAACTAAAAGGGTATACCGAAGATTGCACGATTAGTTTTTTAGATATGTATGAAAAAGTAAAAAGAAATGCCCCTAATTTAAGGCCTCCAACTATAGCAGAGCAGATAGAAATTGCAAAAGCATTTTCAAAAATAGGAAAGCAAAACAATATTATAATACATGCTTGCTGTGAAAAAGAATATTTGCAAGATTATGGTTTAGATATAACAGGTTGTATGAGCCGGCAAATTATTGAAAAAGCAATTAAAAATAAACTAAATGCACCAAAAAATAGTAAGAGAATACAATGTAATTGTCTAATGGGAAATGATATAGGTGCATATAATTCATGTATGCACTTATGTAAATATTGTTATGCAAATGCGAATCAAGAATTAGTAAAAGAAAACATAAAAAGGCATAATCCTAATTCTCCGTTTTTAATTGGAGAATTAGAACCAAATGATAAAATAACAGTGGCTAATCAAAAAAGTTGGTTAAATAAAGATAATCAAATTAGTTTTTTTGATTAAAAAAATGGGTTTATATACCCATAATACCTTATTTATTAATTAAAAAGTTTTACTTGACCTTTTACATAGAAAAAAAGCTAACATTTATGTTAGCAATTTATTACTTAAACTCGAAAAGTTCGAGTTTCCTATCAATCTGGTGCTCGCGGTGGGAATCGAACCCACATGGCCAAAAGCCACACGATTTTGAGTCGTGCGCGTCTACCAATTCCGCCACACAAGCAACAAAAATATTATAACATATTTTATGTTAAATGCAAAACATTTATTTCTCTGTGTATTTTGATGTGAATAATTCTTGATTAATATTTTCTTCTTTTTCTTCTATAATGGGAAGTTCATCTACTGATTTTATTCCAAGGTAATCTAAAAATTGATCTGTGATTCCATATAATATTGGTCTGCCAGGTAATTCAGATTTTCCTTTTTCTTCAATTAAATTTTTAATTACAAGTTTACGAATAATATAGGCTGAAGAGACACCTCTTATTTCATCAACAGCTAATCTTGTAATAGGCTCATTATAAGCAATAATTGCTAATGTTTCTAATGATGCTGGTGTTAAGTTATCATTTATTTCTTCATCAACCAATGATTTGTAATATTCTGCATGCTTCTTTTTAGTAATTAATTTATAGTTATTTCCATATTTTTCTAATTGTAATCCTCGTTTTTCATTTTCTAATTCTTTTTTATATTCATCAATTAAAATATTTAAATCTTCTTCTTTAATTTTTAATGTTTTTTGTAATTTTTCAAAAGATAATCCTTCATCACCAGCTACAAAAAGTAATCCTTCTAAAACAGCTATATTCATATTATAATTCCTCTCTAGCTTCCAGCACGATTGTATCTAAATTGTTATTTTGTTTAATTTTTAATTTCCCTTTTTTGGCTAAATCTAATATTGATAAAAATGTTACAACAACATAATCTTTACTTTTTATTTCGAATAATTCTTCAAAATTAATATTTTTTTTGTTTTTTAATATATTGAGTATTTCTTTGTTTCTTTTATGGATTGAATATTCTTTTCTTGTGACAACGGTATTAAGTGGTTTATTAAAATACTTTTTTTCTTGAAACTTTTTAAAGGCTTCAATTAAATCGTTTAAAGTTATATCTTCATTAATAGATAAATCATTTGTCTTAAATTCATCAAGTTCGCTTGGTAATTTAGAAAATGATTGTTTGCGTTCATACTCCATCTCTTGAAAAGTTTGACTTACTTCTTTATATTTTTTATATTCTATTAATCTATTAATTAATGATTCCCTAGGATCTTCTTCATTTTCATCATTTTCTACCACCTCCTCATGTGGCAGAAGTATTCTAGATTTCATTTCTATTAATTCAGCAGCCATTACTAAATATTCACTATCTATATTTAAATTTAAATTTTCCATACTCTTTATATAATTCAAATACTGTTCAGTAATTTGAGCTATATTAATATCAAATATATCAATGTCGGCTTCCTTTATTAAGTGTAGTAGCAAGTCTAAAGGGCCTTGAAATTTATCAATAGTAAATTTATAGTTCATACTCGTCACCCTAAGGTTAATTATATCAAATTTATATTAAAATATCAGTAAAATTTAATAAATAAAATAATAAACTTTATTATAAAGGAATGATAATTATGCTGATGCGCATTGTTTTTTTTCTGATTGGATTTGGACTTAGTGTCATTGGATTTGTATTTATAATAAGCTACTTAAATTTAATGACAATAGGGTATAATTTTAATCAATATGTTCATTTTATAAGTAGTAGTGGTGAATGTTTGATTGGTCCAATTGGACTTATAATTACTTTTCTTTCAATTTATTTTCCAGGAGGCAAAAATAATGAATTATATTTATGATATATTATTAAATTTTCAAAAAGAGTATTATGAATTTTATGAATGGAATGAAAACGATGAGATTTATCACATGCGTAAAATTCCAATTATTAAAATAAATGATAAACAGTATAATGATATTAAATTTAATAGTGTTAAATTTAATCGAAATTGTTTAAAATACTTTTCAAATAAAGCTGAAAGATTTAAACAAAATAATGTGATAAAAATTAAATTTATAGCCATTTTTACAAATGGTAGGGAAGCTATTGCTTTAAAATTAAATAGTGACGGAGTAATAACACATAGAAGTTCACTTTTAATAGAAGAAGAAGAAGATGTGATTGAAATACTAAAATTTAGTGATGAAATAAATTTAGAATATCAAATCTTAAAAGAAAATATAAAAGAAAATTTTAAAACTCGTTTTGAATGTGATAATGAAAAACTTATTATTGATGAAATAAATGAAATATATAAAAATAAAGACATCGATAAATTAAGTTATATTTATTTAGAATGCTTTAATAAACCTGAAACAAATTTAAAAAGAGCATATGATAAGTTAATAAATGAAATTTATAAAACTAATAATAATTTTCATAAAATATATAATATTTTTGTATTAACCAAAAAAGAAAGCAGGTAAATTAACCTGCCACTTTAAAAATAAATGGTAATGCGATAATGAAAAGTGCAATTATTACTCCAACTATAATTAAAAATCTTTTTGTTGCTTTTTTATCTTTAATAAGTTCTTCGTCATCTTCTTTTTCTTCTTGAATAGTTTGTTCTGTTGCTGCTTGAACAGGTTCAACAGGAGTAACTGTTTGAACAGGCTCAACAGGAGTAGCTACTTGAACAGGCTCAACAGGAGTAACTGTTTGAACTGGTGTATTTGCTGTTACATTATTTTCTACTTGATTAGCAAAATCAAAGTTATAGCTATTTTCATTATTATTTTGTTTTACTTCATTATCATTCATATTTATCCCTCCATATTCTAAAACAATTATAGCTAAAACATAGGTAAAAGTCAAAAAAAAACATATAATTATTAATATTTGTTGACCTACTTTACACAAAATAAGATTACTTTTTGAAAATAATTGACTTGCTTTTTATTAAAAATTATAATTTATTTAGAAAGTAGGTTGATTAAATGGAAGCATGGAAAGATTTTAAAGATGGAAAATGGAAAAATGAAATTAATGTTAGTGATTTTATTAAAACTAACTATACAAAATATGAGGGTAATGAAGATTTCTTAGAAGGCACTACAAAAAAAACAGATAGTGTTTGGAATAAATGTAGTAATCTTTTAAAAGAAGAATTAAAAAAACATGTTTTAGATATTGATACTGATCATATGTCTGGAATAAATTCTTTTGAACCTGGCTATATTAATGACGATGATAACGTTATTGTAGGTTTACAAACTGATAAACCATTAAAAAGAATGGTAAATCCATACGGCGGCATTAGAATGGTTTATAGTGAATTAGATGCTTATGGATATAAATTAAATAATGATGTTGACAAGTATTTTAATGAATTTAGAAAATCACATAACCAAGGTGTATTTGATGCTTATACTGATGATATAAAAAAAGCAAGACATAATGGATTATTAACTGGCCTGCCTGATGCATATGGTAGAGGTAGAATCATTGGTGATTATAGAAGAGTTGCTTTATATGGTATTGCTTTTTTAATGAGCGAAAAGAAAAAAGATTGGGACAGTTTAACCGGAGAAATGACTGATGAGTTAATAAGACTTAGAGAAGAAGTTTCAATGCAATATAGAGCTTTAGACGACATAAAAAAAATGGCTTTAAAATATGGCTTTGATATATCTAAACCAGCCATGAATTCTAAAGAAGCTGTTCAATGGACTTATTTTGCTTATTTGGCTGCTGTTAAGGAAAATAATGGTGCGGCCATGAGTTTAGGCAGAGTTGATGCATTTTTCGATATTTATTTTGAAAGAGATTTGAAAAATGGTATTATCACAGAAAAAGAAGTTCAAGAGATTATTGATCAGTTTATTATTAAATTAAGGTTAGTAAGGCATTTAAGAACACCTGATTATGATGAATTATTTTCAGGCGATCCTACATGGGTTACTTGTTCAATTGGTGGAATTACTAATGAAGGAGAAAGTATGGTGTGCAAAACATCATATAGAATTATTAATACTTTAACTAACTTAGATACATCACCAGAACCTAACATGACAGTTCTATGGTCTAATAAATTACCCTTAAATTTTAAAAAATATTGTTCAAAAATGAGTATTAAAACTGATGCAATTCAATATGAAAATGATGATGTCATGAGACCAATTTATGGTGATGATTATGCGATTGCGTGCTGCGTTTCCGCAATGAGAGTTGGAAAAGATATGCAATTTTTCGGAGCTAGATGTAATTTAGTAAAAACACTTTTATACGCTATTAATGGTGGCGTAGATGAAATGACAGGTAATCTTGTTATAGACGGAGTTGACAAAATTACTGATGAAATTTTAGATTATGATAAAGTAAAAGATGCATATTTTAAAATGATTGAAAAAGTCGCATATATTTATTCTAATGCTATGAATATTATTCATTATATGCATGATAAATACGCTTATGAAGCAGGACAGATGGCACTACATGATACTGATGTTAATAGATTAATGGCTTATGGTGTAGCTGGTCTTTCTGTTGCTTGTGATTCTCTTTCTGCAATTAAATATGCTAAAGTAAAACCTGTAAGAGATGAAAAGGGTATCACAACAGATTTTATAATTGAAGGTGATTTTCCTAAATATGGTAATGATGATGATAGAGTAGATTCAATTGCTGAAGAAATTTTAGAAAAAATGTATAGTGAATTATGTAAACATAAATGTTATAAAAATGCCCATCCTACATTATCTGTATTAACTATTACTTCTAATGTTGTTTATGGTAGTAAAACTGGTTCTACTCCTGATGGTAGAAAAAAAGGTGAAGCATTTGCTCCTGGAGCTAATCCAATGCATGGAAGAGACTCATCTGGTGCGATAGCATCATTAAATTCAGTAGCTAAGTTAAAATATGCCGAATGCTGTAGAGATGGTATTTCTAATACATTTTCTATTGTTCCTTCTTCACTTGGACATAGTGATGAGGAAAAAATTAATAATTTAGTATCTTTACTTGATGGTTATTTTTCTCAAGGTGCTCATCATTTAAATGTTAATGTTTTAAATAGACAGATGCTTATTGATGCAATGAATAATCCAGAAAAATACCCACTTTTAACTATAAGGGTATCTGGTTATGCAGTTAGATTTAATAGATTAACTAGAAAACAACAAGAAGAAGTAATTTCAAGGACTTTCCATGAAAAAATGTAATGGTTTTATTGATAGTATAGAAACTATGGGACTTGTTGATGGCCCAGGTATTAGAACCGTTATATTTTTATCAGGCTGCAAACTAAGATGTTTATATTGTCATAATCCTGAAATGTGGACAATGAATGGCAAAGAATATCTACCAGAAGATATTTTAAAAAAAGTTTTACGTAGTAAACCTTATTTCGGTAATAATGGTGGTGTTACTTTTTCTGGTGGTGAACCATTACTTCAAAGTGAATTTTTAAAAGAAACATTCAAATTATTAAAAAAAGAAAATATTCACATTGCTTTAGATACAGCAGGAGTCGGTACGGGAGATTATGATGAGATTTTATCTTTAACTGATTTAATTATTTTTGATGTTAAATATACAGATAAATTAGGTTATAAAAAAATTACAGGCCATGACATGGATGAAAGTGAAAAATTTATAGAGGCGATGAATAGATCAGGTAAAGATGTTTGGATAAGACAAGTTATCGTTCCTTCTTATATGGATAGTGATGAATATATTGAATCTTTAGCTCATTATATTTTGAAAATTAAAAATATTAAAAAAATAGAATTTTTACCTTTTCATCATTTAGGCTTTTCTAAATATGAAGAACTTGATTATTTAAATCCACTTGAAAATATTCCTGAAATGAATAAATATAAATGTGATTTACTTTATAATAAGTTTTTAAAAAAGTATAATAATTTGAAAAAAATGCATTGAATTTAATATAATAAAATTTTTAATAAATTAGTTCTTTTAGAACTTTTTTTGTTTTTTTAAAGGAATTTGATATATCCACGTCGTATATTAATGTATGA
>CAVGWA010000020.1:0-26226 GCA_963632935.1 Oscillospiraceae bacterium
TCATATTATATCACAGTGTGTAAATTTTCGTGTCCTAATATCTATCCTAACACCACTTAGTCAAAATAATGAGGTAGTGACACTTGATATTATATCTGAAAAAGTTGAGATGATAAATAATAGGATTAGTCCTATACAAGATGAATATATAGAAAAATATTTTGCTGAAAAAGAATTAAACTTGAAGGCAACATTAGATTATAAAGAAGCTTTTGAAGATGCTAAATTTGTAATTATTAGTACGCCAACAAATTATGATTCTGAGAAAGATTATTTTGATACTTCATCAGTTGAAGACATAATTCAAAAAGTTAAAAGCATGAACATAGATACAACAATGGTTGTTAAATCTACAATACCAGTTGGTTTTATAAAATCAATGAAAGAAAAATATCAAATTGAAAATATAATGTTTAGCCCAGAATTTTTAAGAGAAGGAAAAGCATTATATGATAATTTATATCCTTCTAGAATAATAGTAGGTGAAAAATCTGGAAGAGCAGAAAAATTTGCTAATCTTCTAAAAGAAAACTGTTTAAAAGAAGATGTAGTAGTTAAATATATGGACTCTACTGAGGCTGAGGCAGTAAAATTATTTGCAAATACATATCTTGCATTAAGGGTAGCATATTTTAATGAATTAGATACTTATGCAGAATTGAAAGGATTAAATACAAAAGATATTATAGATGGAGTATGTTTAGATTCTCGTATTGGTAATCATTATAACAACCCTAGCTTTGGTTTTGGGGGATATTGTCTTCCAAAGGATAGTAAGCAATTAAAAGCAAATTATAAAGATGTTCCTGAAAATATTATTAGTGCAATAGTTGAATCTAACAGAACTAGAAAAAATCATATTGCAGATATGATCTTAAAAAAGAATCCAAAAGTAGTTGGAATATATAGATTAACTATGAAGTCAGGTTCTGATAATTTTAGAGCAAGTGCAATTCAAGGTGTTATGAAAAGAATTAAAGCTAAAGGAATTGAAGTTGTTGTTTATGAGCCAACTTTGAAAGAAGATAATTTTTTTAATAGTAGAGTTATTACTGATTTAGAAAAATTTAAAAAAACATCTGATGTCATTATTGTAAATAGATTAGATGAAAATGTTATGGATGTAAAAGACAAAGTATATACAAGAGATTTATTTGCTAGGGATTAATATAAATTTTTTTATTACCATTGATATATACCATAATTAGTATTAAAATGTAGTTAGGTGAGAGAAAAGTAAAGAAGTTAGTTTTATTATTTTGTTTTGTAATTATGTTTAGTTGTACTAAAGTGTCAGCTAATATAATGTGTAATGATGGTACTACAAGTCCATCATGTGGTGATTGTCATAGAGGTTGCTGTTCTCATCATGGTGGATGTGCAGTTGGTAGTAGTTCAAATAGTTCGAGTAATTCTAGTAGTTCAAGTAATTATAATAAATATAAAAATTATACATTTAAATATGTATATGGATGTACTGATAAAAATGCTATTAATTATAATAGTTCGGCTAATATAAATGATGGAAGTTGTATTGCTAAAGTATTAGGATGTATGGATAAAAATGCTGATAACTACAATGAAAAAGCAAATGCAGTTGATGGAAAATGTTTATATTCAACTACAGAAACTGTAACTAAAAAAATTAAATATAAAACCAAATATAAATTTTCTTTATTTAAAAGTGGAAAAGTATATAAAAAAGGTTTAAATGGGAAAAAAGAGATAACATATAAAATAACTAAAGATGAGAAAAATAATGTTGTTTCTAAAACTGTAGTAAATAAGAAAACTTTAGTAAAGAAAGTAGATAAGGTAATTTATACTAACAATATGAAGAAGTTAAAAGCATGATGAGTCATGTTTTTTATTTATAAAATATGTATATTAATGATAAAAATAGCAAATTAGAATCTTCTAAATATTTATTTTAAAATCAGAAATAAATTATTATAAAGAATGAACATAATGGTATTATAAATTTGTATTTATGTGATAAAGGTTTTATGAAATAATTTGATAAATAGATACAAAGTGTTTAATTTCAAACTTAAATTAACAATGCCATTATAATTTGCTTTTTTCTTTATATAATGATAGAATATTACCTAGTTTCATTTAAGTAGTAATATTTAAAAAGGAGACACGGTATGAATAAAAAGGTTTTAAAAATAATTTTTTATTGGCTCTTAGTTATAATTTGGATGGGTGTTATATTTACTTTTTCAAGTATGAATAATGGAAAGTCAAATGGAGTAAGTAAAGGATTAATTAATAACGCTATTAGTAAAACTGAAAAAATCATAGAAAAGAATAATGAAAACAATAAAAAAATAGTTGATAAATTGAATTACCCCATTAGAAAATGTGCTCATGGAACGATATACTTAATATTATCAATTTTAATTTTAATTTCATTTATAAATACTAATGAGATGTATAAAAATAATATAAAATTAACAATTATAATAACTATTTTAATATGTTTTTTATATGCATGTTCTGATGAAATTCATCAATTGTTTGTTAGTGGTAGAACAAGTAGTTTCATAGATGTTTTAATTGATACATTTGGAGCATTGGTTGGCTGTTTATTGTGTAAAGGAGTTTTAAAACATGAAAAACAAAGTTAAAATATTTTTTTCTAGTATTATGATTATAATTTCATTAGTGTGTATATTATTTGTATTAAACACAAACATTATTCCAAATAAATATTTAATTTTATTTATAAGTTTAATGATTATTTTAAATTTAATATGTATTTTATTTTTATTTAAAAAAAATATGATATTAAATATTACAGGTATAATTTTATATATTGTTTTAATTGGTACATCTTTATTTGGAATATATTATTCATCAAAGACAATAAACTTTTTAAATGAAAAATTTAATAAAGTAGTTGAAGTTAGTAAATATGATGTAATTGTATTAAAAGATTCAAATTACAAAAAATTAAATGATTTAAAGAATAAAAATATAGGTTATTTAAATATAAATACAAATATAAAAAATTTAAATTTAAAAGCAAATTATACTAAATATAATATAAATGATTTATATTATAAATTTATCAATGGAAATATTGATTCAATGATTATAAATGATTCTTATTTAGATATTTTAGAAGATATATATGAAGGGTTTTCAAAAAAAATAAAAATAATTTATTCGTATGATATTAAAAAAGAAAAGAAAACAGAAAATAATATAAAATTAAAATCAATAAATATATATTTATCTGGTAGTGATAGTAGAAGTGATACATTAGCCCTTAAATCTAGAAGTGATGTTAATATGATAATCACTATAAATCCTTATACATATACTATTTTATTGACAAGTATACCGAGAGATTATTATGTTCAATTACATGGAACTAGTGGTTTGAAAGACAAATTAACTCATAGTGGAATATATGGAATGGATATGGGTAGACAAACATTAGAAGATTTATTTAATATAAAAATAGATTATTCAATTAAAGTTGGTATGCCTGCTGTTCCTAAGATAGTTGATTTAATTGATGGTGTTGATATTGATAGTGATAGAACATTCTCATCATTTCATATAAAAGGTTGGACAGTAAGTCAAGGAATAAATCATATGAATGGAAAGCAAGCTTTAGCTTATGCGAGAGAAAGGTATGCATATCCAGAAGGTGATATTCATAGAATTCAAAATCAACAGCAGGTATTAGAAGCTATATTTAATAAGATTATTAGTAATAAAAAATTATTATTAAAATATGATGATATATTAAATTCATTTAGTGAATTATATTCATCTGATATTCCAAAGGATTATATTTCTAAATTAATAAAGGAAGAAATAGAAACAGGAAAATCATGGAAGATAGAAAAACAATATGTAACCGGTCAAGGAACAAAAGCTGAAACTTATTCGATGCCAGGGATGAATTTATATGTTATGAGTCCTGATATGAATTCGGTTAATGAAAAAGTTGCTGTAATTAATGAAGTATATAATAAAAATAATGACTAAAAGCCATTATTCATAAATTTGCTACAACACCCAGGATCATTATTAATAATTTGATTTTCTTCAGAGCATGAATATTGAGGTGTATAAGTGTGATTATAAATATGTTTATTAATAACATGTGTATGAATTGGACAAATGTGTTTTACCTCGTGACAAAATTGACGTTCTACACAGTTTGTCATAACAGGTTCCATAATAGGACAATTTTGCCTTGGCATGCATTTACCAAAATTCTTTTTAAACATTATGTATCCCCCTTATCTAGTTTATAATATGAACATTTGTGCTTTTTGAATATGACATTAACACAATTAATAAGTTTTTAAAATTATTAGAATATGTGAAGGATATTAATAAATGAATATTAAAAAATAAAAAAATTTATGACGAGCTTAATCATTATAGTAAAAAAAATAATCCTATATGGATTTTTTTTGGTATAAAAATTTTTAAAGCACTTAGTAAATTAATTTCAAAATTATCTAAAAACATATTAAATGAAAAAGGTATTTATAAGATGTATTAATAATAATTGAAATGAATGCTTCATATATAAAACTAAGTGCTTTAAAAATTCAAAAAATTAGTTTTCTAACTTTTTAAATATTTCTTCTACTGGTAATATTTCATTTTTATCTTTGTAGTATGGTTTTAAGTGTAGATGAAAGTGTTTTACTTCCTGAACGTCACCATTATTTTGAATTAAAGTTAAACCAGATATGTTTAATTTTTCTTTTAGTAATGTATTTATTTTTTTTGCTATATTCATTATATGAATTAATGTTTTATCATCAATGTCAAATAAATCTTTATAATGTTTTTTTGGAATAATTAAAGTATGTCCATTAGAATCAGGGTTTACGTCTAAAAATACTTTAACTATTTCATCTTCATATAAAGTATATGAAGGAATTTCATTATTAATAATTTTACAAAATATGCAATCCATTTTTATCACCATTTTCATTTTATCAGTATTTACAAAATGTGTAAATATGTTTTCTATTATATCTTCAATTCTTTTTTTAACTTTAATATTCCATCATTGGTTGTAGTTTCACCAGTTGATGTTTTAATAGTACCATATTTATTTATCATTATTATCTAAATTTTCTTTTTATATTCAAAAAAATCAAGAAAAATGTTAAAATATATAAAGGTGATTGAAATGAATATTTTAAAGATAGAAGATTTAACTGTAGAAGTTTTTGGAAAGGTAATTTTAAATGATTTTAATTTAGAAATAAAATCAGGTGAGATACATGTTATTATGGGACCTAATGGTACCGGAAAATCTACTTTAACTAAGGTTATTATGGGTGATAATAATTATAAGATTGTTAAAGGAAAGATTTCTTATAATGATAAAGTAATAAATGATTTGCCTGTTAATGAAAGAGCTAAATTAGGTATTTTTTTAGGTATGCAGATGCCACTTGCAATCGAGGGCGTTAGTAATGCAGATTTTTTAAGAAGTGCTTTGAGGGCTAAAGAAGGAGAAAATTTTAAACTATTACCATTTGTTAATGAGGTAGATAAGCTTATAGAAAAATTAAAAATGAATAAGGATATGCTTAATAGAAATGTAAATGATGGCTTTTCTGGTGGTGAAAGAAAGAAAAATGAAATTTTACAGATGTGTATTTTAAAACCTGATGTTGTTTTGCTTGACGAAATTGATTCGGGTTTAGATGTTGATAGTTTAAAGATAGTTGGTGAGAATGTTATGGATTACTATAATGATAAAAAGCCTGCCATTTTGCTTGTTACACATTATCAAAGATTACTTGATTATATTACTCCTGATTATATTCATATTATGAGTGGTGGTAAAATAGTTAAAAGTGGTGATAAATCACTTGCTTTAGATATTGAAAAATATGGTTTTAATAAGTTTACTGGAGAAGAGCATGAATAAGATAAAGATAGAAAATGATGAGGTAAAAATATTAGATAATGATGAAAATATTGAAATTAAAATAGATTCTGCAGATAAATTTCTAAATGTTAAAACGGTAAAAATTAAAATATGTGCGGATACTGATATTATTTTTGATATTTATAATACTGATGTTAAATATGATTTTTATTTTAATATTTTAAAAGATGTACATGCTAATATATATGAATTAAAACGTGGAGAAGAATATAAGTTTCAATATAAATATTATTTAGAGGAATATAGTTATTTAAATGTTGAAAAAATTAATGATGGAAATATTATTAATGAGATGTATTTAGTTAATTTAAATGGTATTAAGTCTAAGATTGATTTTAATTTAAAAACTATTAGTAAAAAGCAAGAAAAGTATAATTTTTTAGTTTATCATAATGCGAAAAGTACTATTAGTAACATAGTAAATAATGGGGTTAATATTTTGGATGGTAAATTGGAGTTTAATGTATCTGGTTTTGTTTCAAATGGAATAGTTGATTGTGATATTAATCAAAGTGGTAGAATTATTAATATGACAAATAATACTTGTGTAATAAAACCCAACCTATTTATTGATGAAAACGATGTAACTGCAAATCATAGTGCACTTATAGGTACCTTTTCATTTGATGAGATATTTTATTTAATGAGTAGAGGTATTTGTAAGAAGGATGCGGAAAATTTATTAACTCAAGGTTTTCTTTTAAAAAATATTACCTATTATAAAGACAGTTTAAAAGAAATTATAGATAAGTATTGGAGGTGATATAAAATGCACCGTGAGGATTTTAATATTTTAAATTCAGGAATTATTTATTTTGATAATGGGGCTACTACATTAAAACCAAAAATATTAAGTGAGGCTATTTCTGATTATTATAATAATTATAGCTCAAATGCTCATAGGGGTGATTATTCATTAAGCATTAAGGCTAGTCAAAAGTATGAAGAGACTAGGGGATTAGTTAAAAAAATGCTTAATGCAAAAAAAGAAAGCGAAATTGCTTTTACAAGTGGTACAACTGATTCGATTAATAAGATTGTTTTTGGATATTTTAAGTATCATTTAAATAAAGGTGATGAGGTTTTACTTACTAAAAGTGAACATGCTTCTAATTTACTTCCTTGGTTTGAACTTGCTGATGAGATTGGTATTAATATTAAATATATTGATTTAGATGATAATCATGAGGTTACTTTAGAAAATGTTTTAAAAGCTATTTCAGATAAAACTAAGGTTATTTCTATTGCTCATGTTAGTAATGTTGTGGGTGATGTAAGACCGGTAGAAGAGATTATTAAATGTGCTCATGAAAGAAATATTTTGGTTTTACTTGATGGAGCTCAAAGTATTCCACATTTAAAAGTTGATGTTCAAAAGCTTGATGTTGATTTTTTAGCTTTTTCTGCTCATAAGATGTGTGGACCTACTGGTGTTGGTGTGATTTATGGAAAAGAAAATTTATTAAATGAAATAAAGCCGATTATTTTTGGCGGCGGGATGAATGCTGATTTTTCTCATGATGGAAATAGAATATATAAAACAATGCCTGATAGACTTGAAGCAGGGACTCCTAATGTAGCTGGGGTAATTGGTTTTGGTTATGTTATTAAGTATTTGATGGATATTGGATTTGATAATATTCATAGTATGGAACTTGAATTAAAAAAATATTTAATACAAAGATTAAAAGAGATAGATAATATTATCATTTATAATGAGCATAGTTTAAGTGGTGTTGTTACTATTAATTATGATGGTATTTTCCCACAAGATTTATCAATTTATTTAGATAAGTATAATATATGCACTCGTGCGGGTAATCATTGTGCGAAAATTTTAAAAGATGAGATTCATATAAAAAATACTTGTAGAATTAGTTTATATTTTTATAATTCTAAAGAAGAAATTGATAAACTTATTTTGGCTTTAAAAAATCCAAATATTAAGAATGAGATTATTTGATTATAATACCTTTAAAGTTCACACTAAATAAAAAGAAACATGTAAATGTGTTAAAATATATTTAGAAAGAATTTTGAAGGTGTTTTTTTTATGGGAAAACATAAGAAATGGACTTTGGATGATAAAGTCAAAATAGTAAAAAAATTTAAATCAAAAGAAAAGCACAACAAGAAATCGATGATATTGATATATTAAAAAAATCCCATCCTCTTTTAATGGAAATTCGCTCTCAGCAACACAAATAGAAAAATATCAAATAATTGATAAATTAAAATGTTAATATCTTGTTACAAGAATATATAATGTTTTAAATTTGAATAGAAGAAGTTATTATAAATGGCATCAAAAAGGAAAACCAATAACTAATAACTTTGACCAATAAATTGCTGATGCGATATTAGAAGAGTGCAATAATAAAGGAATTTATGGAACAGTAAGATTAAAATTTGCAATTCAAAAGAAACATGGTTTAATTTTAAATCATAAATAATACGAAAATATAAACATATAAGGATTACCAGTTTCAAGAGCAAAAAAATCTTGTAAATAAGGCTCAATACATGATAGAATGTAACTTTAATTCAGATATACCAAACCAAAAACATTCATCCGATGTAAGCTATATAAAATGTAAAGATGGAACTCTTTACATATCAGCAATAGTTAATACAGATCAAGGAGCAGTGTATTTTGCTTACGGGTATGTAGAATTTGCAAATAATATGGGATTTACTAGGAGCATGTATTGTTGGGAAAACCGTCCTATAGAAAATTGGTTTATGCAATTAAAACATGAATGACTTTGCCAATTTGATAAGCTAACTAGAAAAGAGATAACAGAAGAAATAAAAAAATACGTTCATTGGTATAACAACGAACGTATTCAAAAGAAACTTGGATATTTATCACTTGAATACAGACTTAAATATTCATAATTAAATATTTTTATTTAGTGAGTACTTGACAGGTGGTACTATCTTAGCTATTAATATATTTTTTAACTTCTTCACTATCATCCAAATGAATTTTATCATGCCCTATAATTTGATAATTTTCATGACCCTTACCAAGTAATAACACTATATCATTTTTTTCAATCATATCTAAAGCTTTTGCTATAGCTTGCCTTCTATCTAAACAAACTTCATAGTTTGCTTTTTTAACACCTTTTAAAATATCTTCCATAATTTTTTCGGGATTTTCGGTTCTTGGATTATCGTTTGTGAATATAACATAATCACTATAGTTTGAAGCTATTTCTCCCATTATTGGCCTTTTAATAGGATCTCTATCACCACCACAACCAACTAAAGTAATTACTTTGCCTTTAGAAAGGTCTTTATATGCAGTAACCACTTTTAAAACAGCATCAGGTGTATGTGCATAATCAATAACAGCAAACCCATCTTTTACTTTATAAGTTTCACATCTTCCTTTTGGAGCTTTTAATAATTTAGTTTTTTCAATTATTTCATTTGGATTAAAACCTAATTCATAAACAATAGAAAACATTGTAAAATAATTATAAACATTAAATTTACTTGTTAGGTTTGATGTTACCTTATAGTTTTCATTGTTTATTTTAAAATCTATATCAGTATGATCTGGGTAAATATTATCATCTAATATTTGAAAATCAGATTTACTATATCCATAAGTTTTTGTATTTTTAAATTTTTCAATAAATTTTTTACTAACTTCATCATCAATATTAACTGTTAAAACACCTTTAACATAATCAGTTAATTTTAATTTCGCATTCATATAATTTTCCATTGTTTTGTGATAATCAAGATGATCTTCAGTTAAATTTGTAAATGATGCGACATCAAATTTTAATCCTTCACATCTTTTAAGTTCTAAAGCAAAATTACTTACTTCCATAACAACATATTCACAATTTTTCTCTTTAGCTTCCATAAGTAGTTTATATATTGTTAAAATTTCTGGTGATGTATTTGGTAGTTCTTTTACATTATTATCACATATAAAACCAATTGTACCAATGTAAGCAGCTTTTTTACCAAGTAAATTTAGCATTTGATAAGTTAAATAAGCACTTGTTGTTTTACCATTAGTACCAGTAATTCCGATTAATTTTAAATCTTTAAATTCATCTTTATATTCTTTAACCAATAAATTTTGATAATATTCAGCTGAATTTTTAACTACAGTAACTGGAACACCACAATCTACATTTTTTTCAGCAATTATTTCACTCGCACCATTTTCAACCGCATTTTTTATATAATCATGACCATCCACTGTGTAACCTTTGATTGCCACAAAAGTTTGACCTTTTTTTATCAATTTTGAATTTGTTTCATATTTAAACACTTTAATCAACTCCTAATTAATTTTATGTTATTTATAATTAAATAACTACAAAACATATTATCATTATAATTAGTGTATAACAAGTATAAAGTATATTAGTTAATTTTATAATTTACTCAAAAAATCCACATTATTCATTGACAGTTGAACACTAATTTAACTATAATTTAATTGAATGATAATTCAACTGTTACATATAATAATTATTAGGAGGTTATCAATGAATAATAAATTTTTTTGTGATTGTAATGTAATTCATCAAGATAAGGTGGATGATGTTTTGAAAAAAATGCCTAATGAAAACATAATGAATAAATTAGCCGAATTATTTAAATTAATAGGTGATACTACAAGGTGTAGAATTTTATTCGCATTAGATCAAGATGAAATGTGTGTATGTGATTTAGCTAACGTATTAAATATGACTAAATCAAGGGTTTCTCATCAATTAGCTGTTTTAAGAAAAAATGATATTGTTAAGTGTAGAAAAGATGGTAAAGAAGTTTACTATACCTTAGATGATAATCACATAGTTAAACTATTTGAAATAGGTTTAAAACATATTAATCATAAAGGAGCTGATTTAGATGAATGATTTAATTAAAATAATTATATCTTCTTTCTTAGTTTTATTTGCACATATATTTAAAATTGATTTTTTATATTTTATTGCTTATATTATTTCTGGATATGAAGTTATTTTTAAAGCATTTAGAAATATTTTAAAAGGTGAAGTCTTTGATGAAAATTTTTTAATGGTTATTGCTACCATTGGAGCTTTTTGTATAAAAGAATATCCCGAAGCTACATTTGTTATGCTTTTATATAAAATCGGTGAATTATTTGAAGATTATGCGACTGATAAATCTAGAAAAGCTATATCATCTGTTATGAATATAAGACCTGATTATGCGAATGTTTATAGGGATAATAAAGTTTTAAAAGTAGATCCTAATGAAGTTTTACTTAATGAAGTTATTATTGTTAAACCAGGTGAAAAAATTCCTTTAGATGGTACTGTTATAGAAGGAAGTTCTTATTTAAATACTTTAGCCCTAACAGGGGAGTCCGTTCCTAGAAAAGTAGAAAAAAACGATGAAGTTCTAAGTGGGTGTATTAATAATAGTAGTGTTTTAAAAATTAAGGTGAGTAAGAAATTTTCTGAATCTACTGCCAGTAAAATTTTAGATTTAGTTGAAAATGCAAGTAATAGAAAATCTAAATCTGAAAATTTTATTAGTAAATTTTCTAAATATTACACGCCAATTGTTGTTTTTCTCGCACTATTACTTATACTAATACCAACATTAATATTTAATCAACCATTTAATGTATGGATATATAGAGCACTATCATTTTTAGTTGTTTCTTGTCCTTGTGCCTTAGTTATTTCCGTTCCTTTATCATTCTTTGGTGGATTAGGAACCGCATCAAAAATAGGCGTTTTAATCAAAGGTAGTAATTATCTAGAAACTTTATCTAAAGTAGATACCGTAGTTTGTGATAAAACAGGAACCCTTACCGAAGGTGTATTTGAAGTTCAAGAAATTAATAATATATCTTCAAATAATATCTTAAAATATGCCGCATATGCGGAATACTATTCTAATCATCCAATTTCTCTTTCATTAAAAAAAGCCTATAAAGAAAAAATAAATGAAAAATCAATTTCAAATTTTAAAGAAACATCTGGAAAAGGTGTTGAAGCAGTAATTGATGGTAAAAAAATACTAGTAGGTAATGAAAAATTTTTGAAAGAAAATAATATAAAATATAAACAAAATGAAAAAATAGGAACTAATTTATATATAGCTATAGATGGTAAATATGCTGGAAACATATTAATTTCAGATAAAATAAAAAAAGATTCATATAAAGCAGTAGAATCTTTGAAAGAAAATAATATTAAAATTGTTATGTTAACAGGAGATCATGAAAATATAAGCAAAGATGTAGCTTCTAAACTAAAATTAGATGAATATTATTCTAATCTTCTTCCAGCAGATAAAGTGTCATATGCAGAAAAACTAATGAAATCTACAAATGGTAAATTATTATTTGTAGGTGATGGAATAAACGATGCCCCAGTATTAGCATTATCAGACATTGGCGTAGCCATGGGAGGCTTAGGAAGTGATGCTGCTGTAGAAGCTAGTGACATTGTCATTATGACAGACGAAATTTCTAAAATAACATCATCAATTAAAATATCCAAAAAAACAATGCAAATTGTTAAAGAAAATATATTATTTGCAATAACTATTAAAATTTGTATTTTAATTTTATCAGCTTTAGGAATTGCCAGCATGTGGTCAGCTGTATTTGCTGATGTAGGTGTTACTATATTAGCTATTTTAAATGCCTTAAGAATATTAAGATATAAAGTATAAAATTATAACATTGTTAAATTAAAAAATTGTCAGGTTATATGACAATTTTTTGGTAACTATTCAGACCTTTAAAAAAATAGTATCAAGATTAAAATGTAACCAATGTCAAGTACTAAATAAAAAAGAGAGAGTTTAGGCAATGGATTCAAATAGATGATTTCGGTATTGAACCGGGGTCATCTTTTTTAAATTCCATTGATATCTATAATTATTATAATATTCTATATAATCTTTAATTTCCTTACACACATCAGAAAAGGTAAAGCAAGTATCTAAATTTAGTTTATCTTTCATATGTCCAAAATAAGATTCTTGAGGAGCATTGTCCCAACAATTTCCTTTTCTAGACATAGATTGCCCTATATTATACTTTTTTAATAAATTATGAAATTTAGGACTTGTATAATGAGCTCCTTAATCTGAATGAATTATCACATTTTCATTTAATACTGGATTTTTCTTATGATGTAGTTTTTTTACTGTTTCTAATGAAATATCTAATGTCATATTTTCACTTATGTAATAAGCAGGTATTTCATTAGTTTCAGCATCTTTAATAGTAGATAAATAACATTTTTTATTATCTCCATAAAATAAATATGTTATATCTGTTAAAAGAACATTGTAAGGTATTCCTGTTTTAAAAACTCTGTTAACAATATTTTCACAAGTTGTATGTTCTTGAGTTGCCTTCATCATTCTTCTATATGGATTTGCTTGTCTTATAGGACATTTTAATCCATTTTTTTTCATCAACCTTCTTATCTTTTTTAAATTAAAATGAACATTAAACTCATTATCAAGTACCATCATTATTTGTCTTGCACCTTTTTTGTGTTTTTTAAATTTGTATGCTTTTAATATTAAATCAAAATCTTTTTGATCTTTATTATCTCTTTCAATTCTTTTATTTTCATTTTTTAAATAATTATAATATCCAGATTTAGAAACTCCTATACATTCACATAAATATGATACCATTCCTTTTAGTTTATTTATCAATAACATATTTTATTGTTTCAAATTTGATATTGATTTGATATCTGTTAAAATTCCCATTTCTATCAATTCGTTTTTTTTAATAATTCATTTTTCTGCTTCAAGTAATTTTATTTTAGCTTCTGCTCGTTCAAGTTTTTCCTTATCAGATAATTCATGTTCTAGATGTCTTCCAGAAGTACCCTTTCTAGTATCTTTTATTTCACCGATTGAATTTAATTGTTTTCTCCATCTATAAGCAGAATCTTGAATCCTCGTAATTCCAACTATTTCAGGATCAATACCGCATTCTTTATATATATCTTGAGGAAATTTTTTATAATTTTCACATTCTTTTACTAACTTATACTTGAATTCATCAGTATAAGTTATTCCCTTATTAGTAATACTTTTAATCCATTTATTTTTACTTAATTTTTTTGCTTGAGAATCTGTAAATAATATTTTTGTCATTATTATCACCAATTTTCTTATATTATATAATAAGATATAATAAAAACCTATGAAGTAGGTCTCTCTTTTTTTAGAGTCCACTTTATAGGTTACATTTTAAAAGAAATTGTTCCCTTAAAAGAAGAAAATGATATTTTAAAAAATAAATTAAATGATGCTTATGAAGAAATAGATAGATTAAAATCTCAAATTAATAATAAAATGATGATAACATATATATCTTAGATAAATTAAACAATCAACTTAATAAAAATAGTTCTAATTCTGGAATTCCAACTAGTAAAGAAATTAAAAAGGTTAAAACTGGTGCTAATACATATAACCACAGAAAGAAAAATACTTTTAAAATTCAATAAAACTAGTTTTTCAAAAGAGGAAATCCATTTGATAGAAAAAGAATATGGTGAAATATTAGATACCGCAGAAATTCAAAATAAAGAAATATCATCTTCCTATTGGAAGAAAAAAGCAAATCCACTTTTGAAGAGGTTTAAAAAATATAAAAATACCATATTATTTTTTATTCACGATTATAATATTTCATGCGAAAATAATTTTATGGAACGCTGTCTTAGAATGATTAAGGGAAAAGCAAAAATATCTGGTGGTTTTAGAAGCAACAAAGGTGGAGAAAGATTTGGTAATATTATGAGTATTATTAAAACTGCTAAATTAAGAAATTTGAACCATCTTTCTTGTATTAGAGAAATATATCAAGGCAAGTCATTATTTGCCTAGTTTTCTCATGTAAAAAGACGAATCAATCAAAATTCGTCTCTTTTATGGCTGAGTAGTAACATACATTTTAAAAAAGGATTAACAAACCAAAGATGTTCTATTGACATATAGATTATTTTAATGTAAAATCATATTTGTAGTTTTGGAGTAGTACTCAAGAGGCTGAAGAGGCGCCCCTGCTAAGGGTGTAGGTCGGGCAACTGGCGCAAGGGTTCAAATCCCTTCTACTCCGCCATTGTGTATTCTAACCTTGATTTATCAAGGTTTTTTTGTAATTTTAAATAAAATATAAAGTTATTGACATATACCCTCGTGGGGTATATACTGATTATACAGTAGTTGAAGTTTTTAAATACTATTAATTGAAAATTTAAATAGTAGGTGGTCAAATGAAAAAAATATTTATATTTATATTTATTTTAATATTACTAATGAAAAATTGCGTTTTTGATGAAAAACATGATATTATAAAAGTGAAAGGTAAACAAGATTTAGTAATTTATAAAAGTAAGATAACTGAAAAAGCTACATTTTATAATTATAATGTTGATGGAATCATTATTCAAATATTTGCGGTTAAAGCATCAGATGGTTCGGTAAGAGTATTATTTAATACATGTGCATCATGTAATCCATCACCAAATGCTTATTTTATCCAAAAAGGTAAATACTTTATTTGTCAAAATTGTAAAAATAAGTATACGGCCGATGAAATTGGAACAAAGCAAGTACATGGGTGCAATCCAATTCCTATTTTAGCTGAAAATAAAACAGAACAAGGTGATAAAATTACAATATCTTGGGAATTTATTTCAAAATATAAAGACAAATTTAAAAATATAAAATATTATGAGGGGTGATTTAGATGAAAAAAAATCAAAAAATAATTTTATTTATTGTTGCAATATTAACATGTTTATTTTTTATACTAAAGCCAGGAACAATGTCAATACGTTTTAAAAAAGAATATGAAAGTTTAAATGGTAAAAAGAGTGAAAGTGGGAAGAAATATTTAGATGTTACTATTAGAAATAGTAATAAAGTGGTATATGCATCATATTCAAAAATATTTGAAGTATTAAATACTTCTGGGGTAATTTATTTTGGATTTCCAGAATGTCCTTGGTGTCGCAATGCGGTCCCAGTGTTATTAGAAGCAGCAAATGAAATTGGCATAGACAAAATTTATTATTTGAATAATAAAGATGATCGTGACACAAAGGTATTAAAAGATAACAAAATTGTTACAGAAAAAGAAGGAAGTAGTAATTATAATAAATTAATTAAAAAATTAGGTGACAACGCTTCAATTTATGAAGGCCTTAACGATGATAGTATTAAGAGATTATATTTTCCAACTGTTGTTGTTGTAAAAGATGGCAAGATAGTTGATTACATTATGGGTACTGTCGAGTCACAACAAAATCCATATAAGGCATTAAATTCTAGTCAGAAAAAAGAATTAAAAAATAAATATATAAAAGCTATGAGAAAAGTATTAGCATGTGATAATGACAACAAATGCTAGAAAAATGGTTACAGTTCAGTCAAGATACTAGAAAATGAGTGAGTACTTGACAGATAGTACCATCTTGTTTGTCCTTTTTTAACGAGAGGAACTATAGTTTCATTAATATCATGTATTTCTTCTAAAGTTAGGTTAATACCTTGTCTACAAATTTAATTAAATCCTCATATGATTTTTGAGATTCTCTAGCATAGTAAGTCCATCTGATTTTTCTACAACCACTTCTAGACTTACAACCATTACAAACATAAGGAGAATGTTTCAATCTTTCACAAGATAAATCTAAATCAGGATGGTTAATTTTATAGTTATTCTAGGTTGAAGACTTAGAATATTTTTTATTTCTATCTATTTCTCTTAAAATTGTAGAATGATTTCTACATAATTCTTTAGCAATTTGATTTATGGATTTATTTTCATTTAATCCATCTTCAATATTTTTTCTATCCTCATAAGAAAGATGAGAATAATTTGTCATTTTCAATACCTCCTTAATGACAAACAAGTTGCTTAAGAAGATATTATATAAGTTTCTAAAACTTATTGCACATTAATTGTGCACTTCCAATAAAAATATACATCATTCGAATAAATGTAAATATTATGTTAAAAAATATTGTCAAGGTAAATGGCGTATGTTATAATTGTTGGTAGGATAGGAGGGGTTTTCATGGCGAAACTCGAGAAAGATGATGTTAAAAATTTAGAAAAAATTAAAGTGAAAAATTCAGATGGAACTATTCAAGAAGCAGAAATTTTATTATGTTTTGAACTTGAAAGTACTGGCAAAAGCTATATTTTATATACTTTTAATGAAGTCGATGAAAAGAAAATGGAAACGATTCATGCTTCAACTTTAAATGAAACTGAAGATGGATATCAACTTGACGAGATACCTGAAGATGAATGGAAAGAAGTCAAGGAAGTAATGCGTGAAGTTATTAAGAGTGAGGAGTGATTTAAGTGGAAGAAATCTTAATTAATGGTGATAGAAAAGTTAAAGCACCTAAAAAACAAGTTGACAGAATAAGAACATTTTTTGAAAAAATTGAAGCAGTTGGTTTAAAAGAAACTGTTAAAAGTTCTATTGGAGAGACAATAGAGAATTTTAGTAACAGAGTTCATACTAAATTTTTTGGAGGAAAAACTTTTAATGAATCCCATTTTTCTAAAAAGTATAATAAAAAGTTAGATAAATTAGAAAAAAAAGTCGAAGAATTTCAATTTAATCTTGAACAAAGCACAGAAAATGAAAATTTAAAATCTTATTATGATGAGTTAAAACATGAAACTGAATTGTTTAGCGAATTATTTAAGGAAGATTATTTTCCTAATGAAGTAAGAAAAGAGCTTATGGAAAGATTAGAAAAAATAAATGAAAAATTATCTAACAAACACGATAATTTAAATGAAAATGAACCTGAAACTAAAGAAAAACTTAACGCTGTATTACCATTTGAGGTAATAACTGATACTAAAAGCATTGATCCTGTAAATTTAGATTCTTCTGTTTTAGTAACAAAAGTAAATGAAGTAAAGCCTAAAGCTTTTAAAAAAGGCGAATTAGCCAACTATTTACCAAAAATAGAAAAAGAAAATATTGAAGAACAAACAAAAGAACAAAAAACTGAAAAAGTAGAAGTAAATGTACCTGAAAAAGCAAAAGAAATAATAGAAAAAAAAGATTTAAAGGATTTAACAAAATATACTACATATGATGAATATAAGGCAGCTTTTATTTGGAACAAATACATGAAAGAATTTGACTCTGACGTTCTTGAACGTATTTCTAATGATTTTGCTAAAACAATTAATTCTGGTTTATATAGAAATTTATATAGTGAAATTCAATATACAGAAATAAGAAATAGCCAAATAAAGGAAAAAGAAATTTCAAAAATCAATGATAATTATTCTTTGGCAATAAAAAATTTAAACGACGAAAAAGAAAAAGCAGTTAAAGAAACTGAAGAAAAATATACATTAGAATTGGAAATGTTTAAACAAAAATTAGAAGATGCTAGATCTAATGTTAGAAGGTTAAACAGTATTATTAAAGTGTATGATGAAGTTATAAAATCTGTTAGCGAAATTAGTAAAGCTGCTGGTGGCATAAATGCAATTGATAGTGCGGTAACAAATGGAAAGAATAAATGTGATTCTATCAATGAAAGATATGAGGCTAGAAAACAAGCAAAAACTGAGAAAAAAATGGAAGTTGATGAATTAGAAGCTGCAGCTTTAGCTTACGTTGCAGAAAAAAATAAAAATATTAACGAAAAAAATGCAGAAACAGTAAAAAACAATGATAAAGAAACAGCACAAAAAATAATCGAAGATAAAAATACAATAGATGAAACTTCAAGTGCTAATGACATTGTAAATGAAAACAAAGCAGATGAAACTTCAAATACTAATGACATTGTAAACGAAAATAAAACAGATGAAGTTGTTAAAGAAGATAAGACTGAAAAGGAAAATAATGATAATATTTTAGTTAACGAACTTTCTATAATTGATAAAGGGTTAGATGAATATTCAAAATTAGTTGATGCCGTAAATCAAAATAGTAGTTTAACTGATAAACAAAAAAATGATTTTAAAAACAAAATATATGAAGGATTTGATGAATTTACAGAACAAAATCCAGAAATCAATTATACAAAAGTAAGATAATAAGTACCTTTATGGTACTTTTAATTTAATAAACATGGAGGTGATATTTTGAATCAATGGATGGTTTGGCTTATAACTGTATCTATTTTAGCTTTAATTGAATTTGCTACTATTAATTTAACTACAGTTTGGTTTGTAATAAGTGGCATAGTAGCATTATTCATCTCTTTATTTGTAGATAATTATTTAATTCAATTTGGAATATTTGTGATATTAGGAATAATCTTATTAATAATAACAAAACCTGTTTTAACTAAATTTTTAAAACAACATAAAGAAAAGACAAATTTGGATAGAATAATTGGAACAACTGGTATTGTTACTGAAAAAATAAATAAGAATCATGATGGCGAAGTTAAAGTTGATGGTAAAAAATGGACTGCTTTTGCCGATAAAACTATAAAAATTGGTTCTTATGTAACAGTATTGGAAATAAAAGGGGTAAAAATAAAAGTGAAGGAGGAAAAATAATGTCAATCTTAATTATTATTTTAGTTTTAGTCTTAATTATTATTTTGCCAAGCGTTAAAGTGGTGCCACAATCTGAATGCTATATAATTGAAAGATTGGGTTCTTATTACATGACATGGAATAATGGTTTACATTTCAAAGTCCCATTTATAGACAGAGTAGCAGGAATTATTAGTTTAAAGGAAATGGTCAAAGATTTTCCACCACAACCAGTTATTACTAAAGACAATGTAACTATGCAAATAGATACCGTTGTTTATTTTCAAATAACTGATCCTAAATTATATACATATGGTGTAGAAAATCCAATAAATGCCATTGAAAATTTAACAGCAACAACATTACGTAATATCATCGGAGAATTAGAATTAGATCAAACATTAACTTCTAGGGATATCATTAATTCTAAAATGAGAGCTATATTAGATGAAGCAACTGACCCATGGGGTATTAAAATAAATAGAGTAGAAGTAAAAAATATTTTACCACCAAGAGATATACAAGAAGCAATGGAAAAACAAATGAGAGCAGAAAGAGAAAGACGTGAAAAAATTTTACAAGCTGAAGGTGAAAAAAAATCAAGTGTCTTAATTGCTGAAGGACAAAAAGAAAGTATGATTTTAAATGCTGAAGCAGCAAAAGAAGCTCAGATAAAAAAAGCAGAAGGTGAAGCTGAAGCCATAATCAAAAAAAGTCAAGCCGAAGCTGAAGCTATAAAAAAATTAAAAGAAGCAGGAGCTGACAATTCAGTTCTTACCTTGAAAAGCTTTGACGCTTTAGCCAATATGGCAAATGGACAAGCAACTAAAATAATTGTCCCATCAAATTTACAAGATTTAGCAACCCTAGGTACTACAATTTCTGAAATGATGAAAAAATAATTTCGACAAATTTTTTAATAATTAAATTTTATGATAAGTATGGTGATGAAAATGAAATATACTTATCATATCTATGATGAAAAAATCAATTTAAATTAATATTTATATAATATCACCCATAAAATTATATGGGTGATATTTGTGATTAGAAGCTTAAAAAATTATGTATTTGAAAACAAACTGAAAATTACCATTTTAACTGATATGGTCGATATTGAAAACTTTGATGAAATAGATCATTTTGATGATAATAAAATCATGGTTAAATATAATAATAAAATTATTATTGTAAAAGGAATCAATTTAATCATCTCTAAATTATTAGAAAATGAATTACTTATATCCGGTAAAATTGATGGTATTGAATTTAAATGAATAGATTGACTAGTAAAGTATTATTAAACGTAAATGGTAAAAATATTAATAGATTTATTAAAAAATTAAGAAGCAATAAAATAGATATATTATCCTTAAAATATAAAAATTCTAATGAAGCAAATATCATCATTTATAAAAAAGATTATGAAAAAATTTTAAAAATAAAAAGCATTTATGAAATAACAGAGCTTGATGTTTTCGGTTTAATAAAAATTAAAAGAAAAATAAAATTATATAAACATTTAATTAATATTTTATTAATATCGTTTTTTATTTTTGTTTTCTTAACTTATATTATTTTTGATATTGAAATTATTCATTCAAATAAATCAGTTAGATTATTGCTTTTAAAGGAACTAGAAAATAATGGTATTAAAAAATATTCTATTAAAAAAAACTATAATGAACTAAATAAAATAAAGGAAAAAATATTAAATAAATATCAAGATAAAATAGACTGGTTAGAAATAGAAACAAAAGGTACTAAATATATTGTTAGAGTTGAAGAACGAAATATAAAAAATAATATAATAAATACTAATCCAAGAAATATAATTGCTAAAAAATCAGGCATAATTAAAAAAGTTATCGCTAAAAATGGTGACATTGTAAAAGACATGAATGATTATGTTAATAAAGGTGATTTAATTATTAATGGTGAACTTATTTTTAATAATAAAGTAACGGGTAAAGTCAGATCAGATGGTACTGTGTATGCTGAAGTGTGGTATGTTACTAATTGTAAATATCCAATTGCTTATTATCAAAGAAAAAAAACAGGAAAAACAAAAAATGTATATGCTATAAAATTTTTAAATCATTATTTTGAATTTGCTATAAATAAATTTAAATATAAAAACATAAAAGATAAAACTATTTTAAAACATCCAAATATTCCCTTTAAGTTAATAAAACAAAAACAAGAAGAAGTTAAATTAGTAAATCAAGTATTAACCTATGAACAAGCTATTAATAAAGCAAAAGAAGAATCAACAAAAAAAATAAAAAGTAAATTAAATAAAAACGAATATATTATTAAAAGTAAATATTTGAAAAGTAATATTAATGAGAGTACAATAGAAGTGGAAATGTTTTTCGCAGTATATGAGGACATTACCGATTATCAAGAAATTGGGTGATGGATAATGATCAGACAAAGCTTACTTCAAATTTTTGATGAAGTTTGGCCAACCATATTAATTAGTAGTGTCATTGCTATTAGTATGAGACTATTTTACTTAATAAAAAACAAACAAAAAATAATATTTTATCGTGAATTTTTAGCTTTAGTTTTTATTATATATGTTTTATGCTTATTCTATGTTGTAACATTTCAAGATGTAGGATGGTCCACTTCAAATTTTATTCCATTTAAAGAAATGTTTAGATATAAACTAGGTAGTAGATTATTTATAAAAAATGTATTAGGAAACATAATAATGTTTATGCCATATGGATTTTTTGTTTCATATTATTTAAACCTAAAGAAACCATTATCGTCATTTTTAATGATTTTATTAGTATCAATATCAATTGAAACAACCCAACTAATGATTGGTAGAGTCTTTGATATAGATGATATTATTTTAAATGTAATAGGTGGTATGATAGGATTTTACATATATAATTTTTTAAACATAATTAATGATCACTTACCAGCAATATTGAAAAATCCAATAGTTTATAATATAATAATTGTAATATGTGTATGTTTAATGGCACTTTATATGTTTAATTTAATAGGAGTAGGAGTTTAATGAACGAATTTGAAATATTTAATGAAACTAATGAAAAATTAGATTTAAAAGAAGAAAAAAAGATAATTGAATTTGCATTAAAACATGAAAATTTAGAAAATGTTGTTTTTAATGTCATATTTGTAGACGAAAAAAAAATTCAAGAAATTAATAGAAATTATCGGGGCATAGATAGAGTGACTGATGTCATTAGTTTTGCCTTAGAAGATGGCGATAATAATATTGATTTTGAATTTGGTAGACTACTTGGGGATATTTATATATGCGTTCCAAGAATGAAACAGCAAGCAGAAGATTATGGACATAGTTTAAAAAGAGAAATGGGTTTTTTAACCGTTCATGGTCTTTTGCACTTACTTGGATATGATCACATGACAAAAGATGAAGAAAAAATTATGTTTTCTAAACAGGAGTTGATTTTAGATGACTACGGTCTTTCGCGATAAATTAAAACAAAAAGGATTAAAAAGATTAATAAAAAGCTTTACATATGCTTTTTCCGGTTTAAAATATGCATTTAAATATGAACAAAATATTTTAGTTCATTCTTTAGCAACAATACTTGTAATAATAGCTGGAATATTTTTTAAAATATCTTACTTAGAATGGATTAGTATATTTTTAATAATAGGTCTTGTCATAGCGACAGAATTAATTAATACAAGCATCGAGGCTACAATTGATTTAATAACAGATCAAATTAACCCACTTGCTAAAATAGCTAAAGATACTGCAGCAGCAGCAGTTTTAGTATTTGGATTTACCGCATTAATTATTGGTTTTATAATATTTTTGCCTAAAATAATAAATATGTTTGGAGGAATAATATGAAAAGTGGATTTGTAAGTTTAGTTGGAAGACCAAATGTTGGGAAAAGTACCTTATTAAATCAAATAATAGGAACAAAATTAGCAATTACATCTGATAAACCACAAACAACAAGAAATATAATACAAGGTATATATAATGAAGAAGATAGTCAAATAGTTTTTGTGGATACCCCAGGAATCCATAAGCCAACAAATAAATTGGGAAATCTATTAAATAAAGGGGCTTATTATAGTATAGAGGATGTTGACTTAATATGTCTGCTCATTGATGCAAAAGCAGGCCTTGGAAGAGGAGATAAATACATTATTGAAAGGATAAAAGATATAAATAAACCAGTTATTTTAGTTATCAACAAAATAGATGGATTAAGTAAAGACGAAGTGTTTTTAAAAATCAATGAATATAAAGATTTATATCCATTTGCTGAAATAGTACCACTATCTGCATTAAAAAATAAAAACATATCAGAATTAATTAAAGTAATTAAACAATATTTGCCAGATAATATTAAATATTTTGATGATAGTATGATTACAAATAGAAGTATGCAATTTATGATAGCAGAAACTGTTAGAGAAAAAATACTATGGTTAACTAAAGAAGAGGTACCACATTCAGTAACCTGCATAGTTGAAAAAGTTATTAAAGATAAAGATAAAAATATAATTAACGTTGCAATTATTGTTGATAGAGACTCACTTAAAAAAATTATAATTGGTTCTAAAGGAAGTATGATAAAAAAAATAGGCATGCTTGCGAGAAAAGATTTAGAACAAATTTTAAACACCAAAGTGTATTTGGATTTATACGTAAAAACAATTGAAAAATGGCGTGATAGAGAAAAATATTTAGCAGAATTTAACTTTAATGATTTTACTGAATAGAGTGTAAAATCGCAAAAAACATTCGCAAACATTTGTTCACTTTTGATATAATTAAATTGTAAGATAATTTGAATAAAATTATTGAATTAATATCATTATAATATTAGGAGTGGATGAAAATGAAAAAACAAGATTTGTGGAATTTATTTAAAATAACAGGTAAATTAGAATATTATTTAGCTTATAAAAAAGAGGTAAAAAATGGACTTAGAGAAAGTGAAGGGAATAATAGTTAGCGAAACTAATTATGGTGAATCAAGTAAAATATTAGGAGTTATTACCGATAAATATGGACTGATTTCTGTTATAAGCAAAGGATGCAGAAACTTAAAAAGTTCACTTAGAAGTGTATCTTCTAAATTAACATATGGTACATTTGTCATTTATTATAAACCAAATAAAATATCAACACTAAAAGAAGTTAATATTATAAACAATTTTAAAAATCTTAAAAAAAATATTACTTCAATTAGCTATGCCACATATATTTTAGAACTCAGTGAAAGTGTTATTAAACAAAGTAATAATATATTTGAATTGCTACTTGCTAGTTTAATTAAAATCGATGAAGGCTTTGACCCATTAGTAATAATGAACATTTTAGAACTTAAATATTTAAAATATCTAGGTGTTGAACCCATTTTAGATGAATGTGCTACATGTGGCAAAAAAACCTCGATAGTTACACTTTCTAGTTATAAAGGTGGCTTCGTTTGTAAAAACTGTCATAGTAATGAAAATATAGTTGATGAAAAAACAATAAAATTAATTAGAATGCTTTATTATGCTGATATTAGTAAAATATCTAAAATTGAAGTTAGTTTGAAATGCAAAAATGAAATAAATTTATTTTTAGATGATTATTATTCTAGATATACGGGACTTTATCTTAAAAGTAAAAATTTCATTAAAAATTTACAAAAACTTATAAATTAATTTTAAATTTAAATATCAAAAAAACATTTGATTTTATTATAAATATATGGTACAATTACCATGTTGTAATCCGCTGATTTACATTATGATTGCAAATTTTAGCAAAGGAGAGTGTTTATATGAATTTAGTAGATAAGATTACTAAAAGTCAAATTAGAACAGATTTACCTGAATTCCGTGTTGGTGACACAATCAAAGTAAACGTTCGTATTATTGAAGGAAAACGTGAAAGAATTCAAGCTTTCGAAGGCATTGTTATTGCCATTAAAGGGAGCGGTGTTAGTAAAAATTACACTGTTAGAAAAAAATCAAGCGGTGTTGGTGTTGAAAGAACTTTTCCATATAGTTCACCAAAAGTTGACAGCGTAGAAGTAATTAGAAAAGGTAAAGTTAGACGTGCTAAACTTAATTATTTACGTGATCTTAAAGGACAAGCTAAAATTAAAGAAAGAAAATAAGGTCACAAACCTTATTTTTTAAAATAATTTTATGAATGAAAATATAAAAAAAATAATTTATACTGTAATTCCTTATATTATAATTATTATTTCAGTTGTTTTAATTCGTAGTTTTATTATTACACCAATCCAAGTAGATGGCTTGTCCATGTATCCAACTTTAACTGATAAAGAAATTTTAATTTTAAAAAAATATAGTAAAACTTATAACAGATTTGATGTGATTGTTTTTGATTATGATGGCAAAAAATTAATTAAAAGAATAATTGGACTACCAGGTGATACTGTTGAATATAAGAATAATAAATTATATATTAATGGTAAATATATAAAGGAAAAATTTTTAGACAGTTATACAGAAACTTATAATTTTAAATTGGAAAGCATAGGATATAAAAGTGTTCCATCTGATGCATACTTTGTTATGGGTGATAACCGTACTAATTCAACTGATAGTAGGATAATAGGACCAATTTCAAAAGATACGATAGATGGCGTAGCAAATTTTACTATATATCCAATTACTAGATTTGGAAAATTTAATGGTTCTTTGTCAAATAGTGTTGGTGAACAATAAATTTGATAAATGAATTGATATT
>CAVGWA010000021.1:0-25739 GCA_963632935.1 Oscillospiraceae bacterium
AGTAAATTTAGTATATAATTATTTGTAGACATAAGTTTATTCCTTTCAGTGTATTATTAACAATTACATTGTATCAAACTTATGTCTTTTTTTAATAAAAACAGTGTAGTGATTTACACTCACCAACACTATTTATAATACAACCGTTTAAAAGCTATTCTTTAATTTTTTTAATATATTATTTTTTTCATCATCTGAACTTTTTTCCCATATGATTTTAAAAAATACGCCTAATCCTGGTAATGTTATTTCATCTTTATCTTCAAATGAAGATGTTATTGATGATCTAATGTCATCGATGGTTGCTCCTTTAAAGTTATTTAATATGTGGTTTTTAATACTTATCATTTTATCAATTCCTTTCTATTTATATGATGTATTAAAAATAAAAAATTATGCTTAAAGTTATTGCAAACGAATGTTTGTTTTTGGTATAATTTTTAACAGAGAGGTTAGAAAGGGAATTTATGAAAATAGTTGCGATTAAAAAAATTGGTTCGAAGTATAAAATAGTATTTGATAATAATGATTATATTATGACATACGATAATGTTATATTAGAAAATAATTTACTTTATGATAAAAATATAAATGATGAATTATTTTTAAAGATTAAAGATGAAACAAAATATTTTGAGGTTTATAATAGTATTTTGAAAAAACTTTCTAAAAGATGTAAAAGTGAATGGGAAGTTAGGCATGAGTTAATTAATAATGATATTTCAGAAAATGATGTTAATAAAATTATTGATAAACTTAAAAGTTTAAATTTAATAAATGATTTAGAGTATGCTTTAGCATATACAAATGATAGAATCAATTTAAGTTTAGATGGACCTTTTAAAATTAGAAAAAATTTAGAGTTAAATAAAGTAGATGAGGTTTATATAGAAACTGCTTTAGAAAAATTTAGTAAAGAGATTATTTTTCAAAAGTTAAATAAAATAATTGATAAAAAGCTTAGTTTTAACAGTAAAGATACTGATTATATTTTTAAGCAAAAGATGTGTTTATATTTATCTAATCTGGGTTATTGTAGGGATGATATTATAAGTTGTTTAGATAATATTTGTGTTGATAATAAAAAGTTAGAAAAAGAGATGGAAAAGATATTTGATAAATTAAAGAAAAAATATAGTGGCTATGATTTAAAGGTTAAGTTAAAACAGAAGTTATTTTCTAAAGGTTTTAGTAATGATGAGATAAGTGAGTTTATAAATAAAAACAGTTCATTAATTTGAACTGTTTTCTTCTGATGTTGATGTTGTACTGGTTAATGAAGATGTTACATTAGTATCATAAGATTTTTTTAATTCATCATCAGAAATATTTAATTTGTATTTTTTTCTTAAAGCTACTAGTGCTTTAGTTTGTAATGTTGAATCATCATTTGTTTTTTCTTCAACAAGTTTATCAATTATATCACTTTTAACTTTTTTCAAAGCTGGTTTACTTTTTTGTTTAATACGGTAGATGATGTGATATCCATAATCAGATTTAACTGGTGATTTACTATATTCACCATCTTTTAATTCGTTAGTAGCATTCCAAAATTCATCAACAACGGAACCATAAGTAACTGTTAATTTACCACCTTTACTAGCTGTTCCTTTATCATCAGAGTATTTTTTTGCTAGTGTTGCAAAGTCTTCACCATTGTTAAGCTTTTTGATGATTTTTTGTGCTTCTTTTTTAGCTTTTTTTTCAGCAGCTGTTTTTTCATCATCTGTCATATTATCATTTGTGTTAGGACTTATTAAAATATGCCTAGCTTCAATATCACCAAATATTTTATTATCATAGTAGGTTTGAATTTCTGAGTCTGTTAATTGATCTTTAACATAGTTTTCAGTTACTACTTTCTTTTTATATTCTAATATTAAGGCTTCTTTAAATTCATCTTCGCCTTCATATCCAGCACTTGTTAGAGCTGATGAAAAGTCTTTTCCATAACTTTCATATGATTTTTTGTATGATTTTAATTGCGATTCAGCATATGATTTAGCATCATCATCTGTTTTGACTTCTTTGTTTACTACAATTTCATCAATCATGTTTGTTAAAGTAACAGCACCACCTTGTTTTTTTAATTCACTGTATAAATCTTCAGCGGTAATTGTTTTTCCATTTACTTTAGCAACTATTTGTTTACCATTTTTTAAATTAGCTGTTTGGCCACATCCTGTTAGTAAAAGTGTAACTACTAGCAGACTTGTAAATATTTTCTTTTTATTCAAGTAGATCTCTTCCTTTCATGTGTATGCCTTCATACATATTAAATAATAGCAAAAAACATCAAAAAATTCAATCTTTTTTCTTTCTTTTCATTTATAAGTAATCACATAAAAGTTGTTTTACCATAAAATAATGTGAAAGGTATAAAGGAGGATGATTTGATATGTGTAATTCAGGAACAAGTTCTGCGGCAATTGTTTTAGTGTTATTTATTCTTTTAATAATCATACTTGGAGCTTATTTATAGGCCCTAGAAAGGAGTAGCTATGTCTTGCAATAGTTCATGCGAAAAACCATGTGGACGTAGTAATAGTTATTTAATAATATTAGTTTTATATATTTTACTTGCTATTTTACTTGGCTCAGCATTTAGTTAAGAAAGATTTTTCTTTCTTTTTTTGTACTTGAAATGAGGATTTAAGTTTTAAAATTAAAGCGAAAGGAGTGAGACATTGTGAAGAAAATTAAGAAGGATGGATATAGTTTTAGTAAGATACTTGATATGTGGCTGAACAACAAAAAATATAATGTTAAAATTCAAACGTATCAGAAATATGAAAGGTTAATTGAACTGCATATTATAAATTTATTGGGAAATATTGAAATAAAAAAAATTTCAAATAAAATTATATTAGAATATTTTTGTTTGGAGGAAATTTCAAAATTAAGTATATCAGTTAAAAAAACATTGCTTGGAATAATAAAAAATGCTTTAGAATTAGCATACTTAAATAATTATTGTGATTTTATTAATTTGCAGGTTAAGTTTAAAGCAAATAAAAGAAATGATTTATTGGTTTTTTCAAAAAGAGAATATAAAAAAATGGATATGTATGCTAGAACGGATATGAATGAGAAAAAACTGATGTTATTGATTGTTATGTATACTGGAATTAGAATAGGGGAAGCCTGTGGTTTAAAATGGTCAGATATTAATTTAACTAGGAAAACAATAAATATAAATAGAACTGTTCAAAGGATTAGAAATAATGACCCACAGTCTAAGTTAAAAACTAAGTTAATTGTATCTTTACCAAAATCAGAATCATCTATTAGGACAATACCAATTTCAAATTATTTAATTCCTTTTTTGAAAAAGTTTTATAAAAAAGATGGCACATATGTTTTAACTGGAACTGATAAAATATATGATGAGAGGACTTATGAAACATTTTATAAAAGATTACTTAAAGCGTGTAATGTTTCATATCTTAAATTTCATTGTCTACGTCATTCTTTTGCTACTAATTCTATTGCTTCTGGAGTTGATGTTAAAACATTATCAGAAATATTAGGCCATTCATCTGTAGAAATCACATTAAAGCTTTATGTTCATCCAACTTTTAATATGAAAAAAAGATCTATAGAAAAAGTGATTAAGTATATTAAAGGTTAATGAACTTTTTTAATTTGTTTACAAAAAAAGTATATTTTTTAGAAATATACTATAACAGTCTCGAAGACTTAATATTTACAAATGGTAGCGAGAGGGGGATTCGAACCCTCGACCCTACGGGTATGAACCGTATGCTCTAGCCAACTGAGCTATCTCGCCAAACAACAAAATAATTATAGCAAAATAATGAAATTCTTTCAATAGAATTTTTAAACTTTTATATAATTTTATGATATATTTTTATATATTTTAGTGTCAATAAGTGTAGTAAATTACTTCATATTACATTAATTATGATATACTTATAAAGGAAACAAATATAAAAAAGCAAGATTATCTTGCTTCAACAATTAATTTTATGGCAGTTCTTTCTTCACCATCAATTACAATATCTGTAAAAGCTGGTATACATATTAAATTTTTGCCACTTGGAGCAACAAATCCTCTAGCAATAGCTATTGCCTTGATTGCTTGATTTAAAGCTCCCGCACCAATTGCTTGAATTTCAACGGTTCCTTTCTCGCGAAAAACATTTGCTAAAGCTCCAGCCACTGAATTAGGATTGGATTTAGCTCTTACTTTAAGTGTTTCCATGGTTATTTCCTCCTTACATTTTAAATATATGTAGAGAGAAATAAAAAATGAATAAAAAGGAGAATTTGTATGAATATAAATATTGAAAACGGAAAAGATAGATCTATATATTTTCATGAAATGGCCTCAGATTCTAGGTCTTTAGAACTTCTTCTGCATACTTGTTATAATAATGGATTAATTCCGGTATTAGCTGATATAGGGAGAAACAAAGATAAACTTGCTTATATTGTTTTAAAGGTTGATTTTAATCATTTAAATACAGCTGGAAGACTTATTGACCTTACACTAGAAATTCCAGAAAGTGAATTTAATATTAAAACACATAATGGTGAGATGTATGTAGAGATGTCTTGTTTGCCACAAGATAATGATCAATTATTTACGCGTGTAAAAGAAATAGTAGAAGAAGCAACAATTAATAAATTATCTCATAACCAAACACTTATGAATACAATTTATAACATTTCAAAGATTATATATAGTATAATAGATGCTGATTTTTTATTCGCGACTAACGAAACATTATATAGTCAAGGAAAATGTGGCGTTTCTATATATCAAGGAAAGCAGTTAAATAAGGTAAATACTAAAAAAGAAGATAATATTGATGATGTAATTAAGACATTAAAAGAAAAAGCAACATTAAATTTACCAACTATATTTTTTTCTACATTTGAACAGTTAAGAAATTTTTATTTTGAATTAGATGAAGTAATTTATGGAAAGGAAGATATTGATGGACAGTAATTTAAAAAGAAGTATTATTTTAGAAAATTATCAAAATCCTCATAATAAAGGATTAATAGAAGATGATTCATATAAAAAAATTAATATGAATAATGAAAGTTGTATTGATGAGTTAAATTTACAGGTAAAAATAGAAAATGGAATTATAAAAGATATTAAATTTGATGGAGAAGCATGTGCGATATGTATAAGCTCGGCTTCTATTATGACGGATGTTTTAATTGGGAAAACAATAAATGAAATTGAAAATATATTAAATAATTTTCTTAATATGATTGATGAGAAACCATATGATAAAAAAATTCTTGAGGAAGCAATAGTTTATGATGATATTCATAAAAATCCAAATAGAAAAAAATGTGCACTACTTTCATGGTGGGGAATTGAAAAAATATTAAATGAAATAAAAGCTAATAAATAGCTTTTTTGTCTAAAATTTAGTATAATGAAGTGGGTGAAATTCATGAAAGAATTAGGATTAGATGAAGATAAAATAATCGAAATATCTAAAAGAAAAAAAGAGCCAAAATGGATGACTAATTTCCGCCTAAAGGCATACAAAGCATTTAGAGAAATTCCAAATCCAAATTTTGGACCAGAATTAAAATTAGATTTTGATTTAATAAACTATTATAAAAAAGTAACTGATAAAGTAGAGAGTAATTGGGATAAAGTAGCTTGTCCAATAAAAGAAACTTTTGATGAAGTTGGACTTATATCAGCTGAAAAAAAATATTTAGATGGAATAGGAGCTCAATACGAAAGTGAAGTTGTATATCACAGTATGATAAAAGAGCTTGAAGAAAAAGGTGTTATTTTTTGTAGTACAGATGATGCTTTAAAAAACTATCCAGATATTTTTAAAAAATATTTTAATAATTTGGTAAAATATGATGAAAATAAATATACTGCTTTAAATGGTGCGGTTTGGAGTGGTGGAACATTTATTTATGTTCCAAAAGGAGTAACAATTGATAGACCACTTCAAAGTTATTTTAGATTGAACACTAAAAATATGGGGCAATTTGAGAGAACTTTAATTATTGTTGATGATGATAGCCATGTTCATTATATGGAAGGTTGTACAGCAGTTTACCATTCTACTAATTCTCTTCATGCGGCTGTAGTTGAAATATATGTAGGTAAAAATGCTAGTTGCAGATATACTACAATTCAAAATTGGGCTAATAATATATATAATTTAGTTACAAAAAGGGCAATAGTAGATGAAAATGGTATTATGGAATGGATTGATGGAAATATAGGTTCAAAGACTAATATGAAATATCCATCTTGTATATTAAAAGGTAAGAATGCAAAAGGAAATTGTATTTCTGTTGCAGTAGCAAGCAAAGATCAAATTCAAGATGCGGGTGCTAAAATGATTCATCTCGCACCTAATACAACAAGTAAAATAATAAGTAAATCAATAGCAGCTAATGGTGGAGTTAGTAATTATAGAGGAACAGTTAAAATTGATAAAAATGCAATAAATTCAAAAAGTATTGTTAAATGTGATACAATTATATTAGATGATTATTCTAAAAGTGATACAATACCTAAAAACATTGTTGAAAATAATTCATCATATTTAGAACATGAGGCTACTGTATCAAAATTAGATGAAGAAAAATTATTTTATTTAATGAGTAGAGGATTAGATGAAGAGAAAGCTAAAGAATTATTAATTATTGGCTTCATTGATGAATTTAGAGAAAATTTACCAATGGAGTATGCTGTTGAACTTAATGCTTTACTTAAAAATTATTTTTAAGGGGTGGAAATATGAAAAAACGAATTTTAATTATTATTGTAGTTTTATTAATAGTATTTGGTGTTTTTTTATTAAGTTTCAATCAACTTAATAAAAATAATGAAGATAATAAATTATCTAAAAAGATGGAAAGTGCTAGTCAAGATTATTTTGAAAAATATATTAGTGCTAATGATAGTACCAATGTTTATACTGTTACATTAGAAGATTTAAATAAAGTCAGTAGTACAGAAAATTATGATTTAAATGGTTTAGAAAATTGTAATAAATCCCTTACAAAAGCTGAAATTACAATTAATTATAAAACTGGTAAACCAAAAAATACAAAAATAAAATTAAAATGCTAAAATAGCATTTTTTTAATATTTATCAGTTAAAATTTATAATTTTTAATAACCTAATTTATTAAATTCAGGTTGTTTTTTAATTGAAATTACATGTTTTTAAATTTTGCTTATTTATAACTATTTTTGTATAGTATAGCCCGAAAGGAGGATAAATATGCTTAATCAAATTGTTTTAGTTGGCCGTTTAACTTCAGATCCTGAATTATATGAAACAGAAAATGGTAGAAAAATGGCAAGATTAATTTTAGCAGTTCCAAGAGCTTATAAAAATGTTAAAGGCGAATATGATACGGATTTTATCACATGCAGGTTATGGCAAGGAGTTGCTCAATCAACAACTGATTATTGTCATAAAGGTGATTTAATTGGAATCAAAGGCCGTTTAGAAACATATAATTTTGATACTGAAGAAGGAAGAAAATTCTTTACAGAAGTTATTGCTGAAAAAATAACTTTCTTATCAAGTAAAAAACAAGGTGCCTAATCCTTGTTTTTGAATGCTTTATAAAATATATCATCAGGTTTCTTTTTAAATATTTTTGCTATTTTAAAAGCCATATCATAAGAAAGACGCCGTTTATCATTTTCTAATTGCCAGTAAAATGGTTTACTTATATTTAATTTTTCAGCCATTTCCTCACATGTTAAATGATGTTTTTTTCTTATTTCTTTTAATTCGTGCATTTTGAGGTCCTCCAAATATATTATATATTAACTTCAAGTTAATTTCAATGAAAATATAACGCAAAGTTAATGTTAATGTTTTGCTAACAAAATATTGTTATAATCTTCCTAGCGAAAGGATAAAGGTATTTTATGGTAGCAGGTCAAAGATTACGTAAAGCAAGGCAAAAAATGGGCTTAACCCAAAAACAATTAGCTATAATAGTTGGAGTAAAAGCTGCAGAAATTTCACAGTATGAAGCAGATAAAAGGACACCAAGATGGCAAGTGTTTAATAAATTGTTAGATGCTTTAAATGTAACAGCCGATGAAATATTAGGCCGCGAGGTTACCGTTCGTGATGAAGAAGAATACGAAATTAGATTATCCAAAGAAGATTTAAAAATTCTTTCTAGTTTAAAAGAAAAATCTAAACTATATAAATTATTACTTGATGATCCTGAAAGAAACATTCAAATGATAAATAATAATTTAAAATATATTATTCCAGAGATAGATAAATAAAATTAACTTTTGGTTAATTCGACTGAAACTACAAAATAATCTTGTTATAATTTCGATTAGTGGTGATAGTATGTTAGGTTATGAACTAAAACAATACCGAGAAAAACAAGGAATAAGTGGAAAAAAATTAGCTGAATTAATTGGCGTATCTGGAGCGACTATTAGTTATATTGAAAGTGGAAGACACATGCCTTCTTTATCTAATTTAATAAAAATAGGTCAAGTTTTAAATATACCTGCAAATGTTTTGTTGGATCAAGACACACCTGCTTTAATTGTATCAGAAGATGAGGAGTATAAAGTGCGTATATCGAAAGAAGATTTAAAAATAATTAATTTGCTTAAGCTTTATCCTGAGGCTTATAATAAACTTTGTAAGGAACCTGAAAGAACAGTTAGTAAAATGATAATTAATTTAAAGTAATTTTTAAGTTGAATGACTTTGACAATGATGCTATTATTTTATATAATTGTATTAAGGCAATGAAGAAAAATAGTAGTAAGTAAAAAATATTTATAGTGAGTCTAGTTGTGGTGGAATCTAGATAATATTTCCTTATGAACGCGTTTCTTATGTTAAGCTGTTTGTATAATCTGCATTAAGGGTTTAAAGTTGCATAGAAATTTCTATGAAATAAGGTGGTACCGCGGGGGTTTCTCGTCCTTATTTTATGGGATTTTTTTATATATTGGAGGGTTATTATGTATGAAAAATTAGAAAAAATTGTTAATGATGTAATGATTTCTTTAGGATATGAATATAGTTCAAAGGTTATTAAATCAAATATATCTGGTGTTGATTTTCAATGTGATGATGCTTTTAAAATGGCTAAAATTTATCATAAATCTCCATTTGATATTGCAAGTGAGATAGCTTTAAAATTAGATGATATTGAATGTTTTAAAGTTGTTTATGCTCAAAGACCTGGTTTTATAAATATTGTAGTTACTGATAAATTTATAAATGATTCTTTAAGAGAAGTTATTAAAAGTGATAAGTTCGGAGTAAAATTAGAAAATAAAAAAATAGTTATTGATTATGGTGGACCTAATGTTGCGAAACCTCTTCATGTAGGACATTTAAGATCTGCTGTTATTGGTCAGGCTATTAGTAATATTTTGTCTTTTGTTGGTAATGATGTGATTTCTGATGTTCATTTAGGTGATATTGGCATGCAAATGGGACAGGTAATTTACGGTATATTAAAAGATTTTCCAGATGGAAATTATGAAAATATTGATTTAAATTATTTAAATGTTACGTATCCTAAGATAAGTGCTTTATGTAAAGAGAATGATTTAGTAAAAAAAGAGTGTGGTTTAATTACTAAAAAGTTACAAGAGGGTAATGAAGAATATAGACGTTTATGGAAGATAATTAGAGATATTTCTATTAAGGATATAAAGAGATTATATGATTATTTATCTGTTCGGTTTGATTATTGGTATGGTGAAAGCGATTCATATAAGTATTTTGATGAGATGATTAAATATTTAGATAATGAAAATATTTTAAAATTAGATAATGGTGCGAAAGTGGTTTATGTTAAAGAGGATGAAGATAAAATTGAAATACCACCTTGTTTAATTCAAAAATCAGATGGAGCTTATTTATATGCAACTTCTGATTTGGGCAGTATTTGGCAAAGAAAGAAGGATTTTAATCCAGATGATATTATTTATATTGCTGATAATCGTCAAAGTATGCATTTTCTTCAAGTTTTTAGGGTTGCTAGAAAATCACGTATGTTTTTAGGTAATTTAGAACATCATGGGTTTGGAACTGTTAATGGCAAAGATAATAAACCATTTAAAACAAGAACTGGTGATGCTTTAAAATTAGATGATTTAATAAATGAAGTAAAGAATGAATTTATTAATTTAAGAGAAGAAAATAAAAATATGTCAAATGAAGATTTGGATAAAATTGTAAATTCTATTTTAAAATTTGCTGATTTACAAAATGATTTAACTAGGAATTATATTTTTGATATTAAGAAATTTAGTGAAGTAAATGGAAAAACTGGGCCATATATTTTGTATACATATTTAAGGATAAATAAATTATTAGAAGATGTTTCTGTTGATTTATCAAATAATATTTATAATGATACGGATAGGCTTTTAAGGTTAAAACTTTTAGATGTTACTAGGGTTATAGAACTTTCTGCTAAAGAAAGAAGACCACATTATATTGCAATTTATTTGTATGAACTTTCAGTAATAGCTAATAATTTTTATCAAAATAATTATATGTCTAATTTATCTGATCAAATGAAATCTGATTTGATTAATGTTTTAACTTTTAATAATAAAGTGATTGAAGTTTTATTAAATTTATTAAGTATATACATTCCAAAGGCTATGTAGCTTTTTAATATAATATTGTTTGGTACTGAAAAAATGCAGGATAAACGCATGAGTTTTTAAAACTTATGTGTTTTTTAGTGTATAATACAGAAAAGGATAAAAGAATATGAGTAAGAAAAGTAGTAAATTAATGGAGATAAGTGAAATGCTTGATAAAATAAATATTAATTTTAATGAATTAAGTAACCAAAGTATAAAAGATATTATAACCATAGTGAAAAAACAAGAAGATACAAGATATTAAGCCAATGTTAAACATAAATAGAAGACATAATATTAATTACCTTATTTGCGGTTTTAACGAAATGCAATGAATGGACAAAAATAGAATCATTTGCGAAAAGAAAGAAAAATTGAGTATGGATGGTAAAACTTCTAATGGTTCCAGTAGAAGCACTGGAATTAATAAAGATGGAGAAGTAGTAAATATAATGAGTGTTTATTCAAATAATTATTGTATTTCTCTTATACAAGATTACATAACAGAAAAAAAGTAATGAAATACCAATGTAACCCAAATTATTAGAAAAATTAAAATTAGAAGGATGTGTAGTAACAGTGGATGCATTAAATACACAAGTAGAAACTATAAAAGCAATATTAAAAGGAAAAGCTGATTATGTACTATCAATAAAGGAAAATCAATTACTAACACACAAAGAAATAAAAGAATATTTTGAAAATGATAAAATAAATGGAGAAGTAAAAAAGCAAAATTATAAAAAACTATATCTAAAGAACATAATGGAATTATTACAAGAGAATATTGTATGACCAATGATATAAATTGGATGGAAAAAAGGTAGTTGAAAACAGATATTATATTATTAGTTTTACAAACGATATAGAATTATTTTCAAAAAGTGTTAGATCAGAATGGGGTGTTAAAAACAATTTACATGCATCATTATATATTGTATTTAAAGAAGATAGTAATAAAACACTTGAAAAGAATGGTTCTAAAAATCTTGGAATATTAAGAAGAATTGCATTAGCAATATTGAAATTTGTTCAAACATATTATAAAAAAAGCTTAAATTTAATAAGAACGGACTTATCGTTTGATTTTGAAAACGAAATAGAAAATATCTTTAAATTGTTAGACGTGGAACAATTGATGCAATTGAAAAACACATAAGTTTAAAAACTCATGCGTTTATCCTGATCAAAATGTTTTTTCTGTTGAATTGAATAAAAAAATGTGCTATGATATGGAAAGTAGAGGAGGAAATATATGGAAGCTAGACACAAGAATGCTTTAATTGGTGCTTTACTTGCTGTTGTACTTGTTATGGCAGTAGGTTATGCTGCATTTGCACAACAATTAACAATTAATGGTACATCTACAATTACTTCAAAATGGGATGTTCATATGGAAAAAGGAACAGCTGTTGCTAATTCAACAATGGGCACTGTACCTACTGGTACTGTTACAGTTGCTGATGGTGGATTATCTGCTACTTTTAGTGCTGAATTAGTTTCACCTGGAGATACTGTTACTTTTACAGTACCTGTTGTTAATAAAGGTACAATTAATGCTAAATTAAGTAATATTAATTTATCTGGAACTGGTTTGACTGTTTCTGGTATGACAGCCACTTCAACTGATGGTAATATTAAATATACTGTAACTAGTCCAGGAACAACGACTTTAGTTAACACTACAGGAACAGCTAATGTTATTGTAAAAGCTGAATTTGTTAATAAAGCTGCTGGCAATACAAATGCATATAATTCAACAGCATCACTTACAATAACAATGAGCTATGTTCAAGCTTAAAAGTTTTTTTGAGAAAGTTTATAAAAGTGGCAATTAAATTTGCTGCTTTTTATGTATAATGTGAAAGTTATATTATTTATTGTTATGGTCAAAATACTAGAAAATAAGTGAGTTTGCTCACTTATTATTTCAAAATAGTTTTTCTTTAAGTTGTGTTAAACTTTATGACTGATTAATATATTCTGCATATGCTATATCTTCAATTCGCAAAATTCAAATAATTATCACAGAACACAGAAAAATAAGGCAACTAAGTATTTTTTTAATAATTGTCTTTTTTCTTTGTTTAAATCTGCATATATATATCCAGTAATTCATCTTGTTCAAATATTCTAAAATAATGTTTAGTTACTATAGCAATTCTAACTCCTTATTGTTTGATTTTATCATTTAAAAACACCTACTTTTATTGAATACTATCTTATGTATATATTAAATTTAGGCGTTTGTTACTTATTATTTGAATTTTGCGTATTGAAGAAAAATTATCAAAAACTGTTGAAAATGGAAATTAAATGTGGTATATTTTATGTAGAGTAGATGAGCTACTTGAATATAGAGAAAGGAAGATTTGATGGAGGCTAAACACAAAAATGCATTAATTGGTGCCTTACTTGCAGTAGTATTTGTTATGGCAGTAGGTTATGCGGCTTTTGCACAACAATTAACAATTAATGGTACTGCAGAAATTACTTCAAAATGGGATGTACATATGATAGAAGGTAGTGTTAATCCAGTAGCTGCATACACTACAGCTACAGAACCAACTGGGACTCTTACAGTTGCTGATGGTGGATTAAAAGCTGATTTTACTGCTAACTTAGTATCTCCAGGGGATACTGTTACATTTACAGTTCCAGTTGTTAACGCAGGTACAATTGATGCAGTATTAGATACTATTACTTTATCTAGTACAACAACTGATATGGTTATTGACAACACAGGTTTAACAGCTACTACAAAAGATGGTAATATTAAATATACTGTAACTAGTCCCGGAACAGATATTTTAGTTAACACTACAGGAAAAGCATATGTTGTTGTAAAAGCTGAGTATGTTAGTTATGCTAATCAAGGTAATGCTCAAAATGTTACTGCACAACTTACTGTAACAATGAATTACATTCAAAAATAACTCTTTTATAGAGTTTTTTTGTGCATTTTAGAACTTATGAATTTAGATTGTATATTATTATAAAACAAATGATTAAATAAGATATTTGGATTTATTAGATATACTTTTTAGAAAAAAATATAAAATGATATCCGATTATGGAGAGCGGGTATGTATAAAAATTAATGTTGTTTTGAGTTGACATAAGTATCCATTTCAACAATATTTAAATCTGGATTGTTAGAAATAAATTCGATAAAATCAGTATATTTTCTATTAATCAATATTTCACGTTCTTTTCTTGTTCTTCTTTGACTTGAATTTTTTCTTTTTTTATATTTAACAATTCTTGGAAAATCTAAAGGGCCAAATTCAAAAATTCCATCTTTAATATAACGATAAAAAGAACTTTTACTAAAATCTAAAATATCAGGATGATTAATTTTATAATTATTCCAGGTTGATGGTTCAGAATATTTTTTGTTTCTATCTATTTCTCTTAAGATTGTAGAATGATTTCTACTTAATTCTTTAGCAATTTGATTTATGGATTTATTTTCATTTAATCCGTCTTCAATATTTCTTCTATCTTCATAAGACAAATGAGAATAATTTGTCATTTTCAATACCTCCTTAATGACAAACAAATTGCTCAAGAAGATATTATATATGTTTCTTAAACTTATTGCACATTAATTGTGCACTTTCAATAAAAATCTACATTTTAGTAAAAGACCGAAATTCAAAACTCAAAAATGTTGTAAATGGTATAAAAGTATGCTATAATTTATCATAGCTGGTGGTATATAAAGGGGTATAGTTTATGAAAAAAAATTTGATAATATATGCTTTATTAATTATTTATTTTTTATTTAATACTTTTATTTTATCCTCCTTAAATTTAAATTATTATAATGAATTTATAAATCCAATCATGTGGATAGGCATATGTGGCGTTGCGATTTACTTAAGTAAAGATTCGATGATTAGGGTTAAGGGTGAGCAAGATAAAATTCAAAGTTTGTTGATTTCGTTAATTGTTTATATTATTGTATATTTTTTATTGGGATTAATATTTGGATTTCAAAGAACTCCATATTCCAAAACTTTATTTAATATTTTGAAAAACATATGGTCATTTGGTGGAATAATATTTTTCCAAGAATTTGTAAGGGAAGCTTTAATTAAAACAGAAAAAAAGAAAATTTGGAATTTTATTTTGCTGACAATATTGTTTATGCTTATTAATTTAAATTATACTAATTTTTCTAATCATTTTAAGGATTTAAAGGAAATATTTATTTATTTTTCTACAACTTTGATTCCAATGTTATTGGAAAGTGCTTTAGCAACTTATTTGGTGTATATTGGTGGAGCAAAATTTTCAATTATTTATAGATTATTTATGACTTTACCACCTTTTGTTGTTCCAATTATTCCTAGTTTTGAATGGTTTGCTTCAGCAGTTGTCGGTGTTACTGTACCACTTGCCATATATGTTTATATGAATTATGTTCATGTAAATAAAACGGAAAGATTATCAAGAAGGGAAAGAAAAAAATATAATCCTGTAGTTTATGTTCCAACATTTTTGTTTATCGGTTTGCTTGCTGGATTTGTTATGGGCCTTTTTAAATATCAGCCAATTGCGGTTTTATCTGGTAGTATGTCACCTACATTTGAAAGAGGAGATGCTGTTGTTGTTAATAAATTAACAACAGCAGAAAAAGATGAACTTAAAAAAGGCGATATTATTCAATTTGTAAGTGGAACAAAATATGTTGTTCATAGAATAGTTAGTATAACTAATGATAGTTATGGAAATAAATTATTTGTTACAAAAGGTGATCATAATAATGCGATTGATGTTTCAAAGGTTTCATTAGAAGATGTTAAAGGAAAGGTTTCATTTATTATACCATTTATTGGATATCCTTCGGTGTGGTTAAGTGGTGCAATTTCGTAAAAAGGGGAGAGGAAAATGAAAAAAATAGAAAAGATGAAAAAAAATGAAAATAAAATTATTTTAAAACAGTGGGTTCGTATTTTCTTATTAATAGTTGTTTTGGTAATTATGTTTGCTTCTATTGTTTTAATTGTTAAAAGTTTGGATTCTGAACAAATTGATAAAGAGGAGTTATATTCATATAATTATAATTCAAATTTGAGTTATAAAGTTTATTTAAAAAACAATAATTTTTTTGCTTCATCATATTTAGGCATGAATAAACAGTATATTGTTTCACTTATTGATCATATTGAAGTAGATACTAAATATAATTTACAGGCTAGTAAAGAATTAGATTATTCATATAGTTATCAAATTGTGGCAACCACTAAAGGGTTGTATCAAAATACTGATGGTAAAGATGTAGAAGTATGGACAAAAACATATCCTATTGTAAATCCTACTAATAAAAGTGGTTCTGGTAGTACTATAAGTATTAGTGAAAATGTTAATTTAGATTATAATAAATATAATGAGATTATGACTGATTTTCGTAATCAATTTGGTTTATCTGTAGATGCTAGAGTTGATTTAAGTATGAAAATTAATATTACTGCTGGTCTTAAGGGTGAATCAGAAAAAGGATTACAAACAGATAGTAAAATGACTTTGGAAATTCCTTTATTACAACAAACTATTAATATTAAACCTAATTATGTAAATAGTGGTAGTGATACTATTTATAGGAATGTTAATTCAAGTGCTGAAATGAATTTCCCTTTATTAGTTACTGGTTGTATTGTATTAGTTGTTTCATTATATACGTTAGTTGTTTTAGTTAAGAGTTTGCTTGTTGTAACTAGAAAATCTGAATATGTATTAGCTTTTAATAAGATTTTAAAAGAGTATGCAGAGATTATCGCTGAGACTCATAATCTGCCTGATTTTGATAATTATGATGTTATTAATATTAAAAATTTTAATGATTTAGTTGATGTTGAGGAGGAATTACATTCACCAATTTTATGCTTTGAAGTTAAGGAAAATGTTGAATGTATATTTGTAATTATAAATAATAATACAGCATATAAATTTACATTGAGGGAAAGTGATTTTAATTATTTTAATTAAAACAAGGCTTATGAAATGCACTCTTTATGGTAGAAATTTATAAAAAACTTAAGTATGATAGAAAACACTTCCGAAAGGAGGTGTTTTCTTATGGCTTCAAAGGATAAAAATTTAAAAACTATGACAATAGTACAAATATTAAGGTGGTTATATTTATTAATAGATAACAAATAAAGACAAGCTTTATTTGAATAAATATTATAATTACATAAGTTTTTTATTTGATGTCTTTTAAATGGGTTTCACATCTTATTAGCCTTGGTTTTTTCAATATTTTTCATCCAATAAGATATGTCTACCTTTTTTATTTAAATTTATATTTGTATGATGAAGTATTGTTGTATATTTTCCATGAATTATTTTAAAGTAATTTCCTTTTTTATTTTTAAGGTATGTTGAATTTGGATTAAATTTTTTTAATATCATTAGATCTGGTTTTCCATATACTATTTTTTCTGTTTGATGACTATATTTTTCTATTTCTTTAAAGTTATTTATTTCTGGTGATAGTGTTGATATTTTAATACCTAATTCATGAAGAAAGTTAACTGTTTCGCTATTTGTTATATTAAGTGGATAGTCTGTTATTACGTTATTGTTTTTAGAGTATTTATATATACCACCTAGTTCACTTATAAGTAGGTTTTCATTTATATATTTTGGATATTTATTCATTATTCTAGGTAGTTTAAAATATACATTTTCATTTTTATATTTTTTATATAGATCATAGTTTTCTGTATATATTCTACCTTTATTTAAGAAGTGTTTTAATTGATTTTCATTTCTAACTAGATAACTATTTTCATTATTTGTTTTATTTATCGTTTTTTTATTATATTTAAAGGTTATTTTGTTAGATGAATTAGTTCTTTTTTCAATTAGTAAATTTGTTAGAGTTCTTCTTAAGTTATTTAATTCACTCATTGGTATAAAAGCATCATTCATTTTTATTTCACATTTATCTAAACAAAATGGAGTAGTTCCTAATTTATTTAGTTTTGATTTTATCTCTTTGGTTGTTGTTTTATTTATTGCTTTATTTAATATATTTCCTTCTATGGTAATTTTATTGATATTATCGGTGATAGTTAATTTTAATCTTTTATTAATATATGCTTCTAGGTAAAATGATATTGGTATTTTTTTAGATGGTATGTTATTAATTGTAGTGATTAAATTTTTGTCTATTGTTTTATTTATGGTATCATTTGTTTTAAGATTTATTTTATTGTCTATATATATGATTTCATTTTTATGTGCTTTATTAATTAATAATTTTTTTTCATTATATATTTTATTTACAATCATTCCTTTATGTGATTCATTAAATCTAATACCATCTTCTTGGTATATGGTATCTTTAAGTTTTATTTTAATTTTATCTTTTATTGAAATAACTTTTCCAAGAGGATAGCCTAAATGATTAGGTGTTTCATTATTATAAATGTTATCATCAAATAAATATCCATTAGTAAATTTTCTATTGAATAGTTTTGCAAAGTTTATTTTTTCTTTTTCTGATAATATTGGTTCATTTTTTTTATAGTATTCATCGATTAATCTTCTATAGACACTTGTTATGTATCCAACATATTCTGGGCTTTTCATTCTTCCTTCTATTTTTAGACTATTTATGTTTAAGTCTAATATTTTTTTAATATATTCTGCGGTACATAATTCTTTAGTACTTAATGGATATATATTTTTATTTATTTTATTTTTTTCAATTAGATCATATGGAAGTCTACAGGAACCTACACATTTACCTCTATTACCACTTCTGCCACCATTTAGACTACTAAATAAGCATTGACCACTATATGATACACAAAGGGCTCCATGGATAAATATTTCTTTTTCAATATCTGTTTTTAGACTTTTAATTTCATTATATGTCATTTCACGAGCTAATACTGCTCTTGATACTTTCATTTGTTTTAGTAATTTTAATCCTTCATCATTATGTATGTTCATTTGGGTTGATGCGTGTATTTCTAGGTTTGGAATTAATTTTTTAACTAAATGTATCATTCCTAGGTCTTGCATAATTACAGCATCAACATTAATTTCATATAAAAATTTCATGTAATTTAAAAATGATTCTATTTCATTTTCAAAGATAACTGTATTTGCAGTTACATATATTTTAACACCATATAGATGACAGTATTTTACAGCTTTGATTAATTCATTATCTGAAAAGTTTTCAGAAAAGGCACGAGCACCAAAGTTTTTACCTCCAATATACACGGCATCGGCTCCATTATTAACTGCAGATATTAATGTTTTCATATTTCCCGCAGGGGATAATAGTTCAACTTTTTTCACAAAAACCACCTCTTAAATTTATAATATTATATCATGAGTTGGTTGACTTTATAAAGTTATTACATTATAATTTAATTAAAGTAGGTGTTTAAATGAAGAATAAAAATGCGTTTACTTTAGTTGAATTAATTGCAGTTGTTTCAATACTTGGTCTTATTGCTTTGATTGTTTATCCAACGATAGCGTCTGTTATTAAAGAAGCTAGGGAAAAGTCTTATCAAGATCAGGTTACGGTAATTGAAAAGGCGGCTAAATCTTGGAGCATTGATAATGCAAGTAAGTTAACTACTGATGGAAAAAGTTATAATTTGAAAATGTCAGAATTATTAAATGGTGGTTATATTTCTTCAGAAGATGTTAAAGATCCTAGAAATTCTTCTAAAAATTTAAATGGTTATGTTGAGATAAAATATGACAGTGAATATAAGCAATTTATGTATGAGTATATTGATTAAATTTTTGAAAATTAATATTAATTATAGTATAATGGGTTAGGTGATTTTATGAAAAAATTTATAAGAACACATAAAAAACAATGTTTAATTGGTTTGAGTGTATTTTTAATTGTTCTTTTAGTTGTTATGATTTGGCTTTTTATTGTTCCACTTTTTAGTAACAATAAGTATGGAGATAGATTGAAAGATATCGATAAACATGAAATTTCTTCAAGTACTATTAGTAAGATTGAAAAATCTTTAAAGGAAAATGATAAAGTTTCAAAAGTTTCTTATCATGATGAGGGACGTGTGTTAAATTTTGTGGTTACGGTAGATAGTTCAATGAGTAAAGATGATGCAAAAAAAATATGTGATAAGGTTGCAGAAAATTTGAAGGCAAATGATAAGAAATATTATGATATTCAAGTTTTGATTGATTCTAATGAAGATAGCGATGATTATCCAATTGTAGGTTATAAAAATAAAAATAGTGATACTTTTAGCTATGGAAATGAGGTAAGTTAAATGAGTAAAAAATTAAAGGTAACTGCCTTAATTTTCTTTTTAGTTTTAGCTTTAGTTGGAGTGTTTTATTTCTTTACTAAGGAAGATCAAAAAACTTCTTTAACTGTTTCACAAAAAAAATGGATTGAAAATAATAAAAATAAGGTTATTGATTTTAAGGTACTTGATGGTATACCTATTGTTAGTAATAATGGTAGTGGACTTGTATTTGATTTTTTAGGAGCTTTGGAAGGTGATACTGGTTTAGATTTTAATAAATCATCAGATTCTTCTAGTGGTTATGCTTTAGAAAAAAAAGATAGTGTAGGGTCTAATGATTTAATATTATATCAAGACAATTATGTTTTAGTTACTAATAAAAAAGTTTATTATAATGATGTTTTTGAAATAAAAAAATTAACAGTTGGTACATTAAAAAATGATTTATCAAAGGTAAGTAATTATTTAACAGGCTCTTCTGATTTAACATATAAAAGTTATGAAAATAATTCTGAACTTTTAAGTGCACTAAAATCAGGCGAAGTTGATGCAATTGCGTGTGCTAAATTAAATTATTTGGATGATATATTAAAAAATAATTTTAATATTTCTTATAATATTTCTGATTATAAAATAAATTATGTTATATCACTTGGAAATAATAATAAATTAAATAAGATATTAATAAAGTATTTTAAAAAATGGAAAAACAATAAATATGATAAATCATTAAATAAATATTTAGCTGATAATTATTTTACTTATAAAAAGGTATCTGAAAAAAGTCAAACAGAGTTTAGAAGTAAAAGATATACTTATGGTTTTGTCTCAGGTAGTCCATATGACATTACTATAAATGGTAATTTAAAAGGTTCAAATCATGAAATATTAAATGGGTTTGCGAAAGCGGCTGGTATTGAAATTGATTATAAACAATATTCTTCATTAGAAACACTTTTAAAAGATTTTAATGAAAATAAAATTGATATTGTTTTTGGTAATTTTGATAGACAAAAATTTTCTATGGATACGTATAAGACTATTTCTGTTTATGATAGTAAAGTAGCTATTGTTACGGGTAATCAAAATGTTCAAATTAATAATATTACTTCATTAGAAGGCATGAATGTTTTGGCTGTTAAAGATACAAAAATATCAAAATATTTAAAGGCTAATAAAGTTAAGGTTAAGGAATATAAAAATACAAAAGAATTAATAAGTCATTTAAAAAGTAGTGATATAGCTGCTATGGATGAAAAAACTTATGATTATTATGTAAGATATGAATTAAAACGTTATATTAATTTGCATACAATTGATATTAACGATAATTATGGATTTATTTCTAGAAGTTTAAGTTCAAATACTAAACTTAATGAATTTTTCAATTTTTATTTATCTTTTGTGAATACTTATGAATTTGCTAATAATAGTTATAAAGAAGTACTTTTATCTAATAATAACAGTAAATATTTACAGGTTTTGTTAAGTTCTATTGTTATTGTTTTACTTGCTATTATATTAGTAATTACTAGATTTTTATTTGGCAGGAAGAAAAAAATTAATAATAAGCTTTCTAAAACTGATAAATTACGTTATATTGATTCACTAACATCTTTAAAAAATAGAAATTATTTAAATGATAATATTGCTTTATGGGATAGTAGTGATGTTTATCCTCAAGCTTTAGTAGTAGTTGATTTGAATAACATTGCTTATATAAATGATAATTTTGGACATACTGAAGGTGATAATGTTATTGTACAAGCAGCTGGAATTTTAATAAGTAATCAACTTAGTGATAGTGAAATTTTAAGAACTAATGGTAATGAATTTTTAATATATATGGCAAGGCATGATGAAAAAGCTGTTGTAACATATATAAGAAAATTAAAAAAGGAATTTAAAGAATTATCTCATGGTTTTGGTGCGGCTATTGGTTATAGTATGATTTTAGATGAGATTAAGACAATTGATGATGCAATTAATGAAGCAACTTTAGATATGCGAAGTAACAAAGAGGAAATTAATAATTAGTAAAGAGGAAGAATATGTTAAAAGGATATGTTAAAAGAATTTATAATTTAATTACAAGGCCTGAGATGAAAATTTTGCCTGGTCAGCTTGCTTATTTTATTGTTCTTGCTATTTTTCCTCTTTTAACTTTGTTTGGATATATTAGTTCTAAATTTCTTTTCATTTTAAAGCCTTTTATGAGCGCTTTAAATAAATTTGTTCCAACAAATGTTATGCAGATAATATTACCATTTATTGAAAAAAGTCATATAACTGGTAATGTCGCATTTTCAATGATAGTAGGTTTTATTTTAGTTTCTAATGGTACTCATTCTATAATTATAACTTCTAACGAACTTTATGGTATAAAAAGTAATGATTATATAAAAGACCGTATTAAGGCTCTTTTTATGATAATTTTATTAATGTTTTTATTTGTATTTATATTTGTTGTACTTGCTTATGGAAATATTATTATGAATGAGATATTAAAGCTTAATTTATTTTCAAATGTAATAAATAAGGTATATTTTCTATTTATGCTTTTGAAATGGCCTATTGCTTTTATTCTTATTTTTTGGATATTAAAAATTTTATATACGATTGCACCTAATGAAAAAATTTCTAGTAAGTTTATGAGTAAAGGTGCTTTGTTTACTACGATTTGTTGGATAGTAACTACGAATGTATATTCATATTATGTTTCTAATATTGCTAATTACACTTTATTTTATGGTAGCATTTCTGGAATAATTGTTATGATGATTTGGATATATATGTTATCTTATATATTTGTTATGGGTATAGCAATTAATAACGATGAGTATAATTTGTATAAAAAAGGCAAATTTAATCATAATAAGTAATGGACATATAAGTTGCCGATATATGTTTACTCTTCAGACTATTAGTACTTAGGCAAATTTAGTTTAAAATTTCAAGAGTATTATGGCAAAAAGCACACTTATATTATAGTGTGCTTTTCTCTACATCTTCTTTACATCGCTTTTTTACAGGATGTAAAGGAGCTTTTTTTCTTTTTAAAAAAGTGCTATAATGGTTAAGTAATTGAGGTGGAATATGAAAAAGTTTGGTCAAAATTTAATTGACATTTTATACAAAACAAAAGAGACTATTATTTATTTTTTTAGAAATAATATTTTATTTACAACGTTTATTATTACATCTTTAATTAATGGGTGTATGATTCGTTTTTTTACGGTTAAAAATTATATGGCTTTTAGTCCTATTTTAGCTGATTTAGTTTTTATTTTATTTGCTGGTTCTTTTGCTTATTTTATAAAGCCTAAGAATCGGTTTAAATATTTTATCACTTGGGAAATTATTTTAACTTTAGTTTGTCTAATTAATTCAGTTTATTATACAAATTATATTTCATTTACGTCTTTTTCACTTTTGGCTACTAGTTTACAAATATCTGGAGTAAGTGATGCTTTAGAGACAATTATGGAAGTAAAGGATTTTTGTTATATATGGGCACCTATTACTTTAATATTTGTTCATAAAAAATTATTAAAACAAAATTATTATAATAAGATAAAGGTAGAAAAAAAATTAAAGGTTAGTTTTTTAAAGTGTTTACTTGCAGCTACAATCGTTTTAGGCTTTTTTGTATCAACGCTTACTGGAACTGATATTTCAAGATTATATAAACAGTGGAATAGGGAATATGTTGTTATGAAATTTGGTATTTATACTTATCAAGGGAATGATTTAATTGCAAGTTTAAAACCACAAATAAGCCCTTTATTTGGTTATGATAAGGCAGCTAAAGAGTTTAGACAATATTATAAAAATAATAAAACTACTACTGAAGAAAATGAATATAGTAATATTTTTAAGGGTAAAAATGTAATTGCTATTCATGCGGAAAGTATTCAAAATTATTTATTAAGTACTGAAATTAATGGTAAAGAATTAACTCCTAATTTGAAAAGGTTAGCTAGTGAAGGAATGTATTTTTCTAATTTTTATTCTCAAGAAAGTGTTGGTACTAGTAGTGATTCTGAGTTTACTTATAGTACGTCGCTTCTTCCTGCAAGTAGTGGTACTGTATTTGTTAGTTATTGGGATAGAGAATATCCATCTATTCAGAAATTTTTAAAGGAAGAAAATTATTATGTATTTAGTATGCATGCGAATAAGGGTAATTTCTGGAATAGGGAAGTGATGCATAAGAAATTAGGTTATGATAAATTTTATTATTATGATAAAGATTATAAATTAGATGATATTGTTGGTATGGGTCTTTCTGATAAGTCATTCTTTAAACAATCTGTACCTAAGATTAAGAAAATATCTAGTAAATATGATAAGTTTTATGGACTTCTTATTATGCTTTCTAATCATACGCCATTTGATGGTGTTGGCGATAATACTGATTTAGATTTAACATATCATTATACAAAAACAAATGAAGATGGAACAACAGAAGAGGTTACTAATAATTATTTAAAAGGTACAACTTTAGGTAAATATTTTACAACTGCTCATTATGCAGATAGTGCGATTGGTGAGTTTGTTGAAGAAATGGATAAAGAAGGATTATGGGATAATACTATTTTAGTTATTTATGGTGATCATGATGCGAAAATAAAACGTAATGAGTATGATTATTATTATAATTATAATCCTGAAACTGATTCTAAACGTTCTAAGGATGATCCTGAATATAAAGAGTTTACTAAGTATGATTATGAGATTAATCGTAAAGTACCATTTATTATTTGGACAAAAGATGAAAATCTTAGAAAGAAAATTAATAAGGAAATTACTACAGTAACTGGTATGTATGATGTTTTACCAACTTTAGGAAATATGCTTGGTATTAAAGATAAATATGCTTTAGGTCATGATGTATTTAGTACTGATGATCATTATGTAATATTCCCTAATGGCAATTGGATAACTGATAAAATGTATTATGATAATCAAAATGGTCAAGCAGTTGTATTTGATGAAAAAGCGGTCATTAGTTCTGATTATATTAGTAAATATTCTAAAAAGGCAGAAGATGCTATTGCGGTTTCTAATGATATAATTGTTCATGATTTAGTTAAAAAAACTGAAGAGTCAAATAAGGTAATAAAAGGAGGACAAAAATGAGGGGTAGAAAACGTAAATTAAATATTAAAAGAGTGATTATTGTAATTGTATTATTTGGTTTGATAATTGCTGGTGGATGTTTAATTTTTAATAAATATTTTTCTAAAACTAGTAAAACAAAAGAAGTAAAATCTGTTGATACTATTGAAGGTTATGATTATAATTTAAAAGCTAATGCTACTTCTTATTATAAAAGTTTATTTAAGAGATTAGATAAAGTATTAAGTGAAGATAATATTGATGAAGAAAAATATGCTGAACTAGTTAGTCAAATGTTTATTGCTGATTTCTTTAATTTAGATAATAAAACTAGTAAAAATGATGTTGGTGGCACTGAATTTGTTTACTCAAGTTATGTGACTGATTTTAAAAAATATGCTATGGAAGGCATGTATAAGTCAGTTGAAAGTAATGTTTATGGTAACCGTAAACAAGAACTTCCTGTTGTTAAAGATGTAACTGTTACTAAAGTAGAACAATCATCTTATAAATATGGTGATAATACTGATGAAAAAGCTTATGTTTATAATTTTGAAATTGAATATGAAGCTGATTTATCATATCAAACTAAAGGAAGTTTAATTTTAATTCATAATGATAAGAAATTAGAAGTTGCTTCTATGAGTGAAAAAGAAAAATAAAGGGTTCTTTGTCAAATAGTGTTGGTGAACAATAAATTTGATAAATGAATTGATATT
>CAVGWA010000022.1:0-19515 GCA_963632935.1 Oscillospiraceae bacterium
TGTTTCTTAAATTTCTATTGTAATCATAATATTTAAAACTAAATGTTACAATTATGTCTTGTTTTATAGATTTTGTTTCTGTTTGAATTATTTTATAAAATAATTTGTCATAATATTTTTCCTTTAAATTTTCATCATTTTTTATTTCTTCTAAATTATAAATATGCCTTAAATCGTTTGAAAGTCTCCATTCATTGTTATCAAAAAGTTGTTCTTTATATTCATTTTTTAATTTCTTTAGAGATTGAGTAATAACAAAACCTCTTCCATTTTCAATGTTATATTTTTTAATTTTATCCGAACTTAAACCTGCATCAGTACATAAAATTATTTTTGTGTTATTTAATTTAAAATTATTAACTATTTTGTTTTCTTCTGGAATTAAAGTTTTTTGTTCATTTTGGTTTCCAGGATAAATGTTAAAAGATAAAGGAATTCCATCTCCATCCATAAATAATCCCATGCCGACAATAGGATTTGGTTTATGTTCTTTTGAAATCCCATATTTTCTTAAATCATCTTCTTCGTCGATTTCAAAGAAATAATTTGTACAATCATAATAAACAATTTTTGAATTTCTATCAACAACTGACTTGCTATTATTAAATAAGTTTTCTTGAATGAAATCTATATTTTCTGCAAGATAACTTAAAGCCCTATATTCATCGTGAAGTTTAAAAGTTGGCTTTTTAATAAAGTTTTGACATTGTTTAAAGGTTTCTAATTTAGATGAAGGGTAAATTATTCTTGCATAAACTAAATAAGACAATATTTCTTTTAAATCAAATTTAAATTTATATTTTTCAGAAATAGAATTACAAATTTCTTTAATTTTTAATTGATTAAAAATTCTTTCTAAAAACAAATAACCAACATTAAATTTTTTATTTTGATTAAAAGGTATTTTTTTATTAGGGTCATATTCACGTTTTAATAAATTTTCTTTCTCATCATCATTGAGTGCTTTAATATATTTTTTTATATTTTCAAGGGTGTTATATTTTCCGAATCTTTCTTCTACTTGTTGTTGATTTCCTAGTTTTTCAAATATCTTAGTTGTTCTTTTACCTTCTAATGTGGTGTAATCTTTAATAATATAATATAATTTGGCATTTTTAGAACTGGATGTTTTTAATCTCATATTATCACTACTTTCACCTACATTATATCATACTCCACAATAGTACGCAATAATAAAATAATAAAAAAACTAGATTTTACTTAGCAATAAAGGTAATTTAAAACATACAACTGTCAAACTCGGGATTATATCAAAAAAGGTAGAAAAGTCAACAAAATACCATGCCTTTTTTATACATTTTGTTGACTTAAATAACAATTAATTTACAAATATCAATTAAATATTTGTTGTTTCACGATTATATTACCTTTGACTAATATAATACATCTTTTAAATAAAGACCCTCTGGATTAGCCGTTTTTCCGGCCTTCCTTCTATCCTCAGCACGTAAAATAGAAATAATATCCTCACTCTTACGTTTTCCTTCACCAATTTCTATCAACGTACCAATCATATTCCTAACTTGATAACGCATAAAACCAGTTCCTAAAAAACTCAAAGTAATTTTATTAACATTTTTCAAATTACGCATTAAATTAGTTTGAACAATCGTTCTAACATAATCATCCTTCTCATCATCAGCTTTAGTAAATGATTTAAAATTATGCGTACCTTCCAAATATTTCAAAGCTCTCTCCATCTCAACAACATCAAGTTTTTTATTATACTGATATATATAATCCTTCTCAATTGGACTAAATTCTCCCATATTTATCATATATATATATTCCTTAGCTTTAGCATTAAATCTAGCATGAAAATCATCTGGCACAATTAAAGCAGATTTAATATAAATATCATCAGGTAACAAACTATTAAGACCATCTTTTAATTTTTCAGGAGTTATATGTTTTATATCTAAATCAAAATGAGCCTTTTGATTATAAGCATGTACTCCAGCATCTGTTCTACCAGAAGCATGAACACTAACTTTCTTATGTCCATTTATAGTTTTTAAAGCTTTCTCTAATTCTCCTTGAACAGTTCTTTCCTTTGGCTGCTTTTGATATCCTTTATACTTTGATCCATCATAAGAAAATGTTATCAAATACCTCATATCTTTACTCCTTTCAAAAACAACACTACTATTGTAGCACATTTCCACATTAAAATCATTAAAGAATTACTCCATAAAATCATTAAAGATTTATTCAATAAAATTATTAGTGATTTATCTTACAAATCTATATATATCTTTCATTATATCACTAATGTCATCGCGATAATTTAATTTAACATTCTTATTTTTTCTAACATAAGATACAAATTCTACTAATTTAGGCATGCAAATATTATACTTAGAAACTAATTTCTCTGATGTAAAAAAATCATATTTATTACCAGAAAAAACAACATCACCATTTAAAACAATAATTTTATCAGCTATTTCAAAAGCCAAATTCATATCATCAGTCGAAATAACAAACGTTTTACCATATCTAACCTTCATCATCTTAAATAAACGAATAAATTCCCTTTTACTACATAAATCAAGTCCAAAAAAAGGTTCATTTAAATACAAAAAACGAGGATTACAAGCAAGTAAACGAGCAAGTGAAACCTTTTTCTTTTCACCTAAACTTAAAGAAGAAATAGACTTAGATAAACATGAATAATCAAGTTTAACCATACTAATAGAATTTAATATACGCTTATCAATATTTTTAAATTCTCTTTTCTTCAAAACAAAATAAATATCATCATAAATAGAATTACAAAAAAAATCATCAAAATTATTATCTAAATAAAAACTTTTTTTACCGTCTATATCAAATGATTTTAAAAACTCATTCTTACCACGTCCAATAACAACAGTAATTTCACCTTTATTTATTTCCATAAATCATCAACCAAAGCCTTTTCATCATAATAAACAGTATCAATTAAATCATAAAATTTTAATTTGTATGATAAATTAACAACAAAAGGAAGTTCAAAATCATCAAAACTATCATCAAAAAGTTTTTCTTTACTACCATAAAAATTATTATTCAAATTAAGAATTTTATCAGAAAACAAACAATCTTCAACATCATGAGTAATATTTAAAACAGTAATTTTATTTTTTTTAAGCATTTTAAAAATCTTCATCTTCAAATTATAATTCATACCTTCAAAAGTATTGTCTAAAATCAAAATAGAAGACTTTTTCAATAAACTAACCCCTAAAACCAAAGACTTTTTTTCACTCAAAGAAATCAAATTAGAATCCACGGACAAAACATCATAAATATCTAATTTTTTTGCCAAATCGTAAACTTTCTTTTTATCACTTGAAAATCGTAATAATTCATCTAAAACAGTCCCGTTAAATGAATACTCATCATAATAATCTCTAACAAAAGAAATATTTTTTCTAATCTTTAAAATATTTTTAAAACAAACAAGTTCATTATAAATAAAAACTTCACCTTTATATTTTAAATCGCCATAAATTATTCTAGCAAGTGTACTTTTACCAGAACCATTTTTACCTAAAATAGTAACAAATTGTCCTTTTACAATGTCTAAATTAAAATTATTAAAAACTTCTTGCTTACCATAATTAAAATTCAAATTTTTAATAACAATTGCCTGCATACGCCTCACCATAGATGTTATTATAATATAACAAAAATATTTTTACAATGGAATTTTAAAAATCACACAAATATTTTTGAAACATATTCATCAAAAGTAAGATTGCTTTTTTTAATATCTAAAGCTTTTTGAATAGAACCAACATATCTAAAATGCCAAGGTTCATAAACAAAACCCGTAATATTCTCCTTACCCTTTGGATACCTTAAAATAAATCCATATTTATAACAATTATCTCTAAGCCACACCATTTCAGGCTCTTCTCCCGTACATTCATCAGTACATTTACCATCAATAACTAAAGAAACATCTACAGCTAAACCCGTATGATGCTCACTAGTTCCAATTGCTGCAACCCTTCTTCCAGCACTCTCCTCACCTAACCGATTTTTATAATAATCATAAACTTCTGCTTGCTGAGAAAACGACCTATAACCAGAATCAACTACAACCTTACGAAAACCTTTTATACTATTTAATTTTTCTAAAAGCCTTCTAATCATCTTCGCCGTTTGTCTTTCAAGTAAAATTTCATTACCATCTAAATCATATCCATACAAAACAAGCGAAGAAAAAACACTAAGTTCAAATAAATTGTCTTTATTAACTAATACCATATAATCCATAATTTCACCTTTTATAAACATCAACCATCAAAGGTAAAGTATTAATAATAGCTTTAGTATTATCATTAATAATCTTGGAATAAACATACTTAAAAGCATCATCACTACCAGGTAAATCTAAATCCATAAATTGTGATAAAGGCGTAGCTCTAACACCACCTAATTCAACCAAAAGAGTAACAGGAAATAAAGTTTTTAACTTAGAATCCATTGTCGTATAAATTTCTTTAGAAATAAGCTTATAACCAGCCGCACTAGCATAACCCTTCGCAACATAATAATTATTATTAATATCATCTAAAGATAACTCACACCATGGATTTGAAGTGTCACTATCACCTAAATAATAAACCATATTCCCACAACTATGATAAATAAAAGAACCAATCAAATCAAATTTATCATTAATTTCATTATAAAAATCTAAAAGTGCAATATTTTCCTTTTCTATCTCCCCATAAATATTAAAAGGTCGTCCAATAGGTCCAATTTTATCACGTCTTAAATTATTCAAATGAAAATTACCATAAATTTTCTCACCATTTAAAACCCTATCAATAAAAGAACTCTTTTCAATATTAGAATTTAAATCAACACCTCTACCATTATTAGACCAATTAATCATACAACCTTCAGGCAAATCATTTTCTTTAATAATTTTACTTAAATTATCTTTTAACTTTTTATGCTTATCATCTAAACAATCTGCTGTCGCATGTCTAAACATATACATCTGTAATTTATTATCCCTTAAGTCATATTTAGAAGCATATTCTCCTTCAATATAACTATTTCTATAATAAGTTAAACAATAAGTTTGAACTTCCTCTTCACTCATATTTTTTCCTATTAAAGACCTAATCGCACTAGTTACAATAATAGTCCCCTCAGGATTTACAAAAGGAATAAAATGAATAGTATATAAATCATCATCGATCAAAATCTCTTTATTCGAAAGTTTTTCCATAAACCTAACGACAAAAACATTACTAATAAGTTCAGCCGAATGTGTACCACCAGTAATAATAACATGATACTTACCATGACCATAAACATAATGGTCAATAGGATAATCAAAATAAGTAAACCCAATAGGTTTTTCTTTTTTAATAATATTATTATCTAATGAAGATAAAATATCATTCATCTCATCATAATCTAATAATCTTCTCAAAAACTCACCTCTATAAAATTTACGTCAAAATTATAATAATAATTACTTTCTTTTACCATTTTGAATATTATAACTAATTTTTAAAAGCAATTTTCTAGGAATAAACCTAGTAAAAAATAAACCTAATTTCATCTTAATACCAGGAACAATAATAAGTTTTTCATCAAACATTTTTTTAACAGCATATCTAGAAACATCCATACTATTCATTCCTTTAATAGAAAAATGTACTCTCGCAACTTTATTAAATTCAGTGTCAACCGGCCCAGGACAAAAAGCACTTATCGAAACATTACTACCAATTTTTTTAAGTTCCTCATAAATTCCACAAGTTAAACTAACAACATAATTCTTACTTGCATAATAACTAGCCATCAAAGGTCCAGCCATAAATCCAGCTGAAGATGCTACATTTAAAATATAACCTCTATCCTTTTTTACAAAATCCTTTAAAAAAAGCTTAGTCAAAGTGTGCAAAGACTTAACATTTAAATCAATCATATCAAGTTCTTTATCTAAACTAGTTTTATAAAAATCACCAAAAACACCAAAACCTGCATTATTAATTAAAATATCAATATCCTCTTTTTTAACCTCATTATATAATTCCATACAATTAAAAGTACTAGAAACATCCTTAACAATAATCCTAGCCTTATCACCTAACTCTTTAGCAAGCTTTTCTAACCTTCCTTTTCTTCTCGCAACTAAAATAACTTCATAACCTTCACTAACCAAAACTCTAGCCATATCCGCACCCATGCCACTACTTGCTCCTGTAATCAATGCTTTCATACTCATCACCCTTAAAAACATTATATAATAAGCAAAAACATTTGTAAATCATTGACAAAAACATTTAAAAAAAATATTATATAAGAAAGAGGTGTCAAAATGCAGTACAAAGATGAAGCTGAATTATTTGGAGCAATACTAAATAATCCAAAATTATTAAAAACAATGCCCGTTGAAATAAGATATAATGAAGAATTTATAAACACGCTATATATCATTTTAGAAGACGAAATCCTCCCATACATACCTTATCAAATGTATGAGAAAATAAAAGGAAATAAAGAAAAAAAAGTCACGAAAAATAAAAATTATATAAAAAAAGAAGAACTAGAACTAAAACTTCTATCATCACCAGAAGCAATAAATCTAGTATCAACTAACGAAAAATATGAAGAAGATTTTATAGAATTAATGTACCTACTTCACGGAGATGAAATAAAATCATATTTCCCAGAAGAAATATTTAATCAAATTAAAAATGAAGAAAAAGCAAAAATGTATCATAGAAACTATGAAAAAGATTATGAAAAATGGGTATTATCATTGCGTCACAAATAAAACAAGTCACTTAAACTTGTTTTTATTTTCGTTTTTCACCTATATCATCACTTGTATAATTTTCTAAAATAAATCTATCTAATTGATGTTTAGGCACTATCATCATCTTATCATAAACCTCACCAATAGATTTATCAATATTTAAATCTAATATACAATTTTTAACTCTTAATAACTCATCACAACTAAACTTAACAATAGAAGTTTTTATATAGTTTCTAAAAGGAGTTTCTTTCATAGGTTTTCTACCTCTTTTAACAGCTACAGGCTTTGCTTCAAAACTAACCTCAGGAACATTAGGAATACTAACATGATACTTAATAGCTCTTTCAAAATTAATAAAAGAAACAACTTTAACAACATTTAATAATTCATCAAAATTCATAATCATAATATTACTTCTAATATAATCCTTTAAAATAGTTTCTCTTCTTACCTTATATTTTTTACCACTTAATAATTCAGGCATTACCTTAATATTAACAACATCTTTAATAGAAGAAATACCAGTATCTTCTTTAGCTAAAATAGAATCAGACGAAACATCCACAGTATTATCATCACCTTTATTTTCTTCAATCGCCTCTTCTTCTAAAATAGATTCCATACCACCTTCAACATCATAATATTCATCAGAAAACAAAAGTTCTATATCATCTTCACCTTTATTCAAATTATTTAAAATATCTTCTAAAATTTGATTATTTTCAATAATTAAATCATTCCTAAGAGAAACATTAGAAAGCCTATTAATATAGTCATCCAAAACACCATCAAAAACCAATCCTGAAAGTCTTCTAGAAAAATTAGTATAAATCTTTTTATCATAATCATCTTTCTTGATAGTTACACCGAAAACACAAAACACATTTTCCTTCAATCTAGTAGCAAAAATTCTAACCTGAAACCCTTTATATTCAAAAACCGGTCTTACAAAATTATCATTGTTTTTCAAAATCTTAACTTTATCTTCGCCAAATCTTTGACCACTTAAAAATAAATTAACAGTTTTTAAAACTTCATCATAAACTTCAGAAGGAATCTTTTTTAAATCATTTAAAAAATAAGGCTTACCATTTTCACTTTTTGCAAATATAGCAATATTATTACTATTTAAATTATGTTCTTTCAAAAATTTATTTTCAATATACTTGATTTTATATTTTAACTTAGCTAAATCATCATCAAATTCATCAGAATTTTCACTATGTTTAAGTTCAAGCATAACATTATAATTTAATTTAAGTTCATTAACTATCTTTAAAAGATCAACTAAAAAATCATCACGTTTAAAACTTGGTAAAGACTCATCAATATAATGTATATCACAATCCATAATTTGTTTACAATAAGCTAAAACCTCTTGCTCAGTCATACAATCACCACAATAATATTAACATAAAATAATAATAATATCAAAAAAAGAACGCCTATTTAACGTCCTCTTCAACAAGAGATAAAACAACCATTAAAGCGTCGTCTCCTCTTCTTTCATCAATTTTTGAAATTCTAGTATATCCGCCATTTCTTTTAGCATAACGAACAGCTAAATCATCAAATACTTTCTTAACAGTATTTTTATCATTATGTAAGAAAGCTAAAGCTTTCCTTCTAGCAACTAATGATCCATCTTTACCATAAGTAATCATCTTATCAACAAACTTACGAACTTCTTTAGCTCTTGTTTCAGTAGTAACTACTTGTTCATTATTGATAACATCTTTAGTTAGATTTGCTAGCATACTTCTTCTATGTTTATTATCGCGTCCTAGTTTTCTATAAGCCATAATATCCTCCTAACTATTAATCTTCATCACGGAATTTAAGACCCATATCTTTAATTTTATCAATAACTTCTTTTAAAGATTTCTTGCCTAAATTACGAATTTTCATCATTTCTAATTCTGATTTTTCAGTTAAATCACCTAAAGTATTAATATTAGCTCTTTTTAAACAATTATAAGCCCTAACAGAGAAATCTAAATCATCAATAGATGTTTCCAATTTCTTTAACTTATTATCTTCTTGTTTAGCATTCATAATACCAGTAACATCAGCAATTTCACTTAAATTAGTAACAATATTTAAATGTTCAATTAAAATTTTAGCAGCTAGTGCCATAGCTTCTTCTGGACGAAGAGAACCATTAGTTTCAACTTCCATAATTAATTTATCATAAGAAGCATCTTGACCAACACGAGCCTTATCAATTTCATAACTAACTCTTTCAATTGGTGAATAAAGTGCATCAATTGGAATATAGCCTAAGCTTGCATCAGTAATATACTTTTTATTTTCTGAAGATAAAGTTGCACCACGACCATTTGCAATAATAAATTCCATATCAAGTTTTCCACCTTTAGCTAAAGTAGCAATAACTTGATCTTTATTAATGATCTCAACATCGTTATCACAAATAATATCGCCAGCAGTAACAACTCTTTCCTCACTTACTGATAAACGAGCTATCTTAACATCATCAGAATGATTTTTAACAACTACACTTTTTAAATTAAGAATAATTGCAGTAACATCTTCAATAACACCTTCCATAGTTTGGAACTCATGCATAACACCGTCAATTTTAACAGCAACAATTGCACTTCCAGGCATTGAAGAAAGCATCACTCTTCTAAGAGCATTACCAATAGTAAGTCCAAATCCTCTTTCCAAAGGTTCTAATTCAAACTTACCATAATTATTATTTTCAACATAATCAGTTATTTTATAATCTGGTTTTTCAAAATTCATAAAGGTCTCCTTTCTTATCCACGAGGTCGTTTTGGTGGACGACATCCATTATGTGGCATAGGTGTGACATCTGAAATTGAAGCAATTTCCAAACCAGCTGTTTGTAATGAACGAATAGCTGTTTCTCTTCCAGAACCTAAACCTTTAGCATATACTTCAACCTTTTTCATACCCATTTCTGCTGCTGCCTTACCAGCTGCTTCAGCAGCCATACCAGCTGCAAAAGGTGTTGATTTCTTACTACCTTTAAAACCTAAAGTACCAGCTGATGCCCAACTAATTGCGTTACCATCTTTATCTGTAAGGGTAACAATTGTATTATTAAATGTTGAATGAATAAAAGCCTTGCCTTCTGGGACATTCTTTTTAACCTTACGTTTTCTTGCTTTATAAGCCATAATATCCTCCTTTTAAAGTTTTTTATTTTTTCTTATTTGCTATTGTTTTTGGTTTACCTTTACGAGTTCTAGCATTTCTACTAGTTCTTTGTCCTCTTACTGGTAAGCCTCTTTTATGACGAGTACCTTGATAAGAATTGATTTCCATCTTAGTTTTAATATTCATATTAACTTCACGACGTAAATCACCTTCAGTTAAATATTTATTAACTTCATCACGAATACGTGAAAGTTCATCGTTATCTAAGCTACCTGCTTTTTTATTAAAATCAATTTTAGCATCTGTTAATATCTTTTGAGATAAACTTCTACCAATACCATAAATATAAGTTAAAGCGATTTCAACTCTTTTATTATTTGGTACATCTACACCTTTAATACGTGCCATTAAAACACCTCCTATTTACCTTGTCTTTGTTTGTGCTTTGGATTTTCACAAATTACCATTACTTTTCCATTACGTCTGATAATTTTACATTTATCACACATCTTTTTTACTGATGGTCTTACTTTCATATTGTCTCCTCCTACTTTGTTACTCTATAGGTTATACGCCCACATGTTAAATCATAAGGTGATAATTCAACTTTCACTTTGTCACCTAGTAAAATACGAATACGGTGTAAACGCATTTTACCAGAAATGTGGGCTTTAATAACGTGATTGTTTTCAAGTTTAACTTTAAATCCTCCACCTGGAAGAATTTCTTCTACTATACCTTCTACTTCAATGACATCCTCTTTTGCCATCGTATCACCTCCTGGTTAAAATTTCATACCCATCTTTTGTAACTAATACTGTGTGTTCAAAATGAGCCGAAGGCTTATCATCAGCAGTAATAATAGTCCAATCATCATCCAAAATATAAACTTTTCTAGTTCCTAAATTAAGCATAGGCTCAACTGCAATAACCATACCTTCTTTTAATAAAGGACCAGTATGTCTCGCACCATAATTAGGAACATCAGGATCTTCATGAACATCAGTGCCAACGCCATGACCAACAAGCTCTCTAACCACACCGAGGTTATGTTCTTCCGCATATTTACTAACAGCATACCCAATATCACCAACATGACATCCATCATGAATAACTTCTAATCCTTTAAATAAAGATTTTTCAGTATGCTCAAGCAAATATTTCTTTTTTTCATCAATTTTTCCAACCGGATAAGTCCAAGCAGAATCTCCATGATAGCCCTTATAACAAGCACCAATATCAATGGAAATAATATCACCATCTTTTAATTTTCTATTGCTTGGAATTCCATGTACAACTTCATTATTAATAGATGTACATATTGAAGCTGGAAAACCATCATAACCCTTAAATGATGGGGTTGCTCCTCTTTTTAAAATATATTCTTCGGCTAATTCATCTAATCGTTTAGTCGTAATTCCAGGTTTAATAAATGGAATTAAATGCTTATGAGTACTTCCAGTAATCTCACCTGCTATACGTAAGAGTTCAATCTCCCTTTCAGATTTAATGCTAATCATTATAGCCTCCTATAATTTTTTCAATATCATTAAATATTTCACTAGCTTGCCTTGTCGCATCAACATGATAAACAAGACCTTTATCTTCAAAATATTTAATAATAGGTGCAGTTTCATTTAAATATGTATCATATCTTTTTTCATAAACTTCTAAACTATCATCAGATCTTTTAATAAGCTCATGACCACATTTATCACATATTCCATTTTTTTTAGATCTACTATTTTCAAATAAATCATTATAAACTTCACCACAATTTAAACATACCCTTCTACCAGTAATTCTTTTCTCACCAGTCTCTCTTGGTATATCTAAAACAATAATAATATTATTGTTACCACAAATATCCTCATAAATAGATATCTGTGATTCATTTCTTGGGAATCCATCTAATACATAACCATTATTACAATCAGATTTAGATAATCTATTTCTTAATAATTTAGCTACCATATCATTATTAACAAATTCACCATTTTGTAATTTTAATTTAATTTCTTCATCATCAACATTTCTAAGCAAATCACCCATAGAAACATGTGGATAACCATACTTTTCATAAATTAATGATGACATTAAGCCCTTACCAGAAGCCGGCGGAGCAACAAAAACAATATTCATTAATAACTCCTCCGACGACTGTAACTACGGCTAATCAAATTACTTTCAAGTTGTTTATAAGTATCTAAAATAACACCTATAACAATTAATAATCCAGTACCACCTAATGATACAGACGTTGGTAATTTAGAAACCATACTAAATAAATATGGTAATCCAGCAATAATAGCTAGAAATAAAGAACCAACTACAGTAAGTCTAATTAAAGTCTTACTAACATATTTAATTGTCTCTTCTCCTGGTCTAACCCCTGGAATATAACCTCCAGATTTTTGTAAATCCTCAGCCATTTCCTTTGGTTTAATAACAATAAATGTATAAAAGAATGAAAAAGCAACAATCAAAACTATAAATAACAAAAATCCAGTTGCTGAAGATAAACTAAGCCATTTATTAACAAATGTAATCATACTTGTTTTTTTAGTAAATTGAGCTACTAAAGCTGGTGCTGAAATCAATGCAGAAGCAAAGATAACAGGAACAACCCCAGCCGAATTCAATTTAAATGGAATATATGTTTTTTTACCACCATATATATTATCAGTTTTATTCGCATATTGAATTGGAATTCTTCTCTCAGCAAGCTGAACAAATAAAACTCCTAAAACAATAGCTAAATAAAGAAGAATAAATAAGATAAAATATACAACACCCCAAGCACCATTTGAACTAGTAACTAAACCAGACCAAGCTTGAGTAAACATATAAGGAGTACTAGCTAAAATACCAGCCATGATAATCATAGAAGTACCATTACCTAAACCCTTTTTAGTAACCTCATCACCTATCCAAAGTAAAAGTGAAGTACCAGCAGTCATAACTAAAGATGCCTCTAAATAATCTGATACAGTTCCATTTTGAATAAATGCAAATGAAAACATATAACCTTGAACAAAAGCCAAAACAATTCCAAGAACTCTTGTTATTTGATTAAGCTTATTTCTTCCAGTTTGTCCTTGCTTTGCTAAATCAGTAAAATAAGGTACAATATCCATTTGTAATAATTGAATAATAATTGACGCTGTAATATAAGGCATAACACCTAAAGCGAAAATTGAAAAATTCTTCATAGCTCCGCCACCCATAATATTAAGTAGCTCTAAAAAACCAACATTTAAATCTTCATTAACGCCTGGAACAACAATTGCAGTACCTAATTTAAAAACAAATAACATTGTAAAAGTGAACCAAACTTTTTTTCTTAAATCTTTGTTATCTCGGCTAAAAAATTGTTTTATTTTTTTAAACAATTAGATCACCTCTGCTTTTCCACCTAATTTTTCTATTTGTTCGAAAGCAGATGCTGAAAACTTATTTGCCTTAACAGTTAATTTTTTTTCTAAAACACCATTACCAAGTACTTTAATACCATCTAAAGTATTCTTAACTAATCCCATATCTTTTAATAACTCTGGAGTAACTTCAGCACCATTATCAAATTTATTTAAATCTGATAAATTAATAACAGCATATATTTTTTTAAATTTAGCATTAGAAAATCCTCTTTTAGGAAGTCTTCTGAATAAAGGAGTTTGACCACCTTCAAAGCCTACTCTAACGCCTCCGCCACTACGTGAATTTTGTCCGTTTTCACCACGCCCAGCAGTCTTACCAGTACCACTAGCAGGTCCACGTCCAACTCTTTTTTTAGCTTTAGTAGCATATGGATTTGGTTTTACTGTATGTAACTTCATATTATAATTCCTCCACTTTTTTACCACGTAACTTAGCTACTTCTTCAGCAGTTCTTTGTTGCTTTAAAGCATCTAAAGTAGCATATGCCATGTTAATCTTTGTGCTAGATCCAAGTGATTTAGATAAAATATCCTTAACACCAGCTAATTCTAATACAGCTCTAACTGGTCCACCAGCTTTAACTCCAGTACCTTTAGAAGCAGGTTTTAATAAAACTTTACTAGCTCCTCTTCTTCCAGTAGCTTCATGTGGGATAGTATTGCCACCAACAATGGCAACATTAGTAATGTTTTTAGTAGCTGCAGCAACAGCTTTTTTAATAGCAGTTGGTACTTCGGCAGCCTTACCAGAACCGATACCAACTCGTCCTTTACGATCACCAACAACAGCAGTTGCAGCAAAACGTAATTGACGACCACCTTTAGTTACCTTTGTAACTCTACCGATACTGATAACTTCTTCGTCATACAATTTTGGACGGGGTTCTCTTCTTTTTGTTTCCACTATTTTCCCTCCTTTTAGAATTCTAAACCATTTTCACGTGCTGCTTCAGCTAAAGCCTTAACACGACCATGGTATAAGTATCCGCCTCTGTCGAATACAACATTTTTAATTTTAGCATTTTTAGCTCTTTTAGCAAGTAATTCGCCAACTTTTTTAGCTGCTTCAACGTTACCACCATTATCTAGTTTTAACTCTTTATCAATTGAAGAAGCAGAAACTAAAGTTACACCTTTAGAATCATCGATAATCTGTGCGAAAATATTGCTATTAGAACGAAACACATTAAGTCTTGGTGTTTCACTAGTTCCAGCTAATTTATTTCTAACTCTAGTATGTCTAGCTTGACGTACTTCATTACGATTAACTTTCTTTATCATAATCTCTTCTTCCTTTCTAATTAAGCAGCTTTCTTACCAACTTTTTTGATGATATGTTCATCTTGATAACGAATACCCTTACCTTTATATGGTTCAGGTTTTCTAATTTTTCTAACATTAGCAGCAAATTCACCAACTAATTGTTTATCACACCCTTTAATAACAAGTTCTGTATTACTAGGGCATTCTGCTGTAAGTCCAGCAGGAACTTCAAGAATAACAGGATGAGAATATCCAGCAGTTACTGTTAATTTATTACCAGCAACATTAAAACGATAACCTACACCAACTGTTTCTAATTTCTTTTCAAAACCATCAGTTACACCGATAAGCATATTACTAATATTAGCATTAGCTGTACCGTGAAAGTTCTTAAAAGCATCACTTTTTCTTGTAACTACAAGTTCACTATCTTTAATTTCGACAGCAATATTTTTATTAATTTCAGTAGAAAGTTCACCCTTAGGTCCTTTAACTGTAACAACATTACCATCAGTAGTTACTGTAACATTTGCAGGTATTGAAAGTACTCTGTTTCCTATACGACTCATATAAACTTTCTCCTTTCTACCAAACGTAAGCTAACACTTCGCCACCTAGTGATTTCTTCTTAGCATCTCTACCAGTCATAACACCTTCTGATGTAGAAACGATAGCGATTCCTAATCCATTTAAAACACTTGGAATTTCTGAAGCACCAGCATAAACACGTAAACCTGGTTTAGAAATTCTTTTAAGGCCTGTGATAACTCTTTGTTTCTTAACATATTTTAAAGTCAAAACGATTTTCTTTTCTTTTTCGCCTTCACTTACTTTATAATTTGCAATAAAACCTTCTTCTTTTAAAATTCTAGCAATTTCTTCCTTCATTTTAGAAGATGGCATTTCAACTTCTTTATATCTTAATTGATTTGCATTACGGATTCTCGTAAGCATATCAGCTATTGGATCTGATACTACCATATTTAATCCTCCCTTCTTACCAACTTGATTTTGTAATTCCAGGTATTTGTCCTTTATAAGCTAATTCCCTAAAGCAAATACGGCAAATTCCATATTTTTTAAGTACTGAATGTGGTCTTCCACAAATTTTACATCTAGTATATTTACGTACTTTGAATTTAGGCTCACGATTAGCTTTGACAATCATACTTTTTTTTGCCATAATTTCCTCCTAATTCATTATTTTCTAAAAGGCATTCCGAAGCCTTTTAATAAGTCTAAAGCTTCTTCATTGGTTTTGGCTGTTGTAACAAATACAATATCCATTCCGCGTACTTTAACAACTTTATCATAATCTATTTCTGAGAAAATTAATTGTTCAGTAAGTCCTAAAGTATAGTTACCTCTACCATCAAATGATTTTGGACTAATTCCTCTAAAATCACGAACACGAGGTAATGTAATACTAATTAATTTATCTAAAAAGTTATACATATTTTCTCCTCTTAAAGTAACTTTACAACCAATTCCTTGGCCTTCACGAACTTTAAAGTTTGCAACTGCTTTTTTAGCTTTAGTAACAATAGGTTGTTGACCAGTAATTACTTTTAAATCAGCAACTGCAGCTTCTAACAATTTACTATTACTTGTTGCATCACCAACACCCATATTAACAACAATTTTGTCAAGTTTAGGTATTGCCATTGTACTTTCATAATTATATTTTTCTCTTAAACTAGGTACGATTTCCTTATTATACTTTTCTTGTAGGCGGTTCATAGATACCCTCCTTTCAGGTTTAGTCAAATTTTTCATTTGATTTCTTTGACACTCTTATTTTTTTTCCATCTTTATTTGTAGTGTATCCGATTTTTGTACCCTTTTTAGTTTTAGGGTCAAGCATCATTACATTAGAAACATGAATAGGTGCTTCTACCTCAGCAATCCTACCATTTTCACCACCGTTTGGTTTAATATGTTTTTTAACAATATTAACGCCTTCAACGATGACTTTGTTATCATTTCTCAAAGTTTTGGTAACAACGCCTTCTTTACCTTTATCTTTACCAGCGATAACTACAACTTTGTCTCCTTGTTTTATCTTCATATTATTTCCTCCAAACGATTTATAATACCTCTTTAGCTAGTGAGGCAATCTTTAAATATCCATCTTCTCTTATCTCACGAGCTACTGGTCCAAATACACGTGTTCCAACCGGTGTCTTATCATCTTTAATTAAAATGCATGCATTATCATCAAATTTAATATAAGACCCGTCTTCTCTTCTAACTCCACGTCTAGTTCTTACAACAACAGCTTTAACAACTTTACCTTCTGAAACTTGTCCATTAGGTGTTGCTTTTTTAACTGTACCTACAACTATATCTCCAATATTGCCAGTTTTAACTTTACTTCCGCCAAGTACTCTAATTACTAAAAGTTCACGAGCACCAGAGTTATCAGCTACTTTTAAACGGCTTTCTTGTTGAATCATATATTAAATCCTCCTTCCAGCTAGTTATAAAATAACTGCTTTCTCTACTATTTGTACTAAACGATAATGTTTTGATTTAGACATTGGTCTAGTTTCTGCAATCCTAACTTTATCGCCAACTTTTGCTTCGTTATGTTCATCATGAACTGCGTATTTTTTAGAATACATAGCTCTTTTACCATACTTTTTATCCATAATGTAAGTTTCAACTAAAACTGTAATAGTTTTATCGTTTTTAGCACTTACAACTTTACCAACTAATTCTCTTTTAATATTTTCCATAAATCCTCCTAGTCTTGTAATTCACGTTCGCGTAGAATAGTTTTCATTCTAGCTACAGCCTTTCTTAATTCATTAATTCTAGCTGGTTTCTCAAGACTACCAGTAGCTTGGCTAAAACGTAAATTAAAAAGTTCTGCTTTAGTTTCATCAATTTTTTTAACTAATTCTTCATTACTTAATTCTCTAAGTTCATTAATTTTCATTTGCCTCACCACTTTCTTTTTTTACAAATTTACATTTAATTGGTAATTTATGCATAGCAAGTCTGAATGCTTCTCTAGCAACTTCTTCACTAACATCGGCAATTTCGAACATAACTTTTCCTTTTTTAACAACTGCTACCCATTTATCTGGAGTACCTTTACCTTTACCTTGACGCATTCCGATACCTTTAGCAGTTAAAGATAAATGTGGGAAAATATTAATCCATACTTTACCACCACGTTTCATGTAACGAGTCATCGCTACACGAGCAGCTTCAATTTGTTGTTGGCTAATCCAAGCACCTTCCATGGCTTGTAATCCATATTCACCAAATGAAACTTTTCTATTTCCGCGAGCTTCACCTTCATAAGATAAACGGTGAGGACGACGATACTTAGTTCTTTTTGGAATAACTGCCATTGTCCTTACCTCCCTTAGCTCTAACAGGTCTGTTTTCTTTTTCAGCTTTTACACCGTTTCCAAGAATTTCACCTTTATAAATCCATACTTTTACACCAATTTTACCATAAATAGTATCAGCTTCTTTCAAAGCATAATCAATATTAGCTCTTAAAGTATGACGAGGAACTTTACCTTCAGTATAACCTTCTCCTCTTGCAATTTCAGCACCGTTTAATCTACCAGACACTAAAGTTTTAACTCCTTTAGCTCCTGATTTCATAACATTTCTTATAGCTTTCTTTTGAGCAATTTTATAAGAAACACGGTTTTCAATTTGATGAGCGATATTTTCAGCAACTAGCGCAGCCACTAAATTAGGGTTTTTAATTTCCTTAATTGAAATGTGAACATCTTCGCCAGTTAATTTATCAAGCTCTTTTTTAAGTTTTTCAATTTCATCTCCGCCATGACCAATTACCACACCAGGTTTAGCTGTATTTATGATAACTTCAGTCTTATCAGCAGTTCTTTCAATAAGAATACTTGCGATAGCGGCGTCTTTTAATTTTTTATCCAAAAAATTACGGATTTTATAGTCGTTATTCAAGAATTTAGCAAAATCTTGGTTACCAGCATACCACTTAGATTCCCAAGTTTTATTAATGCCAATTCTAAGTCCGACTGGACTAACTTTTTGACCCATCTTATACCCTCCTTCGCTTAATTTCTTTCACTTACAACCACTGTAACATGGCTTGATCTTTTTAATATTGGTTTAGGGCTACCTTTTGCACCAGCACGTCCTCTTTTTAAAGTTTTGCTTTCATTAACATAAGCTTCACTTACATAAAGATTTTCTTTATTTAATTCTAAATTATTTTCCGCATTAGCTACAGCAGATTTTAAAACCTTGCGAATAACATTAGCAGCGTCTTTATTTAAATTTGCTAAAATTATGTCAGCTTCTGTAACGTCTTTACCACGAATTAAATCAATTGATAAACGCATTTTTCTAGGTGAAATTCTAATATCTTTAGCAATTGCTTTAGCTTCCATTTATATCATCCTTTCCGGTTATTTTTTATTCTTATCGTCGCCATGACCACCAAATTTACGTGTTAAGGCGAATTCTCCTAATTTATGTCCAACCATATCTTCTGTTACATAAACAGGAATAAATTCTTTACCATTATGTACAGCAAATGTGTGTCCAACAAATACAGGATAAATTGTAGAACGGCGAGACCAAGTTTTTATAACTTCTTTTTTACCAGATTCATTTATTTTTTCAACCTTTTTCATCAAATAATCATCGACAAAAGGCATTTTTTTAGCACTTCTAGCCATTTATAAGTCATCCTTTCTTATTTTTTTCTTGAGCGAACAATTAGTTTGCTTGAAGCTTTTTTCTTATTACGAGTTTTAAAGCCAAGAGCTGGTTTACCCCAAGGTGTAACCGGATGTTTACGACCAACTGGAGCTCTACCTTCACCACCACCATGTGGGTGATCATTAGGGTTCATAACAG
>CAVGWA010000023.1:0-18002 GCA_963632935.1 Oscillospiraceae bacterium
TTGATATTTCTTCGATTAAGTATTTTAAAATAAGATCTTTAAATGAAATGTTATTCAAATAGGCTCCTTCCATAACTAAACCACCTATTTAAATTTATGTTTTTATTTATTATTTTTGAATTTTTTTTCATACATATATCTACTTCCTTTCTTTTTATATTAGTATTACTAATAATACTATTAGAATTATTTATTATATTTAATTTTTATATTATATTTATTATATTATTATGGAACTAAATGTCCAATTTCTAATAACCCTGTCATCATTTTAGAAATAGATACTCTATAAAATTTAGACATTAATTTAATTCTATTAAATAAGTCTATTGGTAAATATAATTTAAATATTCTCAAACTATACCTCCTTCCTAAATAGGATGATTGTCCTATTATTTTTACTATTTTTAATTAAAGCAGAATAAGAAGATAGCACCACAAACAAAAAAACTCCTTATAATATAAGGAATTGTTATGGTGCTATTCTTATTTTGCATTTACGAAATTCATCCTACTTTGTAGGTTCATATAAAGGATGATTAATAAATATCTCCTTTATTTCTCTTAATTTTAATTCTTATTAGTTCATACTATTATTATAAAAATATAAAAATTAATAGTATGATAATACATAATTACCACCTCCTTAAAATGAAAAAAGAAGACCTAAGTCCTCTTTGCATAATTATTTCTTTTTACTATATTCTACCACTTGACTTTGATAAGTCAATGAATATCCGATGCTTTTCAATGCTTTTTTGTGCCAAAAACTATTTTCTTAAATTATCTATAAAATAGTTTTGAAGATTTTTATCGGTACAATAAATATAGCATCCTTTCATTCCTCTAGTCATTAAAGTTTTATATGTATTTTTGATAATTGCATCTGTTAGTCTTTTAGCTTCTTCAATACCTTCTTCTTTAGCTATTTTTTTAATTCCTTTAATTGACTGATCTGTTTTAGCTCTTTTTGTATAATCAGTAATAATATGACCATCTTCATATCTTATATCATCACCTATTATTACTCCAACATAATCAAATTCTAAACCTTGACATGTATGAATACATCCAACTTCATTAACAGATTCTTTATCTATAGCCCAAGTACTCGAATTACCTAAATTCCAACTCATACCAAAATTGTATTCAGGAATAGTTATATCATAAATATCTGTTTTATTTTTTCCTTCACTAATCCAATCCCAACAATAACCAGCAACTAATCTAGATTTATTATTAATTCTATTTTTTTCTTCAATTGCCTGTCTTAATTCATTTGGATTATTAAAAACTTTAAAATCATATTTATTATCTAAATCAAAGTTAGCTGTTTCTCTTATTTCTAAAACATTATCAAGCCAAGCAAGATATCCATCTGATCCATCACATCTAAATTGACTCTTTAATTTCATTTTATGAACACCTGCATTATAATATCTTGCATATTTTTTTATTTCATCAATTGAACCATTATCTTTTAATGTTACTCGTTGATTTTCATCTATAAAAAATATAGAAAACATACTAGAATTAATAATTTCTTTAATTTGATTTTCACCTAAATTTGAAAACAAGCCAGACTTTTTATTTAATCTATGAGCTTCATCTACTATTAAAACATCAAATGAATTAGGTTCACAATCATAAAAGCTTCCTGACCCTTTAAACAGGTTATTTAGACCACTCATCTTATCTATCTTTAATTTTGCTTTAAAAACTTCTCTAGGAGCACTATTTTTAGTAACATAAAAACTGTTAAAGCTTCTATTTAAAAATTGTTTTAATAAATTAATTGCTAAAACTGATTTTCCAGTTCCTGGACCTCCTTCTACAATTAATACACTTTTTTCGTTATGCAGATGGGCATTAACGCCTATTCTTAATGCTTCTTCAAATATAATCTTTTGATCATCAATCAAAACAAACTCTTTATTACCTTTTAATACTGATGAAAAAGAATCTTGTAACATTTTTGATGGCTTTATTTTACCATTTTCAATGATATATAATCCTTCTTTATCATCGCCTTCTGTTACAAATCTTTTGATAAAATTTCTTAATTTTTCAAAATCCTTAGAACCAAACATTGGTGCGGCATTTATATAATCTTTATACTGTTCACTATTAATAGGATCACTATCAGTAAGATCATAATTATGTAAAAATGCGCATGGATGTAATCCAACATTCCTATCATATACCTCTTGATTATAACTATCGATTAAACTAGCATAACTCCATGCCTGATATGATGGATGTGTAACCTCTCTTAATGCTTTACCAGTTACAGTAGAAACTACACCATCTTTTCCTGGTACTGCATCAGCATGTGTCCATTGCTTTAATTCAATTATAATAATAGAATTTTTTTTATTCTTATCATAACCTGATAAAAGAAAATCAATTCTATTAGATGTATGTGGAATATTAAACTCAATAGCAACACCAGCATTATCTGGTATATCCTTATCTGCTAATACGCCTCTCATTCTAAGCATTGATTCTCTCCATGAATTAATTTCCGATTCACCAGTACTCCTGTGAAAAACTTCTTTAAATCTATTTAAAATTTTATCTGTAATCAAATTTAAGTCAACATCGTTGATAAAACCTGATTTTATTCCTTCATATACTAACATTCTTTTTCACATCCTCATATGTATCCCTACCAAATAGTTTCAAACTAACATGATGTTGCAATCTGTACATTAGTTGAATACACTTTGCAAACTTATTATTTATATCTACTTCATCATAATTTGTTCCACTAATATACACATATCTCATATTAGTAAAATCATCTTTTATTTTATCCAAATAAGTTAAAACATCTTCTTGAATTTCTATCGTTAAAATATGCTTAATATCCAATTGATCTTCTTCATTCATTGCTTCAAATAAAGACTTCATATTATGACTGCAATCTTTGATGTCATGAGTAGAAAGTCCATTTAACATCAGAATTGTCTTCAAATATAATTCACATGCAAAAAGGCAATTGATATAATATGGATTCAAATATAAAATATCACCTTTTTTAAAACTCATACCATCTACAAATAGGAAAAATCCATTTGCTTGTTTAAATGCTTTTTTTGCATTTTCAAAATTATAGTTTGTCATACTTTGTACTCTTCCCTTTAGCTTTTTCTATGGGGTATTTTTTTGATGATATTTCCATTTTTTCCAATATAATTTGCTTTGGATCAACACCTATTTGTGAACATAGTAATATACAATAATTCATTACATCTGCTATTTCATATTTTAATTCATCTTTATCATAATTATTATTCCATTGAAAACATTCTAATAATTCTCCAGCTTCTATTGCGATTGATTTAGCTAAATTTTCTGGTGTATTAAATTGTAGCCAATCTCTTTCTTCAGCAAATTCTCTTATTTTTTTAGTTAATTCTTCCATAAATACCACCTTTTACTTATCAATCTTTATTATTAAATTTGAATAACCATATTTATTTAATAATCCCAATAATGATTGACCATCAATTAACGTTATTGGCTTATCTTTCGCAAAATCATAAGCCTCTTTACCATAAAAACTTGTTGTAACTAAAATACCCTTTGTTGCACCTTCATGAATCATCGTTCCATATAAATCTCTAACAGCAGATACTGGAACGACATTATTATACCTTTTAGCTTGTATTACAAATTTACCACCTCTAATAGGATCATCATCAAATGCAATAGCATCTACTCCTCCATCATGACTAGCTTGAGTTACTTTTACTTCTCCACCATCAACATTAAACATCTTATCAAATAATTCTCTAACAAAATATTCAAAATCTTCCCAAGGCATTGTTGCTAAATTAAATCCATCCATTGTAATATTATTCACTTCTTTGCTCTCAATAAATCTTGAGTCATCTCTATTTATGTTCAAATAAGGAACTACTGGAGTTAAATTTAAAATATTAGGTGCAAATATACCCTTCAATCCCTTTATGCAAGATTTATAATCTACATTATCCAAATTAATTTCATTAAATTTATCTTTATTAACTTCAACTGTCAAAATACAACTTTCAGCATTTTTACCAATACTTTTATCAATATATCTTAACCATCCATTGTATACAACAACATCAATATAATTCATATCATCAGAAGATAATAATTCTTTAATTGTTCTTAAACAACACATATAAATAACATCATTATAAAGTTTTTCAAACTTTTTATCCGTTAGCCTAACTTCATCTATTTCATTTCTCGTAGAAACATATTTATGTTGAATTACTCTAGGAACTAATTCTTCATTGGGTAAATAATATGAAACAACAAGAATTTTATTTTCTTTAATATATTGTAATTCAAAATCTTTTATAAATTCTTGTGGATACTTACTACTATCCAATACAAACGAAAAGTATTCTTCAATCTGCTCTGTGTCACCATTTTCATACCTACTTCTATTTAAATTAATTAATTCATTATACTTACTTTGTTCTTCTATAAATTTAGACTTTTCTTTTTCATATTGTATCTTTTGTTTTTGTAATTCCGTATTATAATAATTTTCCCTTATGTGATATAATTCATTAGCTTCATTTTCTTTTGATATTCTTTGCTCCAATTTGCTCTTAAATATCTTTTCTAAAAAACTCTGTCTTGGAACTTGTAATTCTGCATAAACTTGATTTAATTCTGGTTTTACTAACTCTGTAGTAAATGATTTGTATTCATCCTTTTTTAATAATAAATCATAATATTTTTTAGAAGTTTGTTTATAAACTTTCTTTATAATCGATTCATACTGATTCATTATTTTTTGATCATTATTAGTTAATTTTTCCGCTTGTTTTTTCATTTGTTCCTTATTTTGCTTAACTAACTCTCTATTAACTCTTTCTTGCCATATTCTTTTTTGATTCTCAACCCTTCGATCTAGTTCATATCTATTTGGTGCACTAATTTCTTTACTAACTCCTAAAAAATCATTTGATAATACAACTCTGTAGAAATTTCTATTAGACATAATAAACACTCCCTTAACAAATAACAATAATATTTATTTAATTATATCACGAAAACCGACATTTTTTTATCTTACAGTAAAAAATAAGATACCAATTTCAGTATCTTATTACTAATTAATCTTTTTAACAAACAATTCTTGAACAATCAAATCTTTTGAATGTAGGTTATTGTTCTTACCTAATAATAAATTTTCATAAAATTTAACTAAATAACTACTATCTTCTTTTATATTCAAATAATTATTGAAATAATTACTTCTTACTAAAGCATTTCTAAAATAAACTGATTTACCTTTAAATAAACTATTATCTACATTATAACCCAAACTAATTAAATACTTTTCAATAAATAAAGCTGTAGTTCTAGTATTTCCTTCTCTAAAAGGATGTACTTGCCATATACTAGAAGAAAATTTAGTTATGTTATTAATAACCTCTACTATATTCATTTCTTCATAATTCTTTTCTTTTTCTAATGATATATCGTATTCTAATGATGCCGTTAAAGTAGTACAATCTCCATATGCTACTGAATCATTATTAAGTATTTTTTCATGTTTAGAAAAATCTATTTTTCTAAATTCACCAGCAAATTCATAAACATCTTGAAATAAAAATTTATGAACATATTTTAAATAATCAACTGATAAATTGAAATTATCTTTATTTAATAATTCAACTATTCTAGTAGACACAAAATCACATTCTAATTCATTATGATTTACTTCGTTTTTATTTTCTTTTTCAATATAGTATTCTCTAAGTTCTTTTTCTACCTCTTCAATAGTGAAATTACCTTGTACTTCTTCTTCTAATAATTTTTCTAAATATTTAGAAGGTTTTAAATTATCGACTTCTTGTAATCCAATAGCCATATCCCATTGTAATTGTTTTACATAATTACTAGATTTATATTTTTCTTCATATTCATTAACACTCGAATCCAATTCTTTTTCACTCATAATTTAAACCTCCTAATTAACATTAGTATATTATATATTAAATTATTTTATTAATTTTGCAATCACTCAATTATGTTCAGACAACTTTCCATCCTCAATCCAGTTTTTCAATTTAGAATATTTTTTTGAATCATCCGAATCGTTAACCCAAAACTCATAACATTCTTTATTTTCAGTTTTCGCAAAGTCAACATATGGATATATATTTAAGTACTCTTGACCTTTATATTTTTGATTTTCTTCATTTAATATAGGAAGAATTGCAACTCTTTCCTTCAAACCATCCACAAATCCTAATTCCCAAGGGCACCATTTTGAATTACTACTGTTTTTTGTTGAAACATAGAGCAAGCACTTGCAATTAGCCATATATTTTTTTAATTTATTAGCAACTTCTTTTGATACTTCATTTCTGTCTTGTAATTCCTCTTGCTTCCAATCAATAAACACTGTATACCCACATTCTTCAAAAATATAGTATAATGCTTCTATTTCAGTTTTATCTAGATAACTATGTGAAATAAATATATCATACATTTTATTAGTTTCGAAAAACCTTTTTTCATAATTCTTATATGAAGGTATTTTATTATAATATTCTTTTAATTTGTTTTTACTTAAAATCATTATATATACTCCTCCATTTATTTTGAGAAATAGCTGCTTCAATCCAAGATTCAATATTTTTTTCTATATTATTATATGCTCTAAAACCATCATAATCTATATGTGATGGATCATAACATTTATATTGATGATTTGCTCCAAATACTTTATCAAATGGATTATTCCCTTTACTAGATACACCAGTTAATCCTTTTAAATTATGAATATAAATTCCAAACATCGGTTTTCCCATTTCATGAGCTTTTCTTATCTCATATTGTACCCAAGGTCTATCTGCTGTATTTTTTCCAATTAAAACTATCAAACATTGCTTATATTTTAGCTGTCCATCTATCCAATTTTTAATTGCGGTTTCTCCTTGGCGTTTTATTGTTTCAAAATCATTTGAACTTAATAAAGGTTGTCCCTCAATTATAGTTCCCATATTTCTTATTTGTTGTACTTTTGTTACATCATCTTTATAACAAAAACTTAAAAAAACTGGTCTTCTTGACATGTTATCACCCCTATCCTAATAAATAAATTAAAGTTGTTGTAATTATACAAGTTAGATAAAATACTATTTCTGTTACTGAAATTAAAATCTTAAAATAGCTTATTTTATAACTATCTTTAACCTTTATTTTAATAACATTAAAATTCATATCATAATTTGTACTTTTTTTAGATGTACGAACATCATCATATAAAAGTCTAAATTTTCTTTCTAATTGTAAATAATAACTATCTAAAAACCACATTATTACCAGTGGTACAATTGTAAATAAAATACATCTGGTATTACTTTGTTCACCAGCGAAAGAAAATATAGCTATCATTATACCTATTGCCCAACCTTTTATTTGAAAAGAATTTTGCCCCATTCTAGCAACAATGTCTTGTATCATCTGTAGATGTGCAATTTTTTCTTCTTTTCCCATAAAAACCTCCCCTAATAATGTTACAGGGATATTATACTACAAAATTTATGATTCTTTAACACTTAAAGTGAAAACATTTACAAATTCTACCTTTTACACCATTATAACGCACAAAATTACAATTTTTGTATACTTTATCATAAAAATTACTAATTCAAATATGGCTGTCCTAATACCCAATCAAATTATGTAATGGTAAGTAAACTCGCCACCTCCTGCATTTACATGATTAGAAATAATTATTACATTTGAATTATCCCCATAAGCACTTAAAATTCTATTTACTCTTTCACTTGGAGATAATGACTCATCTGTGTTTCTAATCAAAGTAGCATCTACACCTTTATTTCTAAACTGCTGTAACATGTATTTAGAAATTACCAAAGTTAAATCTTTTTCCAGAACATTACCACTCACAGCCCCAGAATCTGTTCCTCCATGTCCAGCATCTATCACAACTTTTAAATTATTCATAACATCACCTAAAATTATTTTATGATAAATACATATATATGTTAATTTTTTAACATCAAATTTATAATATTTGCATGCACAAACTATTTATAACCTATATACTAAATATTGCCCCAAATTATCATTCTTATTTTAAAAATCAATTCATTAAAATTTTTATTTGGAAAGTTCCTGTCAATTTTATGACTGTTGGAAATATTTATCATATTCAGTATTAATATCAATGGATAATTTTTTTCTATTTGCCTTTCTTTATTTGAAACTAAGTTTCATATTGCCTATAATTATATCTTTTATATTCCTTAAAAGTAAATTAATAAAATCTGCTTTCAAAACTGATTTATTTACAGTTAGATTTATCGTTTTAATGACGGTATTATTTTCTTTGATATAAGCCTTTCCAACAATATCACCTTTATTTAAACTTGCTTTTAAATTATTTATCTTAACATTGTAACTAATTTTACCAAGTTTTTCACTTTTCTTTTTTAAAACTAAAGCTTCTTCTTTAGCTACAATATTTACATATTCATCCTTACCATTTTCCACTCTATATTTTCCCATTGTTTTTTTACCTTCAAGTAGATTGACAATTTTATATTGAGCAAAAGAATAATCAAGCATTTCACTTATTTCTTTATTACGAATTTTACTAGTTTCTTCCCCCATAACAACGGCAATAATTCTCATTCCATCTTTTTTAGCAGTTGCTGTCATGCAATATCCTGCCCCACTTGTAAAACCTGTTTTTAGTCCATCAACCCCATCATAAAATCTAACCAATTTATTAGTATTTACAAGCCATATTTTTCTATCAGTATTTTCTCTTAAATATGTTTCATAAACACTGGTATATTTTAAAACTTCTTTATGTTTAACAAGTTCTTTAGCAATTAAAGACATATCTTTACTACTTGAATAATGATCAGCCGTATCAAGCCCATGAGGATTTTTAAAATTAGTATTTTTCAAACCTAATGCTCTTGCCTTTTTATTCATCATTTCAACAAAATTACTAACATTTCCAGCAACCGCTTCAGCTAAGGCAACTACTGCATCATTACCAGATGCTATTGCAACACCTTTAAATAAATCACGAACTGTCATTTTTTCTCCTGTTTCTAATAATATTTGACTGCCACCCATTTTAGAAGCATTTTCACTAACAGTAATGACTTGATTCCATTTTAAAATGTCATTTTCTATTGCTTCAATAATAATTAACATACTCATCATTTTTGTCATAGATGCAGGATTTAATTTTTCATTGGAATTCTTTTCAAATAATATTTTTCCAGTAGATGCTTCTATCAATATTGCACTTTTAGCTTTTTCGGCTAATTTTAAGTTTTCTTCAGCATGCGTTTTTAATGGAAGTGTTAAAAATATAATTAAAAAGAAAACACATGTTTTTTTCATACTATCACCCTAATAAAAAATATGTAAAAAAAAGTTTTTTATACAAAAAACTTAAATATCAGTAGGTGCTAGAAAACTAAATTCTGAAATGTTTCTTAAGATGCCATAAATAATTAGAATAATAATTACTAAATACCAAAATTTACTAGGTATTTTTTTATAAATGGATTTATCCTTTCTTATTAAATAATCAATATAAAAAAATATTCCAAAAGGTAACATAATAAACAAAAGTGGATTATATCTAAAGGCTTGATAAAATTTTAGGTTAACTATGCTATAAAGCATTCTAGTTATACCACATCCTGGACAATATAGTCCTGTTAGTTTTTTAAACAGGCAAAATATATATATATTAAAATGGTGACCTAACAATAAATATAAAATTAGACCTATAAAAATTAAAAATATCATAAGAAAAAGCCTAGGCATTTACACCTGGACCAGCAGTTGTACTTACAGATTTAGCACTATAAATAGTATTTAAACCATCTTGAATTAAAGCATAATTTACGATAGCTAATCCAAAAATATCAAGCACTAAGAATAATATAGAATTATCATCTGCAGTTAAACCATTTCTTGATTTTGCTTCCATAAGAAGTTTACCCATTTGATATGACCAATAAATGCCATAAATTCCGCAAGTTAAAATAGTAAATAATAATGCTACTCCGCCAGAAGCTATTTTATTATTGCCTGATTGTTCTTTAATGTCATCAGTAATAACAACCATCCAATATAATCCATAAATTCCACAAGTTACAAGTGTTAAAATTATACTTACCGCAATATTTCTCTCTTTCATACATCTCACCTCTCTCACTATTAATATAAAGTATATAAGTTAAAAAGTCAATATGTTCATGTGTTTTAAAATAAACCTTTATGTTCATGTGTTTTAAAATAAACCTTGTATATTTTCATCATCATCTATATACATATTTTCATAATTTGGATTTTTAGAAAGTCCAGGCATTGTTACAATGTTTCCCATATAAACTGTTATAAAGCCTGCACCACTATTTACTTTAACATTTTTTACCGTTACATTATGATTTTTAGGAAAACCTAATTTTTTTGGATTATCACTAATTGAATATTGAGTTTTACATACACATATAGGTAATTTATCTAAATGCAATTTTTCTATTTTTGCAATATTTTCTAATGCTTTTTCACTATAGTCGACTTTTTTTGCATGATATATTTCTTTGGAAATGATAAAAATTTTATTTTTAATTGTATCATTAACATCATATAAAAATTTAAAATCAACTTTTTTATTTGCCATATTAACTATTTTTTTTGCAATTGAAGTTGCTCCATCACTACCTTTTTTAAATGAATCACATAATTCAAATTCTACATTCATGCTTATGGTAAATTGTTTTATATACTCTATATCATCAGATGTATCATCTTCAAATTTATTTAGACAAACAATTATATTATCTAAAAATTTTTTCATATTTAAAATATGTACATATAAATTGGAAATACCTTTTTCTAATAAACCGTCACCATTATATTTTAAACTTCTAATAGTTGTATTTATAACAATAACATCAGGCTTTAAATTTCCTTTCAAACATTTTATGTCAAAAAATTTTTCGGCACCTAAATCCGCACCAAATCCAGCTTCAGTAATAACATAATCCGCATGGGACAAAGCAAAATTAGTTGCAATTAAAGAGCTACATCCATGTGCAATATTAGCAAATGGTCCACCATGAATAATTACTGGATTATTTTCAAGTGTTTGAACTAAATTAGGTTTGATTGCATCTTTAAGTAAAATGGTTAAAGCATTTTCTATTTTTAAATCTTTAGTATATATGGGATTATCATTTATATCATAGGCAATTAACATATTTCCAATTTTTTCTTTTAAATCTGATAAATTAGTTGCTAAAGAGACAATAGCCATAATTTCTGAGGTGGCTGTGATACAAAAATGATTTACATGTTCAACATCTTTGGATAAATTTTTACCAACTACAATATTTCTTAATGCTCTATCATTTATATCTAAACATCTATTTACTAATATCTTGTTTTTATTAATTTTTAATTTGTTTTCTTGAAATATATGATTATCTATGGCAGCTGAAAGTAAATTATTAGCACATGTGATAGCATGCATATCTCCAGTAAAATGAAGGTTAATATCTTCCATTGGAATTACTTGTGAATATCCACCACCGGTTGCGGTTCCTTTTATCCCAAAAACAGGTCCTAAGGAAGGCTGTCTTAATGTTGCTAGACTGTTAAATCCTAATTTTCTCATTGCATCATGAATGCCAATAACTACAGTTGTTTTTCCTTCACCGTAAGGTGTTGGATTTGTAGAGGTTACAAGTATAAGTATTCCACTGTTTTTACCTGGTTTTGTAATTATTTTGGCTTTATATTTGCCATATGTTTCGATGTAATCTTTCAAATAATTCTTGTAAGCAACTTCATCAATTGGTTTTATTTTTGCATTATGTGCTATTTCAATATCTGTCATGTAACACCTTGTATAATATAATTGTTTTTCAAAAATTTTGATTATATTATGTCCTTTCTTTAAATAATTATATCAATTTTATATTAAAAAAGTACAAATAATTTGCAACTTTTAAAATTTGGTGCTATAATACACCTAAAATTTAAGTTGTAGGGGGAAAAAATGAGTACTGATGAATTTTATAAATCTATTGAGATTATTAATGAAAAAATGGGAAAATATGCTTTAGTAAATACAAATGAATTTATTAGATTACAAAGGATTAATGGTGAATATAAATGGCTACCTTTTGATATTGAAAAACTTCCAGCAATTCCAATTGAGATGGCATCTCTTAATGAAAGTGAACTACAAAAACCACATAGCACACATATTATTATAAAACCAACTTGGATGTTTGCTTCAAACAAAAAGACTATTGTAACACAAAATATTGAAACTATAACATTTATCAAAGATAGTCAAACTAATGAAAATCATATTTTAAGCAAAACATGTACTAATCCTATTTTTTTAACGTCAAATAATTGGCTAGATGCATTAAATAAGAATATTTTAGTTAATCCAAAACATGCAATAGAATGGAAAAAAACTTTTAAAGGATTACTGTTTGGATTTAATAATAAAGAAGAATTAGAAAAATATATTAATTATTTTTCTAAAGAAATAGAAGAATTTAATAAAATTTACGAAGAGAGTGAAGAAAACGCTAAAGTATTTAATTCACTTCAAAAAAAATATATAAAATAAAAAAGCTCTTTGAGCTTTTTTTACATCATCTTATCTAACATTTCATCAGTTTCGTTGAGTGCATTGTTAAAAACTTGTTTCATCTTATTTTTAACTGGCTTATTATATTTTTGATAAGCTAAAGTTGCTGCACTTCCCATTGCCATTAAAAGCATATTTTTAACTGTATTCATTTATATCACCTACTTGCTAGAACATGATGTTTTTGTATGCATACATTTCTATTTTAACCTTTATTATTAAATTTATACTTTATTTTATCTAGTAGATGTGAATTTCTAACATATTCATTATTATTATGAATACTAAAAACAAAAGCATCAGGTTCTCCTATTAAAATTAGTTTTCTTTTGGCTCTAGTGATTCCTGTGTAAATTAATTTTTTATAAAGCATTCTTCCATAACTTAAACTCATAGGCATAATAACCATATCAAATTCACTACCTTGACTTTTATGAATGCTTATAATAAATCCATGTTTTATTTTATTAAAATCTTTAGGTGTATATTTTACTAAGTTCCCATCAAAATCAACATATATCTCATTTTTTTTGTTTTCACTATCTTTGCTATATTTTATGTATTTTATAATACCAATATCACCATTATATACATTTTCTTCTGGCATATTTATAAGTTGTAATATTTTATCATTTTCCCTGAAAATAACATCTCCATTTTTTATTTCTCTTTTTTTTGAATCTTTTGGATTAAAAACGTTCTGAAGATATTTATTTAAAATGTCAATGCCATTTTCACCTTTATACATTGGTGCGAGTAACTGAAAACTTTTATAATTATAACCTTTTTCAGTAATCTTTTGGCATAAATTAAGTAGATTGTTTTTTATATGAATAGAAGAACATTTTAAAAAAGTATAATCATTATAGGTTTTTAAATAATTACCTGTTAATCTTCCTTTTTTAATGTCATGAGCCAAAGATATTATATATGAATTTTTATCTTGTCTGTATAAATGATCAAGGTGAACAACATTAACACAATCACTTAGTATTAAATCTTTAAGTAAATTACCTGGTCCAACACTTGGCAATTGATTATAATCACCAACTAATATCATTTTTACATTGTTTTTTAATCCTTTAAGCAGACTATCAAATAAATTTATATCAATCATACTAACTTCATCAATAATAACTAGTTTCACGTTTGATTTATTATCTTCGTTTACCATAAATTCATTACTATCTTTATTCCACTTTAAAAATCTATGAATGGTTGAAGCTGGAAGATTAGTAGATTCGCTCATACGTTTACTTGCTCTTCCTGTTGGTGCGAGCAGAGCTAAAGCTTCTATAAATTCATCATCTTTTAATTTATTAACATGCTGATAAAGTTCAACGATAGCTTTTATAATTGTAGTTTTACCTGTACCGGGACCTCCAGTTATAATTAAAAAATTATTTTCAAGTGCCTCTATAATAGCTTTTTTTTGTTGTTCGTTATATTTAATATTATTAATATCTTCTAGCTGATTGATTAAGTCATTTAAATTTTTATAATTCTTTTTAGTAATATTTTTAAAACTGTAAATTTTTTCTACTATATTATTTTCTGCATCCCATATTTCCTTTAAATAATAATCATTATTTGATATGACTATATAGTCATTTTCTTCTAATTTTTTGAAAATATCATCATAATTTTCGTAATTTATGTTTAAAAATTTATTAGTATTTTTAATTATATCTTCTTTTTTTAAATAACTATCACCATTTTTATAGATTAAATTTTGTATGATATATAAAGTTGCAGCTTTAATTCTTTGAATATCAAATAAGTCAATATTTAAATTTTGTGCGGCTTTATCCACTTTTAAAAATGAAATGTCCGGAAGATTATAAATAATTTGATAAATATTTGTATCAATAATTCTAAGTGTATTTTCTCTATATTTATTATATATGTTTAATGCTTCCTTCATTGAAAACCCTAGGTCTATTAATCTAGCAATGACTTGATGGCTCTCTTCATATTTTTTTAAAATATTAACTATATTATTAGATTTTTTTAAAGTAAGTTTAGGTACTAAGTTTAAACAGCTAGGATCTTCTAGGATTCTATCTAATGCATTATCACCGAGTGTATCTGCAATAGTTTTAGCAAGTTTTTCACCAACACCTGGAAATAAATCACTAGCTAAAAAAATAGCAACGGCATCTTTACCAGTAGGCTTTATTCTTTCATATTTGGTTGTTTGAAATTGTATTCCATATCTTGGATGATTAACAAATTCACCATACATGACATATGTATCATCCTCATTTAAATTATGAAAATATCCTGTAAAGGTTATGGCTTTATTTATATAATCTTTAAATATTTCATCATTTGTTTCACGTACTTTAAATAATCCTATTACGTAACCATTATCCGAGGTAAAAATCGATTTTCTAAAATTTCCTTTAATAAAAATATTCATTAAATCACCTTTTAACAAAAAAAGCCATTTAGGCTTATTTTACATGAGCATTTTGAACAGTTTCTAATGAAACAACACCATTATTAATATATGCATTTGCATATTCTTGAGCAGAAATACCATCTACACTAGCAAAGTGTCGTCCGTTTTGATCGCTAAAATATGCTGTTCCACCTTTTTGAATTTCTAATTTATATCCTTGCAAATTTGGAATTTCCATTTCAACTGAATAGGCAATTTCAGTAGCTTTTTCCATATTTTGATGTTGAATGGCATTAAATGCAATGCTTCCTCCAACTATTGCTAATCCAATGGAACCCGCAACTAATATTTTTTTAAATGATATATTCCTTTGAAAATTAAATTTTTCATCTTTTCTAGGAAGTTTTGATATTCTTATAAAATCATCATCAGTATAATTTGGAATGAACTTTACTATATTATCTTTTTCTTCATACATTTTTATCACCACTTTAATTATAACAAAATTATTTATTATATTCAATAATTTCACATATCAAATATGGATATTGAATTTCTTTGGCACAAACTAATATCTCTTTGCCATGGAATGTTTCATCACCTTTTGCTTTTATATGTAAATAATTAGCAGAATGACCAATTAAATATCCATTTTCATATATTTCTGGAATATAGGTGAATTTTTTATTAATAAATTTATTCATATAATCAATTTCTAATTGTTTAGATAAGGCAAGTAGTTTCTTTACTCTATCTTTTTTTACATTACCTAAAACTTTATTTTTCATTTTACTAGCAACGGTTCCTTCCCTATCTGAATATGGGAAAACATGAATTTTAGTAAAATTAATTTTTTTTATAGTCTCAACTGTTTCGTTGAAAAGTTCTTCTGTTTCACCAGGAAAACCAACAATTACATCGGTTGTAATATTTATTTCTGGTCTAATTTTTCTTAACTTTTCAATTTTATTTATAAAATATTCTTTATCATATTTTCTTTTCATTAATTTTAAAATTGTATTAGATCCAGATTGCAAAGGAATATGCATATGGCTAACTAAAATATCACTATTATTTATCACATTTAAGACTTGATTATTTAATTCTGTTACTTCAACCGAAGAAATTCTAAGTCTCCTTATACCCTCTATTTTTACCATATCATTAAGAAGCAAAGCAAAATTATAATTTCCATCATGATAATTACCAGTATGTATTCCAGTTAAAACGATTTCTTCATGTCCATTTTTTATTAATTCTCTTGCTTCTTTTAAAACAACATCATGACTTTTACATCTAACATGACCTCTTACATAGGGAATAATACAGTAGCTACAGTAGTTGTCACAGCCATCTTGAATTTTTATGTAAGCTCTAGTCAAATCGAAATGATTTAAACTCATATTTTCAAAATCTGCATTTTCCATATTTTTAACGACATTTATTTTTTCATTTTTATAGTCCTTAATGAAGTTAACAATCTCGGTTTTTTTCTGATTGCCAATTATAATATCAGCATCAATATTTAAGTCTTTTTTATTTTGTATCATACATCCACAAACAATTAAAATTGCATCAGGATACTTTCTACGTAGACTTCTTATAATTTTTCTAGATTTACTATCAGCAGTATTTGTAACTGTACAGGTGTTTACAATAGCAATATCAGGATTTTCTGATTTATGATAACCGTGATTTTCCAATAAATTAGCCATAACTTCACTTTCATATTCATTAACTTTACACCCTAAGGTTATTATTTTATATGTCATATATACCTCCAAAAAAAATAAGCTATTCTAGCTTATAAATTTTTTCTAAATTCCTTTAATGAGTTTAAAAATTGTGTGTTTTCCATTTTTTCTTCATCAGAATCAATTTCATTATAAGCACTATTTATTATATCATTAGTTTTAGAAAAAGTTTCTGTTTTTTTTCTTGCATTTTTATTTTGAATACCATAAATTGGTGAAATTATATCAGAATTTTTAAAACCACGATAAGGTTTTTCTTCTTCAATATCTAATGATAATTGTTTTGAACTTTCATAGGTATTCATAGCAGATGAAACTTCCATATCTGCTTTTTCTTCTGCTGTTTTTTCATACTCACTTGCTTTAGCTTTTAATTTTTCAGCTTCTGCCATTAATTCTTGATAACTAATAATTGCATTTTCTTCTTGTTGTCTTTCAAATTCGTCAATATCGCCTTTAGTAGTTTCATTTTGTTTCTTTAGATCTTCATTCATTTGATTAAATACCCGTTCTAATTCTTCTTTTGCTTTTTTTTGCTCGTCGGTTAAAGTATTATCATCAATCTTAACAGCATTAATTTCATTATCAAATCTTTCATCTTCACTAATAGGTTTTACTTTTAGTTTATTATTTACAACCTTAAAAATAATAGCAATTATGATAAAAATTACTATAGCAATGCAAGCAATTATCATTAAAACACTATCAGAAATTTCAAATAATATATTCATACAATCCACTCCAAAATATTAATTCAAAGCCTTTTAAAAAAATAAAAACAAGATTTTTTAAACCCCGTGGCTTACACACTATATACAGTTTACCACAAAGAAAAATATTTTCATAGTAAATTATACATTTTTTTACAAAAATGTCGCTGTAAAAAAAATGTTAATGTTCTTTTTTATTTTTAGTCGTGCGAATTTATCAATAATGTTATGAATATTTTAATTAAATATATATTAGTAACATTTATATAATAAAACAAAATTAGCAAAAATTTGCGGTTGTATTATAAATGGTGTTGGTGAGTGTAAATCACTACACTATTTTTATTAAAAAAAGACATAAGTTTGATACAATGTAATTGTTAACAATACACTGAAAGGAATAAACTTATGTCTACAAATAATTATATACTAAATTTACT
>CAVGWA010000024.1:0-14353 GCA_963632935.1 Oscillospiraceae bacterium
AGTAAATTTAGTATATAATTATTTGTAGACATAAGTTTATTCCTTTCAGTGTATTATTAACAATTACATTGTATCAAACTTATGTCTTTTTTTAATAAAAACAGTGTAGTGATTTACACTCACCAACACTATTTATAATACAACCTATATAAATAAGACTATGTAGTCTTTTTCTTTTATTTAAAATATGATAAACTAATTGTTAGAAACGAAGGTGAGAGATATGCAAAATGGATTACTTCCTGCAGATAGTTATATTGTTAAAAATAATACTGTTTTGAATAATGAAACTCGCCTTGTATTAATTAAACTTTATCAGCCTATAATTGGTAGTGTGGCTATTAATTTATATTTTACTTTATGGAGTAATTTAGATTCCAGTCAAATAATATCAACGGTGTATACTCATCATAATTTAATGGCTTCAATGAGAATTAAGTTAGATGATATTTTAGAAGCTAGAGAAAAGTTAGAAGCTATTGGTCTTTTAAAAACTTATTTAAAAAAAGAAAGTATTAATAATTATATTTATGAGTTATATTCTCCTTTAGATCCATATGATTTTTTTGATAATCCTATTTTGGCTACTATATTAGAAAGTAATATTGGAAAAAGAGAATATAAGAAAACAAAAAAAATATTTACTATTCCTAGTATTGAGTTAAATGAATATGAAGATATTAGTTCTACTTTTTCTAATACATTTGAGATAACAGATTCTTTGAATATTGAAAATGTGAATGATATACGTAAGGTTAAAAAGGTTGATTTAATTGTTGATGAGAAGATTTCTTTAAATAGTTTATTACAGTTAATTCCCGATGATATTTTAAATCATAAAACCATAACTAAGGATGTTAAAAATTTGATTTATAATCTTTCATTTATTTATAATCTTAAGGAAGAGGAACTTTCTGAGTTAATTAGTAATTCTATTAATGAGAAAAAAATGATAGATAAGGATTTACTTAGAAGTAATTGTCATAATTATTATTCTTTTGAGCACAGTAATTCTACTCCTTCTTTGATTTATAAAAAAGAGCCTGAATATTTAAGAAAACAAGTAAGTGATACTTCAAGAAGATCTAAACAAATATATACGTTTGAAACAACAAGCCCTTATGATTATTTAACTGGTAAAAATAAAGGTGGGACTCCTACTAAATCAGATTTGTTATTAATTGAAAATTTAATGATAGATTATGAATTAACTCCTGGTGTTGTTAATGTATTAATTGATTATGTTCTTAGAATTAATGATAATAAATTAACTAAAAATTTTGTTTTAAAAATTGCTTCGCAGTGGAAAAGAAGTAATATTAAAACGGTTGAAGAAGCTATGAATATTTGTAAAAAAGAAAATAAGGTTAAAAAACAAGTTAAGATTAAAGTTACTGAGAAAAAGCCTAATTGGTTTGATCAAAATATAGATATGGTTAGTGCGAGTGAAGATGATATAAAAGCTTTAGAAGAAAAAATGAAAAGTATTGTATAAGGTGGTGTAATTGTGCAGAAGGTATCAGATAGGGTTAAGAAAAATAATTTAGATTATTTATTAGATTCAGCATATGATGAAGCATTAGAAAATGAAAGTTTTAAAAAATTTGTATGTAAATTAAAAATTAAAAGAGAAATATTAAAAAAATATACTTCATTATTAGAAGAAAGTAGTTTTGAATATAATAATTGTTTAAATTGTCCTGGAATTTTAGAATGCAAAAATAAAATAGAAGGGTATGCTAAATTACCTAAATTAGTTAATGATTCATTGGAGTTTGTTTATAAGCCTTGTAAATATAAGAAAAAATTAGATAAGGAAGAGGCTAGGCATAAAAATACAATGCTTTTTAATATTCCAAAAGAAATAAAAGAAGCTTCATTTAAAAATATATATAAAACTGATAAAAAAAGATATAATACTATTTTATGGTTGACTGAATTTATTAAAAAATATAAGGAAGACAAACATCAAAAAGGATTATATTTATGTGGTAATTTTGGCAGTGGTAAAACTTATTTAATTGCAGCTATGTTTAATGAACTTGCTAAGGATAATATTAAAAGTACAATTATATTTTGGCCTGAATTTTTAAATACTTTAAAAGCTTCTTTTAATTCAGAAAGTAAAAATGAATTTAAAAATAAATATAATTATATTAAAAAAACACCCCTTCTTTTAATTGATGATTTAGGTGCTGAAAGTGTAACACCTTGGTCTAGAGATGAAATTTTATGTCCTATTTTACAATATAGAATGGATGAAAATTTACCTACATTTTTCACTTCAAATTTAAATATGGAAGCTTTAGAAAATCATTTATCTATAACTTCTAGAGGTGATGAAGTTATTAAAGCTGGTAGAATTATATCTAGAATAAAACAGCTTACTGAATATCAAGAATTAATTAGTAAGAATTTACGCAAGTAGTTTTAAATTTTAAAAAATTCTTAATTAATTTATGTAATATGTTAAATATTGTAAATATTTATTGTAAAATATGTAAAAAGATTCGTAGAATATCTTAATCTACGAATCTTTTAATATACATCAATCATAACAAATATAAGGGTAAAATGCAAATACTAAGTATCAAAAAAATGATAAAAAAATTAATTCTTAAAAATGAGAAAACCATTATAAAATAAGGGTAAACTTCAAATTTGGTGTATCAAAGAATAAGATAATCTTTGATATAGGGAGGTATTATAAATGAGAGAAAATTATAAGGGTTTTACATTGGTTGAATTATTAGCAATCATAGTAATACTAGCAATTATTGCATTAATAACAACACCAGTAATTTTAAACGTAATAGAAAATTCAAGATTAAATGCAGCAAAGGATAAAGCATGGGGAACAATAGATGCAGTAAGAATAGCATATGCAACTGCCCAAACAAGTGAACAAGAAGTAGGACTTCCATATACTATTAAATATCCAAAAACATCTGCTTCAGATAGTACAACTGATAGTTCTACAGGTGGTGGTTCGGGTAATGGATATATTAATAGTACAGAAGTAAAAGCAAGTGGAGAAAATCCAACAGAAGGAACAGTTACAATTAGTAGTAAAGGAACAATAACAGCAAGTTCATTAAAGTTTGGTAATTATTATTGTAGTACAATTAATGGAAAAGGTGGCAAATTAGATGCAACTAAAATGTACTGTTCGAGAACAGCAGATGATGTTATCGTACCACTTACACCACAGGACCTAACTACTAAAACAGTAACATCAGGCGACGGCTTATATTCAGATAATACTGAGTCTGGTAGATATGTATATAAAGGAGCCAATCCAAATAACTATATAACACTAGGCTCTGATACATATAGAATAATATCAGTAGAGTCAGATGGAACACTCAAAGTTATTAAAAATGGTAGTATAGGAGGTAAAAAGTTTGACCTAGGATATTCAACGAATATATCAGGAGTAACAGGTGCAAGTTCTGTTACTGAAACAAGATATTCAAGTGCATCTACAGATTACTGTTACCAAATTCAAGGTACAGCATCATCAAATTATTATGGCTGTAAAGTATGGGGAAGTAAAACAACAATGTTAGACTCAAATGGAAAAAATGTAACAACAATGCCAAGAGAAGTAGGAGGAACATCATATAATCTTCCATCTACCGAAGCATATTTGAATACATATTTAAATAATGATTGGTATAATAGTTTATCAAGTACTGTTCAAAGTAAAATAGTAACACATTTGTTTAATGTGGGAGTAACAAAATATAATGAAACAAACCTTTCAAATACAATTACTCAAGAGAAAGCATATAAATGGAAAGGTAAAGTTGGCTTAATGACAGTCAGTGATTATGTAAAAGCCTCAACAAATTCAGCATGTACAAGTGTAAGCACATATTATAGTACTTCAAGTTGTTATAACAATAGTGCGACACATAACTGGATATTTGCAGGACCTGCAGGTAAAACATATTCTTGGACAATCTCGCCGTTCTCTTACTCGACTGCTGACTTTGAGTTCAATGTCTACGGTGGCGGCTACCTCTACTACCTCGACTATGCTAACTACTCTCGCGGCGTCGCCCCAGTTCTCTATCTGTCATCTGATATCACATTAACAGGAGAAGGAACTAAGGGTAGTCCATATCAAGTAAATTGAAAATGTTCAGTTCAATAACATTGAACTGGATTTTTTGTTATAAATTAGATCTATTTAATTGACAAAAACTAAATATACTACTAAAATATAGGTAAATGTTTTGATTGGGACAAGATTATTAATAAGTATTTAAAGCGAGTTTAGAATTGGTGTGAGCTAAATAAATAACATTAATAATTACTACTCATGAACTGATTTTCGAAAGATTATTCCGGTTACTATCCGTTAAAGTAGTTAATTAAGTTATAAAGTAGGATGGTACCGCGTTTATACGCTCCTAGTAAAGATTTTTGCTGGGAGATTTTTTATGAACAAAAAAATGTTAAAACAAATGCACAAAGTAAGTATGAAATACTTTCTAAAAGAATATTATGGCATTGATAATGAAGAATTAATAAAATTATTTTGTAATGCAACACATAAAGAGCTTAAAATGATTGCTCCTTTTTATGGGATAAATTTAGTTAAGACAAGTTTTGATTATGTTACGATGCAGCACATAAATACTGGAACAATTATTTTAGTTAGTGATTGCCTTTCAAGACCAGCTCCTTATATTAATCCTTTAAGATTATTAGAAAGAGATGAATATGACACTGAATTAGGTTCTTTTGATTATGTAATTAAAGAAGAATATAATTTTGATAAAAAAGGCAGAGTTAAAACGCTAAAAAAAACAAATATGAGAAGGGATGATAAATATGGTAAATATTAAAGAAGATGAATATTTAAGTAAATTAAATCATAGTTGTGCTCATTTAATGGCGCAAGCTGTAAAGCATTTATATCCAAATGCTAAATTTTGGGTAGGACCTGTAATTGAAGAAGGTTTTTATTATGATATTGATTTAGGTGATTATACATTAACAGATGATGATTTAGAAAAAATTTCTAAGGAAATGAAAAAGTTAGCTAAGGATGGGAAAAGAATTGTAAGAAAAGAGATTTCTAAACAAGAAGCTTTAGATATGTTTAAAGATGATTCTTATAAAGTTGATATAATTAATGAATTTTCTAAAGATGAAGTAATTACTTGTTATTCGCAAGGTGATTTTACTGATTTATGTCGTGGGCCACATGTTGATACGGTAAAGGAATGTAAAAATTTTAAATTGTTAAAATTTAGTGGTTCTTATTATAAAGGTGATTCTAAGAACAAAGTGTTACAAAGAATTTATGGAATTTGTTTTGAAAATAAGGAAGATTTAGAAAATCATTTAAATCAATTAGAAGAAGCAAAGCAAAGAGATCATAGAAAGCTAGGTAAAGAGTTAGATATTTTTATGTTTTCTGATTTAGTGGGAAAGGGACTACCTATGTGGCTTCCTAATGGATTTACAGTTAGAAAATTATTAATTGATTATATTACAAATAAAGAAATAAAATATGGATATAAACATGTTTATACACCTAGTTTAGGTAGTGTGGATTTATATAAAACATCTGGGCATTGGGATCATTATAAAGAAGATATGTTTCCAGAAATGAAGCTAGATAATGAATCATATGTTTTAAGACCTATGAATTGTCCTCATCATATGATGATGTATCAAAATCACTTGCATTCATACCGTGATTTACCTATTAGGATTGCTGAGGTTGCGAATGATTTTAGATTTGAAGCATCAGGTGCTTTATGTGGTATTGAAAGAACAAGAGCATTTACTCAAAATGATTCACATATTTTTTGTACAAATGATCAAATAAAAGATGAATTTAAAGGCGTTATTAATTTGATATTGGAGGTTTATAAAGATTTTGGATTCAAAGATTATAAGTTTAGATTATCTTTAAGGGATAAAAATAATAAAGATAAATATTTTGGTAATGATGATTTATGGGAAAAGTCTGAAAATGAATTAAGAGAAGTTTTAAAAGAAATAAATGCGGACTTTTATGAAGCTGAAGGTGAAGCAGCTTTCTATGGGCCTAAATTAGATGTACAAGTTAAAAGTGCGATTGGTCATGATGTAACTTTATCAACTGTTCAGCTTGATTATCAATTACCTGAAAGATTTGATTTAACTTATGTATCTGAAGATGGAACGAAGGTAAGACCAGTAGTTATTCATAGAGCTATTTTAGGTTCATTAGATAGATTTATTGCATTTTTAATTGAAGAGACTAAAGGTGTATTTCCTTTATGGCTTTCTCCAGTTCAAATTACAGTTATTCCAGTTAATAATGAATATCATTTAGAGTATAGTAAAAAAATAAAAGAGATATTAGAAGAAAATAATTTTAGAGTTAATTTGGATGATAGGGATGAAAAATTAGGTTATAGATTAAGAGAAAGTGTTACTAAGAAAATACCATATGTTTTAATTATTGGTGATAAAGAAAAAGAAGAGGCAAATGTAAGTTTTAGAAGATATGGAAGTAAGGATACTGAAACTTTAACTATTGATGAATTTATAGATAAATTAAATAAGATTATTAAGGAAAGAAGGTAAAGTTATGCTTGGAGCAGTCATAGGCGATATAGCCAGTTCAGTTTATGAACATAATGATTTTAAGAATAATGAAGGATATAAAGAGGTATTATGTAAAGATAATTTAATTGATGATGATTGTAAATATACAAAGGATACTATTTTAAATCTTGCTGTTTTAGATACTGTTTTACTTGAAGATGAATATTTTAATATATTAAAAAAATACGGTTTAGAGTATATGAGTGAAATTTTAAATGACAAAGGGTCAGAAGATTTTATGAAATGGTGTCAAGGTGAAAATATTAAAAGTGATAGTAATGATGCATTAAGAAGGGCTTCATCTATTGGATATTTATATAATGATTTAGATAGTATTATTAATCAAACTGATAAATTAACTATGAATTGTTATGATACCGCATTGGCTATATCAAGTGCGAGAGTTTTAAATTCTATTATTTATAGTGGTAGAATGGGTAATTCTTTAAGTAAAGCGAAAACGGTTTTTTGCCCTATTTCAAAGCCTATTGATAAGATAAGACTTTCTAATAAGTTTAACCCAAGCTGTGCTATTTTAAATGATTGTGAGGAAGTTTTATTTCAAAGTGTTAATTTTGAAGATGCAATCAGAAAAGCTATTTCTTTAGGTGGAAATGTTAAAGCAAATGCGGTTATTACTGGTTCTATGGCGGAAGCTTTTTATGAAATTCCTGAAGATTTAAAAAATGATGCCTTGAATAAATTGCCAAAACAATTTGAAATTATTTTATCAAGTGGTTATCGAAAGATTAAAAAATTATAGTTTGGAGGAATAAAATGAGAGAATTTACAGAACAAGAAAAGGTTAGAAGAGATAAAGTAGAACTTTTAAAAGAAAAAGGTGTTAAACCTTTTGGTGGAAGATTTGATGTTACTTCAAATTCAAAAATAATTAAAGCGGAACATGAAAATCAAAGTAAAGAAGAATTAGAAAATTTAAAAGATCATGTTGTAATTGCTGGTAGAATTATGACAAAAAGAAGAAAGGGAAAAGCTGGATTTTTCCATATTCAAGATAAGTTTGGTCAAATACAAATATATATTAGTATAAATGAAGTGGGTGAGGAGGCTTATGATTTATTTAAAGCTTCTGATTTAGGTGATATTGTTGGTATTGAAGGAGATGTATTTAAAACTAATACTGGTGAGTTAAGTGTTCATGCAACTAAATATGTTCATTTAGTTAAGGCTTTAAAACCATTACCTGAAAAATTTCATGGTCTAACTGATGTTGAAGAAAGATATAGAAGAAGATATGTTGATTTAATTATGAATGAAGAAGCTAGAAAAATAGCTTTTACAAGACCAAAGATAATAAGAACTATTCAAAGATATTTAGATAATTTGGGTTATACAGAAGTTGAAACTCCAATTTTAAATCCTATTTTAGGAGGAGCTGCAGCTAAACCTTTTATTACTCATCATAATGCTTTAAATATGCCATTTTATTTAAGAATTGCAACTGAACTTCCTTTAAAAAGATTATTAGTAGGAGGAATGGATGCTGTATATGAAATAGGACGTATCTTTAGAAATGAAGGTGTTGATAAAAAGCATAATCCTGAGTTCACAACAATTGAGCTTTATAAGGCTTATTCTGATATGTATGGAATGATGGATATTGCTGAAGGTATTTTTTCTACAGTATGTAAGGAAGTAAATGGTGGCTATGAAATTGATTATATGTCACATCATTTAAATTTAGCGCCTGGTTATAAACGTATTCATATGGTTGATGCTATTAAAGAAGCTTGTGGTGTTGATTTTTGGAAACATATGAGTTTAGAAGAGGCTAAAGAATTAGCTTTAAAATATCAAGTTGAAATTGAGGCTCATTTTGAATTTGGCCATATTGTTAATGCTTTCTTTGAAAAATTTGTTGAAGAGACTTTAATTAATCCAACATTTGTTTATGGACACCCTGTAGAAATAAGTCCACTTGCTAGTAAAAGCGAAGATCCTAGATTTACTGAAAGATTTGAATTGTTTATTTGTGGTATGGAATTTGGTAATGCCTTTACTGAATTAAATGATCCAATTGATCAATATGAAAGATTTGAGAATCAATTAAAAGAAAGAGAATTGGGTAATGATGAGGCAAATGAAATGGATTTGGATTTTGTTGAAGCATTAGAATATGGTATGCCACCTGCTGGTGGAATGGGAATTGGTATTGATAGATTAGTAATGCTTATGACTGGAGCAGAAACTATAAGAGAAGTATTATTATTCCCTCATATGAGAAATAAAAAAGAAATAAAACATACTATAGTAGAGAAAAAAATAGATTTTTCTAAGGTTAAAATTGAACCTTTATTTGAAGAGTTTGTTGATTTTGATACATTTAGTAAATCTGATTTTAGGGTAGTTAAGGTAAAGGATTGCACACCTGTTAAAAAAAGTGAAAAATTACTTCAATTTACTTTAGATGATGGAACTGGTAGTGATCGCATAATTTTAAGTGGTATTCACGCTTACTATGAACCTGAAGATTTAATAGGTAAAAATTTAATTGCTATTACTAATTTGCCACCTAGGAAAATGATGGGTATTGATTCATGTGGTATGCTTTTAAGTGCAGTTTGTGAATACGATGATAAAGAAAAATTAAATCTTATAATGGTTGATGGTAATATTCCAGCTGGATCAAAATTATATTAAGCAAATTTAAACATTTGCTTTTTAATGTTTATTTAATAAAAATATGTTTTAATTTAAAAGGTGATTTGATGAAAATTTTAATTATTGAAGATGAATTTGCTTTAGCTGATGTTATAAAAGAAAGATTAATAAAAGAAAATTATTTTGCGAAAATATGTACTGATGGTGAAGAAGGTTATTATGAAGCTTTAAATAACTATGATTTAATTATATTAGATGTTATGCTTCCTAATATGAATGGATTTAATATTTTAACTAGTTTAAGAAAAAATAATATAGAGAGTAAGATAATTATGCTTACAGCTAAATCAATGATAGAAGATAAGCTAAATGGTTTAGAAAATGGAGCAAACGATTATTTAACTAAACCTTTTCATATTGATGAGCTTGTTGCTAGAGTAAATATACAACTTGATTTTTCTAAAAATAATAATGAAATATCATATGGTGATATAAAATTAAATATTAAAAATTCAAAATTAACATGTGTAAAGACAAATGAATCAGTTGAACTTATTTGTAAAGAATTAGAACTTTTAGAATATTTTTTAAAAAATCCTGAACAAATATTATCAAAGGAACAGTTATATGATAAAGTTTGGGGAGCCGAAAGTGAAGTGTGGTCAAATAATTTAGAAGCTTATTTATCTTTTATTAGAAGAAAATTAAAAGCTATAGGGTCATCTATAAATATTAAATCAGTAAGAGGTTTAGGCTATAAGGTGGTTAAATGAAAAAATTAAAAAATCAAATATTTATAACTATATTTTCGGTATTAACTTTTTCTGTATTGACTTTTATTGTAATATTTAATACTCAAAATTATTTAGAAAAATATAGTTCTATTAGAAATAATTTAAATGTTTCTAATCAAAATCATGATATGCCTCCTAAATTAGAAAATAATGATAAAAATGATGATAAAAAAACAATAAAATTTATGGATACTGTTATGTACACTGTTTTATTAGATAATGGCAATATAAAAGATGTTATAAATCATTCTAATGATGGTATTTCTGATAATACTATTAAAAAAATAGCTAAAAAAATTTTAAATGGAGATTTAAAAGAAAAGCATATTGGATTTTTATATTTAGAAAATTATTCGTATACATACAATGAAAATGAGTTAGTTATACTTGATAATACAAAAGTTAAAAATGAATTATTAAAATCATTATATATATCTATTTTAATTTTTATTATTTTAGAGGTTATAATATATAAACTATCAAATCATATTACATTAAAAATAGTTAAACCAGTTAAGATGAGTTTTGAAAAACAAAAAACATTTATAGCTGATGCGTCACATGAACTTAAAACACCACTTTCAGTAATTATTGCTTCGTCTGAGGCATTACAAGATAATCCAAATGAAACAAAATGGCTTAAAAATATTAAGCTAGAGGCTGAAAGAATGAATTTATTAATAACAGATCTTTTAGAACTCGCATCAAGTGAGGTAAAACCTAAACAATTAAAATTAGAAAATATATCAAAAATAATATCGCTTCAAGTTTTAACTTTTGAGGGGAAAGCTTTTGAGGAAAATATAAAATTAAAATATGATATAAAAGATAATATTAATATGAAAATAGATGAAAATAGTATTAAACAATTAACTGAAATATTGCTTGATAACGCAATTAAACATTCATATAAAAATGAGACAGTTGAAATAAATTTAAATAAAGAAAAAAATAACATTATTTTAACTGTTAAAAATAAGGGTGATGAAATACCAAAGGGTGAAGAAGAAAAAATTTTTGAAAGGTTTTATAGAATAGATAAATCAAGAAATAGAAAAGAAAATAGATATGGGTTAGGTCTTGCAATTGCAAAAAATATTGTAACAAACCATGGTGGAGTAATTAAAGCATCCTCTTTTAATAATATAACAACATTTACGGTTATATTTAAAAATAATTAATTGAAACAGAGCAAGTTTTAGATGAAAATGGATCAAACTAAAAAAAGTTTGATTTTTTAATTTTCATTTAATAAAAAAATATTATTATGTTTATGGAAAGGAAAATAGGTGATAAAAGAATAAAATTTATAAAATAAAACATATTATAAAAGAAAGGAAGATTAAAATGAAAAGAAGTATAAAAAATATTATAACAGTTTTTGTGATTATTTTAGGAATAGCATCTATCTTTGTAACAGCTAATTTATCTAAAAATTCTCAAAATAGTTCATCTCAGAATGGTTCTCAAGGAATGAACAATTCTAATCAAACACCGCCTGATATGCCAAGTGGTAATAATCAAACACCACCAAGTGGTAATAGTTCAAATGATTCTAATTCATCTAGTAGTTCAAGTGAATCAAATAATTCTAGTTCATCTGATAATTCAAATTCTAATGAATCAAGTGGCCAGCAAATGCCAGGTGGAAATCAGGGGTCAAATGTGCCACAAATGCCAGGTGGAGGACAAGGATCAAATGGTCAACAAATGCCAGGTAGTAATTCTGAACAAAATAATTCAAATGATTCACAAATTATTTATTATGTTATATATGGTGTAGAAGGTTTTGTAATATCTAGTGCGTTTATTTATTTATTACTTTCCCATTTTAATAAAAAAACATTTAAAGAAACATTTAGTAATAAAGACAAAATAATAATTGAAATTTTATCAGTAATTATATTAACAGCGGTAATTACATTTGTATCTTTAAATATAAAAACAGAAACTAAAAGTAGTAATGTTACATATACAGCTTCTAAAGAAATAACAACTGATACTACAGTAACAAGTGGAACTTATTCATCAAGTAAATCTGATGAAAATGCAATAATAGTAGATGGTAGTAAATCTACTATTTCGAATATAAAAGTAAATAAAACAGGAAATTCTAATAGTGGTGATAATAGTAATTTTTATGGTAATAATTCAGCTATTTTAGCTAAAAATAAAGCTAATTTAACTTTAAAAAATATAACAGTAACAACTAAGGCTGATGGAGCTAATGGTGTATTTAGTTATGGGGGATCTGCTACTACAAATAATTCTTCATCAGATGGAACTACAGTAAATATATCAGATTCTAAGATAACAACAACTGGCGATAATGCGGGTGGTATTATGACAACTGGTGGTGGTAAAACTAATGCTACTAATTTAATTATTACAACAAGTGGAACGTCATCTGCTGCCATAAGAACAGATAGAGGCGGCGGAGAGGTTACTGTAAATAAAGGAACGTATACAACAAATGGTAAAGGGTCTCCTGCTATTTATTCAACTGCTAATATATCTGTTAAGAATGCCAAATTAATTTCTAATGTATCTGAAGGTGTTGTTATTGAAGGAAAAAATACAGTTACTTTAAACAATTGTACACTTACAGATACTAATAGTAAATTAAATGGTAAATCAACAACTTATAAAAATATTTTTATTTATCAGTCTATGAGTGGTGATGCTTCAGAAGGAACGGCTACATTTACATCAAAAAACAGTACAATTATAACAAACAAAGGTGATAGTTTTTATGTTACTAATACATCTGCTGAGATAAATTTAGAAAATAATAAGATTGTTAATAATGATAAATCTGGTAATTTTTTAAGAATTCAAAAAGATTCATGGGGAAATAGTGGATCTAATGGTGGTGATGTTATTTTAAATATGACTAAACAAAGTGTTAAAGGAAATATTGAGGTAGATGAAATATCTAGTTTAATTATGAATTTAAAAACAAATTCTTATTATGAAGGAACTATAAATGGTTCTAATAGTGCTAAAAGTATTAAATTATCGCTTGATAAAACATCTAAAATTAAATTGACTTCTGATAGTTATGTGTCTAGTTTAACTGATGAAGATGAAAGTTATAGTAATATAGATTTTAATGGATATAAATTATATGTAAATGGTAAAGCGATAAATTAAAAAATATTTGCTTTTGGATAAATATATATTATAATTAGTGTAGGAGGATTATATGAAACAAGGCTTTACACTAATTGAATTACTTGCCATTATTGTTATTTTATCTATTATTGCATTAATAACAATACCAATTGTTTCTGATACAATAGAAAATTCTAAAAGAGATTCTTTTAAACGAAGTATAGAAGAGATGAAAAATATGGTTGATATGGATTATAATGAAAATGCTAGAAGTGGCACAGTAACGTATCAATTTCAAGATAATACTTTAGTTTGTTTGAAATGTGATAATAATGAAGATTTAGAGTTAGATTTTACTGGCAAGGTAAAAAATGCTAAAGGAACTATTGTAAATAATAATGGACAGATAACACTTACTATTGAAAATAGTAAATATAAAGCTACAAATGGTAGTGATGATAAAGTAAAAATTGTTAAAAAATAATCATAAAAAAAATATCTCCTAATATAATTAATTAGAATGTACTAGGAGGGATAGTTATGATTAATAAAAGAAGCTTATGGTTTTTAACTTTATTTAGTTTGATTTTAGTCTTAAGTATTTATTATATAACGATGCCAAGTGAACTTTTGATGGCAACTAATAATGGTAGTAAGAAAACTCAAACTGTAGCTGTAGATGAAAGTAGTGAAAGTGCGCAGCTTGTTGCTTTAAGGGTTGAAGCTGAAGAAAAAATGCTTGATAAGATTACTGAATTAAAAAAGGTAATTACTAATTCAAAATCAACAACTGAAGAAAAAAATGCGGCTTTTGAACAAATGCAACAGTTAAATAAAAATAAAGGTACTGAAGAGTCTTTAGAGACTAAAATAAAAAACAATTTTAATTTGAAAGCTTTTGTTAGTATTGATGATACTATTAGTGTTGTTATTGATAGTAATAAACATGATAAAGCTTTAGCGAATAAAATTATGAGATCGGTTCAAGAAGAATTTGATAGCCAAAAGACAATTTCAGTTAAATTTCAAAAATAGTGAATTACATTTTTGTAATTCTTTTTTGATATAAAAAAGGAAATTAATAATTTATGTCGTATGTTATATATGAGGAGATGGTTCCTCTAGAAAGGCTTACATATGACAAACAATAAGGAAAAAAGATTTTTTAAGGCTTCAAGTAATTTAATGTTTAAAGCAATATTTTGCGA
>CAVGWA010000025.1:0-13052 GCA_963632935.1 Oscillospiraceae bacterium
GTTTATCAAGTACTGTTCAAAGTAAAATAGTAACACATTTGTTTAATGTGGGAGTTGTAAAAATTACTAGTGGTCAAACATTAGCTACGGATATATCACAAGAACAAGCGTATAAGTGGAAAGGTAAAGTAGGGTTAATGAGTGCAAGTGATTATGTAAAATCAAATAGTAATACAAGCTTGTGTGGAACAGTATATGCCAATAGTTATGAAGCAGGTAATTATAGTACATGTAAAACAACAAGTTGGATATTTGCAGGACCTGCAGCTAAAACATATTCTTGGACAATCTCGCCGTACTCTCACTCGGATGCTGACGCTGAGTTCCTTGTCGGCAGTGGCGGCACCCTCAGCTACGACGGTGCTCGCCCCTCTCGCGGTGTCGCCCCAGTTCTCTATCTGTCATCTAATATCACATTAACAGGAGAAGGAACTGAGGGTAGTCCATATACTTTGAATTGAGGCCAATAAAAAACGGAGAACATTCGTAAGCCTCCGAAGGAGGTGCATGAGCGGGGCTAGCGAAGCGCATGCCTCGCCAAAAGTTCAGGCCCCAAGTGTAACGCAAGTCTGAACAGACTTTTCCACATTTTTCTGATTATGAATAAGGTTTTGTATAATATAGTATGAATTATAATGTTTTTGTAAATTAAATAGTTCATATATAATAAATTAAAAAATGTTAAATTGTAAGTTAAAAAATAATTTGCAAAAACTATTATACGAGGAGGTAGATTATGAAAAACAATAAGGGATTTACTGTTGTTGAATTAATAGCTTCATTTGCTTTAACAATGGTTATTACAGTTTTTCTTTTTGAAATATTAATAGAAGTTAAAGATATATTTGTAGAATCTGCTTTAAAAACATCGGTACAAGAAAAACTAGGCATTATATCAAAAAATATAAAGGGTAATTTACCTTCTGGCTCTGCTGCTAGTTGTAGTGGTAATATTTGCATGGTTGATGGGAAAAAAATAGTTGTTGATAGTAATAAAGTAACTATAAATAATCAAAAATTTAATTTACCAGATGGTGTTAGTATATCCAGTTATGAATTAAAAAATAATTGTGAAGGAAAGAATTGTTTTTTGAAGGTTAAATTAAATTTAAAAAGTGATAATTTAAGTAAACCATATGAATATAAAGCGGTTTATTATTATAATATTTTATAGTATACATATATCAAATAGTAAAAACATTAATAATGAAGATATTAAGGCATGAGATATTCTAGAACACAAAAATGGTAGGTATTTTATATCTGTATCTGATAGGATGCTCATGATTTGAATATGGATACTGAAACCTGAGAATGATAATATCATTACAGTTAATACGGCTTTAATTTTTAATGGTATTTGTTCAAGACTTATATATTTTAAACCTTGAGTTATTTCAACAAAACCATTTAAAGTACTTTGAAATATACTATTTAAATTTAGGTTATTATCGATTATTGTGGTTAATACTAAACACATGGTAATGACGCCTAATATTAAAAGTAATGTATTAATACTATTAATTAAAGAATTAGTAATGATAATACCAAAGCTTTCTTTATTACTGATTCTTTTTTGATGCATTGCACGTATTGCTTTTTTAAGGCTTGTTTTTTCTTTTTCTTCTTTTGAAGGATGGTAGTTTCTTAATGCTAGTCCTATTATTATATTTCCTAGGTAATGGCATATTAATATGAGAATACCAACTTCTTTATTATTTAAAAATGTATATGATATTGTTCCTAGTATGAATAGTGGATTAGTAAAGCAGGTAAAACATAGTATTTTAGTTGCTTCATATTTATTAATTTTTCCTTCTAGATATAATTCTTTTGTATATTTCGCATTTGAGGGATTTCCTGATAGGATGCTCATAAAGAATATGAATGCGGTTATTCCTTTTATTTTAAATAGTTTATTCATTATGTTTTTAAATAGACATCCCATAAATTCTGGAAGACCACATTTTATTAATAGGTTAGATAAAACAAAAAATGGAAATAGGGAAGGAAAAATATTATTTTTAAAGATGTTTAGAGAAAAATTAACTGAATTTAAGATACTTTCTGATTCGGTTAATATTTCAAAACCAATAAAAATTAATATTATCATAATTATTATGCTTGTGATTTTTTTCATAATTTCACCTTTTAGTAAATAAATTTATTAAAGAAAGGAAGTAAATATGTTTAAAAAAATGAAAAATTTTATTAAAAATTATTATAAAGCTATTTTAGTTTATGTTTTAATTTTATGTTTTTTCCTAATTAATTTACCATATTACATATCCGCACCAGGTGGCCTTATAAATACTAAGGATAAAATAAATTCTACTTTTAGTATGAAGGGTAGTTTAAATATGGCATATGTTTCTGAGATTCACGCAACTCCTGCATTACTTCTTTATTCTTTTATAAATGATAATTGGGATGTAGAAAAAGAGACTGATGTTAAGAGTGATAATGAAACTATTAAAGAAATGGAGTATCGTAATAAGATGCTTTTAGAAGAGGCTAATGATACGGCTTTATTAGTTGCTTATAAGAATTCTAATATTAATTATAAGATTACAAATAATAAGGTATATATTACTTATATTGATGAAAAGGCTAATACGAACTTAAAAATTGGAGATCAAATTTTAAAGGTTGATGAAAAAAATATTGATAATAAAAATACTTTATTTGAATATATTGCATCTAAAAAAATAGGGGATAAAGTTACGATAAAAGTAAAAGATATAAATGGAAAAAATAAAGTTAGAAAAGCTACTTTAATTAATGTTAGTAATAGCCCTAAAGTTGGAGCTGTAATTACACAAACATTTGATATAAAATCTAATAAAAATATTAAGTTTAATTTTAAGAAATCTGAATCTGGTTCATCTGGTGGTTTAATGCTTACACTTACTATATATTCCAATTTAAATAAGATTGATTTAACTGGTGGTAAAAAGGTTGTTGGAACCGGAACAATTGATGAGGATGGTAATGTTGGTGAGATAAGTGGTGTTAAGTATAAGTTAATAGGTGCTTATAAAAATAAGGCTGATATATTTTTAGTGCCTTTAGAAAATTATAAAGAAGCTTTAAAGATTAAAAAAAAATATAACTATGATATTGATATAGTTTGTGTTAAAACATTTAATGAAGCATTAAGTTATTTAAAAAATTTAAGCTAAGTGGTATAATACCATAAGGTGATTTGATGGACAGAAAAAGTGTGGATATAAATAAAGTAACGCCTATGATGAGACAATATTTAGAGATAAAAAATGAAAATGAGGATTTAATTATTTTCTTTAGATTAGGCGATTTTTATGAGATGTTTTTTGATGATGCGATTAAGGTAAGCCATGAGTTAGAACTTACTTTAACTGGTAAGTCTGCAGGGTTAGATGAACGTATTCCAATGTGTGGTATTCCTTATCATGCAGCTAGTGGATATATTGAAAAATTAATTAATAATGGTCATAAGATTGGTATAGTAGAACAATTAGAAGACCCTAAAGATACAAAAGGTATTGTAAAAAGAGGTATTGTTCAAATTGTTAGTAGTGGTACAAATATGGAAGTAGATAATATAAAGGCTAATGATTTTAATTATATTCTTTCTTTATGTGATTTTAAACATGGTTATTCTATAAGTTATGCGGATGTTTCTACTGGTGAGATTTATACATTTTTACTACCTCATAATAGTTCTAATGTTATTTCAGAAATTATTAATTTAAATGCGAAAGAGGTTATTTTAGATAGTAAGGTTGATAAAAATATTTACTCTATTTTAAAAGAACAATTTCATTTAACTATAACTATTACTGATGAGGTTACTGATGAATATTCATATATTTATAAAGATATTATTGATCAAAGATATATTATTTCAATTAAACATTTACTTGCTTATATTATCCATAATCAAAAAAGAAGTTTAGATCATCTTCAAACTGTTCAAATAAGAGAATTTAAAGATCATTTAAAGATGGATGTTCATACTAAAAGAAATTTAGAATTAATTGAAACTTTAAGGTTGAAACAAAGAAATTATTCTTTAATTTGGCTTTTAGATAAAACTAAAACAGCTATGGGTGCGAGAAGGTTAAAAAATTATGTTTTAAATCCTTTAATTGATAAAGATAAAATTGAAAAAAGATATGATATGGTTGATGTTTTATTAAAAGAGTTTATTTTAAAAAGTGATTTAGAAAAGTTATTAGATGAAGTTTATGATTTGGAAAGATTAAGTGGCAAGATTGCTTTTGGAAATGTTAATGGCAAGGATTTGTTACAGTTGAAAGCTTCTTTAAAGGTATTTCCTTTAATAAATGAAATATTAGAAAAATTAAATTATAATAAATTGGATGATTTTAATGATTTATATGATTTATTAGAAATTAGTATTTATGAAAATCCTCCAGTTACGATAAAAGAGGGTTATTTAATTAAAGAAGGATATAATAGTCAGTTAGATGAACTTAAAGATTTAAGAAAAGGTGGTAAAGATTTTATTGCTAGATTTGAAAGGGAAGAAAGAGAAAAAACTGGCATTAAGAATTTAAAGGTTGCTTATAATAAGGTCTTTGGATATTATATTGAAATTAGTAAGGGAAATATTAATTTAGTTAAAGATGAATGGGGTTATCAAAGAAAACAGACTTTAACAAATTGTGAAAGATATATAAGTCCTATTTTAAAGGAAAAAGAAGCTTTAATATTGAATGCGGAAGAGAAGATAATTAATTTAGAATATGAGTTATTTATTAAAATTAAAGATGAGGTTAAAAAATATATTCCTAAATTACAAAATAGTGCGAGGATAATAAGTGAAATTGATGTTTTAACTTCTTTTGCGACGATATCAGAGGTAAATAATTATGTAAGGCCAGAGATTACTGAAAATGAGCTTTACATTAAAGATGCAAGACATCCTGTAGTTGAAAAAGTAATTTCAAAAGAATTTGTTAGTAATGATATTATTATGGATAAAGATACTAATATATTATTAATAACGGGTCCTAATATGGCTGGTAAATCAACTTATATGAGACAAATGGCAATTATTGCTATAATGGCACAAATTGGATGTTTTGTTCCTGCAAGTGAAGCTAGATTACCTATATTTGATGCAATTTATACAAGAATTGGTGCTTCTGATGATTTAGTAAGTGGTGAGTCTACATTTATGGTTGAGATGAAAGAAGCAGCTGATGCTATTTTAAATGCAAGTGATAGGAGTTTAATTTTATTTGATGAATTAGGTAGAGGTACTGCTACTTTTGATGGAATGGCTTTAGCTCAAGCAATATTAGAATATATTCATCAAAATATTAAAGGAAAAACATTTTTTTCAACTCATTATCATGAACTAACTGATTTAGATAAAACATTAAAACATTTAAAAAACATTCATGTAAGTGCATATGAAGAGGATGGTAAAATTACTTTTCTACACAAAATAAAAGAGGGCAGTGTTGATAAAAGTTATGGTATTCATGTTGCTAGATTAGCAAATCTTCCAACTTCAGTTATTGAAAGAGCTGATGATATATTAAAAGTTTATGAAAATAAAGAAAATAAAAGAGATTTAAAAATTCAAGAGACTTTACCACTAGATGATTTAATACCTAAAAAATCTAGGGTAGAAGAGGAATTAGATAAAATAGATCCTCTTTCTATAACGCCAATAGAGGCTTTAAATATATTATATAAATTAAAAAACAAAAATTAATTTTTTGTTTTGTTAGACTGTAGCCATTTTCTTTCAATTTTGAAAAAATTAGAAAAGGTATATAATAATTTTATTAGTTACATAGAATATAGTAATTTAAAAGAGTATTCAATTAAAGTGGTAAGCATTTCAAATGCATCTGTAAATAGTGATATATACTTTTTAAGATATTAAGGAGGAAAGCAAATGGCAAAGTTTTGTATATATTGTGGTAGAAAATTTAATGACAGATTTATTAAACGTTTTTAAAGGCATGTTTGTAAAACCGATGGACATTTTAAACAAATATACTGATAGTAATTCATTTGGATTGGGACTAATTCTAATTGGTATATTTTCTACTGTAATATCACTATTTGCATTATCAGTTGCAAATAATACTTATTCATTAATTATGAGTAGTATAGGTGTTAGTGATTATTCTACTTTAAATTATGGATTAGGTGGTGTAAATGTACCGTATTTAAAAGTATTTTTTACAACATTTGTAGTAACAATTATTTTAGTTTTTATTTATACAGAACTTTTATACTTAGTAAATACTGTAATATTTAAAGGTGATAAAGATTATAAAAAAATATTTAGTATGTATGAATAAATACAGTAATTTCTTCTGTAGCAGTATTTGTTTCAACTATTTTTATATTTGTACATACAGCGGTAGCTTTAGTTATTTTGTTAATTGGATTTTTATTAAATTTAGTTTATCAAATTAAATCTCTTAATTTATTAGGCGTTAAAGATGAAAATAACCATGGTTATATTTATGTTTTAACTTTTGTTTTAAATTATATTTTATTATTTGTTGCTTCAAGAATATTTTTATAAGAAAAATCAGACGTACAATTTTATTGAAAAACTTTTATATTTATTTGATTAATTCAAACAAAAAAAGATGTGCTCTATCTTTTTTTAAAAAGAATGTATTATGTATTAATTTGATTGTTATTTCCTTTTTTTTTTGCTATAATTTATATAGTAGGGAAACGTGATAATATGAATAAAAGGGGACAAGCATTAGTTGAATTCGTATTAATATTACCAGTTTTACTATTGATAGTTATTTCTATGATAGATGTTGGTAATATTTTTTTGAAAAAATACGAATTAAATAATAATTTAGATATGATTGCTGAGATGTATCAAAATGGTCAAATGAAGCAAATTTCTTTATTAACTTCTTCTGAAAATATTAAGTTAGAAGAAAAAACTAGTGATAATATGACAAAGCTTACAGTAAAAAAAAATGTAAGTATTCAAGCCCCTATATTATCAAATATCCTTGGTAAAACATATGAGATAAGCCTTTCTAAAATTGTTTATAATTATGAGGGAATTAATGGGGAATAAAGGTCAAAGTTTGGTTGTGTTTGTACTTCTTTTACCTGTAATATTTATACTTTTTACGATAATATGGGAATTTGGTAATTTATCATTTCAGATAAGTTATTATAAAAATGAAGTTAAAAGTACTATTAGATATGGCTTAAATCATTTGTCTGATGATAATTTAGAAGAAAAACTAAATACATTAATTGTTAATAATATAAAGGGAAAAAGCAAAATAGAAATAAAAAATAATACGATAAAAATAAATATTAAAACGAAATATGAAAATATTTATTCAAAACTATTACACATATCTGATATTGATATAACTTATGTTGGATATAAAGAAAATAATAAATTGATTATTAAGGAAGAATAGAGGGATATTATGGCAGTAAAACAAGCAAAAGTTATCACTGTAACTTCTGTTAAAGGTGGAACCGGTAAAACAATATTTACTTTAAATTTAGCAGGTATACTATCTTCAAAAAAAATTAAAACTTTGATTGTTGATATGGATCTTCATGCTGGAAGTATTGGTGCATCTTTAAATTTAAATTTGGATAATGATTTTTATACTTTGATTAGTGATATTATAAATCATCAATTTAAATCATTAGATGATTATATTAAAAGTTATGATGATTATATTGATGTTTTACAGGCACCTAAGGATCCTAGAAATGTTGCTAAAATAGATATGCTTTATATTGATATGGTTTTAAAAAAATTAAAATATCAATATGATGTTATTTTAATTGATACTAATCATATTATTGATAAGATAAATCTTATAACATTTGACCATAGTGATAATATAATTTATCTTTTAAGTCATGATTTAATGGGACTTAAGAATATGAAAACGATGCTTGCTATATATGAAGATATGGGTTTAAAAAAATATACTTTGGTTTTAAATGATGCTTTGAGTAATTCTAATATTCAATGTGATGATATAGCTGATTATTTAGGTGAGGGATTACACTATGTAATTCCTAAAAGCTTTTATGTTAAAAATATACAGAGTTATATAATGAAAGGTAAAATTGTTACTTTAGATAAACGTTTTAAAAAGGAAAAGGGATATTTAGTTTTGGAAAAAATAATAGATGATATATTAAAGTAGGAGGCATGACTATGGAAAGAAAATTTGTTGATGAATTTTCAATTTCAAAAGATATAAAAAGTTCAAAAGAAATTGATGATTATGATGAATTTGCTGATAAGGTTTTACTTGATAGTTTAAGAAATAAAATAATTCAAAGTCTTATTGATAATAAAAATAAAACAAATGATAATATGAAAGATTTTATTAAAGAACAAATTGATAAAACGGCAGAAGGTTATGATTTATCAAATGAACAACGTAGTTATATTTATAATTTAATTGATAATGAAATAAATGGTTATGGACCTTTAACAGAACTTTTAAAGGATAAAGAATTGACTGAAATAATGGTTAATTCACCTGATGAGATATATATTGAATTAGATGGTAAAGTTATTAAAGATGAAAGTGTTAGTTTTATAAATGATCAGCACATTATAAGGGTTGTTCAAAGATTAATTCAACCGATTGGTAAAACTATTGATTTAGCTCATCCGATGGTAGACGCTAGATTAGATGATGGTTCTAGATTAAATGCAATTTTACCGCCACTTTCTTTAAATGGACCGGTTGTTACAATTAGAAAATTTAAAAGTGAACTTGCTAATATAGAAGATTTTTTAAGAAGTGGTACTTTAACGCCTTATATGGCTAGATTTTTAGAGGCTTGTGTTCATGCTAAATTAAATATTTTAGTTGTTGGTGGTACTGGTTCAGGTAAGACTACTTTACTTAATGTATTATCTTCATTTTGTGATCCTAATGATAGAATTATTACTATTGAAGATGCAGCTGAGTTAAAATTAAAACAAAAGCATGTTATTTCTTTAGAAACTAGAACTACAAATTATGAAGGTGAAGGAGCAATTACTATTAGGGATTTAGTTAGAAATTCTTTAAGAATGAGACCGGATAGAATTATTGTTGGTGAAGTTAGAGGAAAAGAGGCATTTGATATGCTTCAGGCTATGAATACAGGGCATGAGGGAAGTATGACAACAATGCACGCTAATAGTCCTGTTGATGCTTTAAATAGATTAGAAACGATGGTTTTAATGAATGGCGTGGAAATACCGGTAACTGCAATAAGAGAATATATTGAAAGTGCTATTCAAATAGTAGTTCAAGTTACTAGGCTTTCTGATGGTAGAAGAAGGGTTAGTGCTATTAATGAAATTATTGGAATTGAAAATGGTGAAATAAAACAAAGGGAAATATTTAAATTTAAACAAACTGGGGTTTTACCTAACGGCGATGTTGATGGTGAGTTTTTACTGCACAAATATGTTCCAATGGTTTATAGTAAGATTAAGGCTAAAGGTATTGATGATTTAAAAGATATTTTTGGCTAGGAGGTGAGATAGATGAACGGAAAATTCGATATTGAAAGTATAACAAAACCTACTAATAAAGACATTACTGTCGTATTTTCCCCATCTAGTAATGTCAAAAAATATAATTATAAAATTTATAAAGATAATGTTTTGATAAATAGTATTGATGTTTCTTCGTCTAATATATCTAATTTTTATTTTAGTGAAACTGGAGTTTATAAGGTTGTTGTTAATCTTAATTTAGTAAATGGTGCGAGTGAAGTTTTATCAAGCGGAAAATACATTATTGATAAGGAAAAACCAGTAATTACTATTACTGGTAATGATAGAAATTCATTAAGATGTACGGTTTCTGATAATTATGATAAAAATATTTCAAATAAAATAGTGACTAATATTGATGATATTGATTTTAATAAAAATGGAATTCAAAAATATACGTGTTCGGTTCAAGATGAAGCTGGTAATAAGGCTGTTAGTTACACGAATATAAATATTGTAAAACCTAATAGTATGATATTTATAATACAATTTTTATGTGTGATTGCTTTTATATTTATTGTTATTAGAATTTTTCATTTGTTTAAGGTTGTTAAATTAGAGGAAAGATTAGATAAATATACAATAAAACCTTTAAATAAAAAAGAAATGTCTTTTTTTGAAAAGGTAAGTAGAGTATATAGAAAAATATTATCTTCTTTTAGTAAAAAAATAGAAAAATTTTCATCTTTGGAAAAATATTCTAAAAAATTAGAAAAATATTCTATTGTAAGTCCTTTATATAAAAATGGTTTTGATATAATTGCTGGTAAATTTATAATTGCTTTTTTAATAACATTGCTTGCCTTATTTTCTAAGGCTTTACAGTTTAAAATTTTAAGTTTTCCTGAAATTGTTATATCATTTACTTTAGGTTTTTTTACCTTAGATCTTTATTTATTTATTAAATATAAGATATTTAGGTGGAAGTTAGAAAGTGATTTTATTGCGGCTATAACTATTATGAATAATGCTTTTAAATCAGGTAGAAGTATATCACAAGCAATAGATATTGTTTCTAATGAAGTTGATGGTGTTATTGGTTTAGAATTTAAACGTATGAGTATGGAACTTTTATATGGATTAAATATTGAAACTGTTTTTAAAAGGTTTGCTCAAAGAATTGATTTAGAAGAGGCAAATTATCTAACGGCTTCTTTAACTATACTGTCTAAAACTGGTGGCGATATTATTAAGGTATTTTCATCAATTGAAAGAAGTATGTTTGATAAACGTAAATTAAGGTTAGAACTTAAGTCTTTAACAAGTGGAAGTAAAATTGTTGTTTATGTTTTATTAGGTATTCCATTTTTCTTTAGTTTTGTTATATCTATTATTAATAAAGATTATTTTCTACCATTTATAAATACCTCTCTTGGAAGAATATTATTGATATTTATGATAATTTACTATATAATTTTTGTTGTAGTAGTTAAAAAGATAATGAGGGTGGTGATTTAATGAGTGATAAAGAAAAAATCATCCAAAGGCTTTATGGTAATAAGGAAATTGATAGAATTGAAAAGGAATTTAAATGTTTAGGTAATACTAAGTATAATGTATATTCATTTTGTATGGATAGACTACTTTGTTCTTTGCTTGTTTTTATAATTATTCTCTTTTCATTTAGATTAGGCTATATATTCGCACCTTTTTTAACCCTCGCTTTTTATCAAGCATTTTACTACGTACTTATTACTAAAAAAAAATCTAACCGAGATCGAAAGCTAGAACATGAGGCATTATATTTCTTTGAAATTTTAGCTCTCACACTTGAATCTGGACGTAATTTGGAAAATGCGTTAGAAGTTACTTGTGATAATGTTGATTCTGAAATTTCTTTAGAATTTAAAAATGCTTTAGATGAGATGAAATACGGTAAAACATTAATTGAGGTTTTAGCTGATTTAAAAGAACGTATGTCATCAGATATTATTAATAACATAATATTAAATATAATTCAAACAAGTCAGTTTGGTAATAGTATTTTAGATACGCTTTATAATGAGGTAGATTTTTTAAGACAAAAAGAACTTTTATCGGTAAAAGAAAAGATAAACAAGATTCCGAATAAAGTAAGTATTATTTCAGTATTATTTATTGTACCTTTGATTATTATATTAATTTTAGGTCCTTACTTGATAAAAGTTATTAGTTAGGGGGATTAATAATGTATTATTTTATTGGAATTAAAGGGACTGGTATGAGTGCACTTGCTCTTTTTTTAAAAGATTTAGGTTATGAGGTTAAGGGAAGTGACGTTGAAAGACATTTCTTTACTGAAAAAGGATTAAATGAAAAAGGTATTGAAATTTTTAATTATGATGAGAATAATATTAAAAAAGATATGATTATTATTAAAGGAAATGTTATTAAAGAAGATCATCCTGAATATGTAAAAGCTAAGGAACTTGATTTAAAAATTTATACTTATCAAGAAATGATTAGTAAGCTTACCAAAAAGTTTATGACTATTACAGTAGCAGGTTGTCATGGTAAGACAACAACTTCAACTATGGCATATCAAGTTTTGAATAAATTAAAAGGAGCTAATTGTTTAATAGGCGATGGCACTGGCTTTGCGAATAAGGATAATAAGTATTTTGTTTTAGAAGCTTGTGAATATCAAAGACATTTTTTAAGTTATACTACTTATTATGCAATTATTACTAATATTGAATTAGATCATGTTGATTATTATAAAGATATTGATGATGTAATTGATGCTTTTACTGAATATGCGAATAATGCTGAAAAAATGGTTATAGCTTGTGGTGATGATCCTTATACTCATAGTTTAGAAGTTAATAAACCAATATTTTATTATGGTTTAGATGATGATAATGATGTAATTGCTAAGAATGTTGAGTATAATGAAAATGGTGTTTTATTTGATGTGTTTGTTGAAGATAATTATTATGGTCATTTTGATTTGCCTATTTATGGAAAACATATGTTATTAGATGCTTTAGCAGTTATTAGTTTATGTTATTATGAAAGGTTAGATGCTAAAGATGTTTCTAAAGAATTAAAACATTTTCATGGAGCTAGAAGAAGATTTAATGAAACTGTAGTAGGGGATAATGTTGTAATTGATGATTATGCTCATCATCCTACGGAATTAAAGTGTACAATTAAATCTGCTAGACAAAAATATCCTGATAAGAAGTTGGTTGTTATTTGGGGACCTCATACTTATTCTAGAACTAAGGCTTTTAAAGATGAATATATAGAAATACTTAAAACTGTAGATAAGGCATATATTATGGATATATATGCAGCTAGGGAGACCAATAAGGATCCTGATATTAATATTGAAGATATAATTAATGCTTCAGATAATTTTGAATATATTTCTCAAGCACAAGTCAATAAATTGCTTAATTACAAAAATACCGTATTATTATTTATGAGTCCTAATGATTTAACTGGTTTTGAACAAGATTATATAAAGGTTCTTTGTCAAATAGTGTTGGTGAACAATAAATTTGATAAATGAATTGATATT
>CAVGWA010000026.1:0-12399 GCA_963632935.1 Oscillospiraceae bacterium
TATTAATGCTATTTTATCTGGATTAAATTGTTTAATTCTTACTTTATCAATAAATACAATACTAAACCTAGCAAAAAAGTAAAAAACGAAGAGTTGTGATTTAAATGGTTACAACTTTTTTTATGCCATTTTTGAAGATAAAGGTAATGGTGTTATTTCTATTTACTACCATCTTATCGATAAAATAAATTAATAGCTCTTTATCGTAGGCACTAATTACTTCTGCTTTATCTTTAATTCCCTTGACGAAGGCTTCCATTTCTTTCTTTTTAGTGACACTACTTTTTAGTTCGACTTGACTTTTTTCTAATTCACTTATTAATTCATTATTCCTATGATCTAAATTCTCGTAATCGGATAAAAACTTACTTTGTTCTATTTTTTTAGTAGCATTTTCTTCAATTAACTTTTTAACGGACTTACCTACTTCTTCCATTTCTTTTTGAATGGCACTTATTTTCTCATTTAATTCTTCTGTGTTATCAAGTACTTTTATCATCTCTTCAGTATCTTTAATAATAGTCTCTTTATCTAGTACAAACTCATTATAAGCTTTAATAAAGGCACACTTGATATCTTCTTCCATTAAAGTAGGAGTAAGACACTTTGGATGATGCTTATTAAATTTATCATTGCATCTATACACTAACTTTCTATATTTATCATTGGAGTGCCATAACTTTTGACCATAAATTGCACCACAATCAGCACATACTAGTTTTGAAGAAAAGCAAGTTTTAGAACTATAGACATGATTTAATTCATTTCTTCTTTTAATCTCTTCTTGTACCAAATCCCACTCATGCGGATCAATTATTGGTTCATGATGACTTTCTACATAATATTGAGGAACTTCACCATTATTTTTAACCATCTTATGCTCTAAGAAATTCTTTACATATGTTTTTTGAAGTAAGGCATCACCTTTATATTTTTCATTTCTTAAGATACTTTTAATGGTAGAAGTGCTCCATTTTTCATTACCTTTAGGACTCTTATATCCTTTCTTCTCAACTATATCTTTAATGGATGTATAGGTTTCGCCTTTAAGGAATGACTCGTAGATGGTTCTAATAATTTTAGCTTCTTCTTCATTAATTACAATTGAGTTATCTTCGCCCTTATCATATCCAAGGAAGGCAGAATATGGCAAAGTTACCTGACCATCTTGAAGTTTTTTTCTGATACCCCATTTGACGTTTTCTGAGATACTTCGGCTTTCTTCTTGCGCTATTGAGGAAATAATTGCGAGCAGTAATTCGCCTTTAGAATCAAGGGTATAAATGTTCTCTTTTTCAAAATAAACCTCAATTCCTGCATCCTTTAATTTTCTAATTGTACTTAAAGAATCTACCGTATTTCGAGCAAACCTTGAGACTGATTTTGTGATGATTAAATCTATCTTGTTATCCATTGCATCATTAATCATATTATTAAATCCATCTCGCTTTTTAGTATTGGTACCACTTATTCCTTCATCAGTATAAATACCTACAAATTCCCACTCAGGTTTTGACTGAATGTACCTAGTGTAATAATCAACTTGAGCCTCGTAGGATGAAGTTTGCTCGTCTTGAAGTGTAGAAACTCTAGCATAAGCACAAACTTTTCTTTTATGATATGTGAATTTTGGTAAATGTGTAACTGGGTTTATGGTACTTGGTATAACTGTAACTTTAGACATTTTTGCTTCTCTCCTTTTCTCTTTGACTAACCATTTCTCTCATTTCTTTAGTCCAACTTTTACTTCTAGACTCATGGCTCCATAATACTTCTTTTTCTTTTTTATCTTTAATTTTTATTATTAATTTATTCTCAGGCATTACCTTAATGTATTCTAAGGCACTAATATCTTCACCCATCATTCCTTTATCAATTGCAGCTTGGGGAACTATTTTAGAAGAGCAGCCATCTTTACCTTTTGCTGAATAAGTAGAGCACACCCAGATGACTCCTTTAGTATTTTTCTTTCTAACATAAGTGCTACCACATATAGCGCATTTAATCTTTCCTTTAAAAGGGTTAAAAGGTGCATCCTGCAATAAATCTATCTTGTACCTTTTAGCTCTTTCTTTTTTTATTTTCTGTACTTTATCGAAGGTTTCTTTATCAATAATTACCTCATGATCATTAGAAACTAAATACATGTCTTTTTCTCCTCTATTCTTCATATGAGACTTACTTATATGGTCCTTACGGAAAGTTTTTTGAAGAAGTAAATCGCCTGTATAGTTCACATTGTCAAGAATTTTAATTATAGTCACTCTATTCCATTTATCAGCAAATTTAGGTTTAATTCCTTCTTTATCAAATAAATGACAAATCTCAACCGCTCCAAGTCCACTTATATAAAGGTCAAATATTCTTTTAACAAGTTTTGCTTCTTCAGGAACTAGGACAAGCTTTTTATCAACAATCTTATATCCAAGACAATCATTCCCTCCATAGAGTATCCCTTGCTCAAAATTTCTTTTAACTCTCCACAAACAATTTTCAGAACAACTCCTACTTTCTTCTTGCGAGTAACTACCTAAAACTGTGATTAAAAATTCCCCTTCAGAAGTTAATGTATTTATGTTTTGCTCTTCAAAATAAACTCCTACATCTATTGCTTTAAGTTCTCTTATTGTCTCAAGTAAAGTGATGGTATTACGAGCAAATCTTGAGATGGACTTGGTAAGAATTAAATCAATCTTTCCACTTTTTGCATCTTCTATCATCTTTTGAAAACCAGGTCTATTTGCCTTGGTACCAGTTAATCCTTCATCACTATAAACTCCTACATAGATCCACTCAGGATTTTTTTGGATAAGTTCACTAAAATAACTAACTTGGCTTGAAAGTGAATGAAGCATGGCATCTTTATCGCAAGAAACTCTAGTATAAGCTGCTACTTTTTTTAACTTTTGGAAGTTGTCATTCCTCTCTACTTTTTTAACTATTGGCATTTCTTTACCCTCCTTTTGGTATCATATATATCGCTCTAACCTACTTATTTATCAACCAATTTTGCCTATATAAACTGATAGGATTTATCTCGTATTTTTTAGCCATAATTCCTTCAATTTTTAGGTATTCTTTCTTTGTAATTATGTCCTTTTTCAGCATCAATTTTGCTTGATACATGGCGTTTAAATAGTCAATTACATTATCTTCCATTGCTCTCTCCTTTAATTGAATTAAGATAGCAAGCACGACTACAAAAAGTTCTATGCCTACTAGCATAGTAATAGATGGTTTTATTGCAATATTTACATCTACCTTCAACGAGGGACTTATTATTATTTTTCCAATATTCCATTCGGCACTTATCTGAGCAAAACTTCTTCTTTCTATGCTTTGGAAGTGACTTAATAATTACTCCACAATTTAAGCATCTAGTGACTTCCCTTTTACTTCTGCTCACGATACTTTTAACTGTATTAATTGAAATACCTAATGCCTTACTAATATTGCCATATGATGCTCCACTATTTTTCATATTTAATACTTGTTCTTTAATTTCCATAACTTTCTCCTTCTATTAGTTAGATGTTAAAAAGGCCCTAAATTGCTTACTTCATTTAACCTTCTTACTAATAAATGGCGGAGTAAGTACTAAATTGGCGGAAGAATTTGACATTTATTTGCTTTAGAGTGATTAATAACAAGAATTATAAAAGGAGGATCCAATAATGGATGAAGCACAAGGTAAAGCAGAACTTTCATATCGAGTTGGTATGTTAAAGGTACAAAAATTACTAGAAGACAAATTAATAGATACAAAAGAATACAAGAAATTACAAAAGGCTTTAATCAAAATATATGAGCCAATTATAGGGTGGTTAGATGAGTAAGAGAATCGTAGTTCAACCACCAACTAAAAGAGAAGATGGGACTCTATTAGCAGAAAAGAAAATATATCGAGTAGCAGCTTATGCAAGAGTATCGACTGACCACGATGACCAACTCAATAGTCTTGAAACTCAAACCACATTCTTTAATGAATATATCTCGTCAAATCAAAATTGGGAGTTAGTTAAAGTTTATGCAGATGAAGGAATATCAGGACTTTCTAGAAAAAATAGAGTTCAATTTAATCAAATGGTCGAAGATGCCAAGGCAGGTAAAATAGATATCATCCTTTCTAAATCAATCTCTAGATTTGCTCGTAACGTAATCGACACTTTAACCGTCACTAGAGAATTAAGAGCATGTAATGTCTATGTCTATTTCCAAAAAGAAAACATCAACACCAAAGATCCAAACGGCGACTTCATGTTAAACTTTATGGCTGGGTTTGCCGAGGAAGAATCTAAATCAATATCTAAAAACATTAAATGGGCCAAAAAAAGACTTAATAAAGAAGGTAAAGTAGCAGTAGCTTATACTTATTTTCTAGGCTATAAAAAAGGTGATAAAAAATTTGAAATGGTAATAGATGAGAATCAAGCACCAATTGTTAAATTAATTTATAAACTTTATTTAAGTGGTTATTCTTATCAAGGAATTAAAAAATTTTTAGACGATAAAGGAATAAAACCACTAAAAGGGCCTTTTTGGAATGTATCAACTATTAAAAGTATCTTAACTAATGAAAAATATATCGGAGATGCAATCTTACAAAAAACATTCATTGAAGATATCTTTACTAAAAAGGTTAAGAAAAATGATGGAATTTTAGATAAGGTTTATGTTTATGAAGATCATGAAGCAATCATTAGAAGAAGCACCTTTAATGAGGTTCAAGAATTAAAAAAATTAAGAGAAACAAACTGTTTTAAAGTCCGCCTATTTTCATTTAAACTCCATTGTTCAGAGTGTCATCATAACTATCAAGTCCGATATTTAAAACATCCAGAAACATATGATAAGCCATTAACCCAATGGATATGCAGCCAAAAATTCACCGATTTAAGATGCAAAAACATAGTATTAAATGATGATGAACTCTACTTTGCTCTTAACCAAGTAAAAATACTTTTAATAGATGAATATTCATTTGTATTTAACATTTTAAAGATGGAAGTAAAGAAAATCATAAAAGATAGTGCAAGAAAAGAAAAAATCAATAAGGCACTAGAAACTATAGAACTATCAGAAGATGAAGAAATGAATGACTACTTTTGGAAGATTATAATAAAAAGAATCGAGGTTAATAAAAATAGGACTTTGAACTTTATATTGATTGATGGAAACACACTACTTTATAAAATGCCTCAATGGTCAGTTAAACAAAAAAGGCCATATACTTTAATTAGACCTGTAGACAACAAAAAATAGCCCACTACTCATCATTTCTGACTTTCATGGGCTTTTACTATTCTTTCGTTAATTGTTTAATAATTTGATTGGTACCGGTAGCACTGAGTCCGCTTGCTCCACCAATTATAATAGCCACAACTACATTATTTGCAGGAATAATTGATGGGATAAAATAGTAACAAACTACTCCAGCAATGGCACCTAAAACTAAAGCGATTAAAGGGACAAATTTTAATAAAGTCTCGTTATTATTAGTCGCTTTTTTTATTACCTCAATTAAAAGATAAACAGCTGTTGCAATTGCTGGTACACTAATTAAATTCAAATAATCCATTTTTAAACCTCCTATTTTTTAGCATTTTGTTCTAATAGATATTCATATAACTCGTCTTTCACTTCATTGTAGTCATTTATTGCACCTTTAAGTTCTCCATTCGTTTTACCATCTCTAATAGCGACTGAATTGGCATAGGTGAGTTTTCCTACAGCATCTAGTGATTTAAGAATTAGTACGCTTTCTTTGGCTTTAGCATCTTCCCTCTTTTTCTCTTCCTTATCTTTTTTATCAAAGTAGCGTTTTAAAAAGAAAAGCACCATACCACTTATGATGCTCGCTACAATCGATATAATTATTGATATGTATTCCATTTTTACCTCCTTTATCCATTTGGATTTGTTGTTGAAATATGTAAATCAAAAGTAAATAAATTCCTTGAGTATTGTCTTGCTTCTAAATAATAAGTATCACCTGCATTAAATGTGACTTCAAAACAAAAACTCATATTGTAATCATCATCACTTGTGGCATATTCACTTTTAGAAGAATCATATAAAGTTCCATAAGTATCTGAACTAGACTCACAATAAATATAATAAGTAGCGCTTGTATTAGCGGTGATTTTATAAAATTTAGATGTATATTCTTCTTCATCTACTACTTGATCAGTAAGCACTACGTCTAGGTCGCTTAATATAACTTCTAAAGCGGTATCAATAGTTCTTCCATCTGCGCCAATAAAGATTTTACTAGTATTAGAAAAAGTACCATTTGCTCCATAAGCAGTAACCTCAATTACGTGACTATCTTCTAAACTTATATAGGTCGTTAAGTCATAAATTCGAATGCTGCTAGTAGCGATTTCTTCCTTATCAATAACAAGCTTATAAGTTAGAGCCTTATCAACTGCTACCCAAGATAAAATACCATCACTACTTAATACTAAATTTGGAGCATCTAACCTAGTATAAGAAACTACATTGCTTGAAGGCGATAAGTCCCAATTAGATGCATACGCTTTAACGGTTATTGCATAGACTCCTCCTTCTAGGCTATAAGAGGATAAATCTATGCTTGTAGATGAGGTAGTAAACCATAAACTTTCATCTTTATAAACATAATAACTTGTAGCATTTTCTACTACTTCCCAAGATAAAGTGTTCTCACTCAAAGCAATTATTGGAGCCTTTAAAGATAAGATGTAGGTCACCTCGTTGCTCTCATCAGAAGCAAGTCTCTCATTTAAAGCTCTTACTTTAACATAGTAGGTCCCTCCACTTGTTATTTTATTTCTTAAGTTATAACTTGTTTCAGTGGTTGAAACTGTGTATGTAGATTTACCAGTTATAGAAATGGAGTAATTTGTTGCATTTTCTACCTGCTCCCAAGAAACAGTATCGCCATCAATCGTAATTATTGGATCATTTAGTTTTTTAGTTTCATATGGTATATAAAATCCGGTTCCACCTCCATGTGTCATTGTTGCTAAATGATAAGAAGTTGAGTCATTCATATAATTCCAATGAAAATAAATCGGAGCATAATTTGAAACAAAACATGCAGCAGATTGGAAGTTATAGTTATAAACGTCACATGGAATTGTACCTGTATCTGGTAAACCAATATGGGAGTATCTTCTCATTTTATCTGTTATTTTAGTTCCAAAATATTGTGTGCCACATTCCCAATAAGGAGCATCAACAAACACCTCATAATAAGCAGCTCCATCATATAAAAAGAGCGTTAAATTTTGAAAACTTGTAGCACCAGAACTTGTTGTACCTGGACCTAAACAAATAAAATCTTCATTAAAAGTAAAAGTTAAATGTCCATTAGTTTTGTATTCTAAAGTTCCTGCTGCAGTAATGTTTGATGATACTGACTCAAATTTCTCACCAGGTTCTAAAGTAGATACTTTTTCAGTAATTTTATGAGTTATTGAGTCTACAAGTTTTATTTGAGCACTATAAGTTGATGCAGTGCCATTAGTTAAACAAAGGATATAAACTTTCGCCTTACTTAAAGATACTCCTGACTTTACATAAATATTATCAGCAACGGTTCCTTTAGAGACTTTTACAACACCATCACTAATGGTCAAAGTGGATTTTTTGGCCTCGCAATAAAAAGCTTGTACAGGAAAGTAATCGATTGGGTAATCCGGAGCACTTGGTGTTGCCTCTACTGTAACTTTAGTTAAGAGTTTACCATTAGATGGCTTTATCTTTTGCACTTGTCCACTTGGAGTTACTTTCTTTTCTTCTGTTTGAATGTATAAAGTTTTTTTATTTCCGATTATGTCTTTAGCAATATAACCTTGTCTATTAATGGTTGCACTAGGCGAGATAACGATTGGATAATTACTCTCATCATTACTTAAATAAGACTTTGAAATAATGGTAGCATTAACTTTAACTTCAGCATCTTCTATCGTGCCACTTTGCTCAATCTTATTATTATCTACTATAACTTTTCCTTTACGTACTTCACTTGCTTTAGCAGTTACTTTAGAGACATCAGCATATCCTTCCTTTACTTTTCTAATTGCATCATCTATTTGATTTCCTGTAAAAATAATCTTTCCCATCATTCTTCTCCTTCGACAAAATAACCAACATAACTCCCCCAATTAAAAGTCATACGAAGTGGATCATAATTTGTCGTCTTATCCCAAAAGAAAAAGAAATAAAGATTAGTCATATTTGCAAATAATAGTTTTGGTTTATAAAAATTAACCGGTACTTCGCCTCTAACTACTTTAAGATCACCATTATAAAAACCTACAGCATTTCTTGCATATGAACCAACTCCACTAGAGCCATGTCTAAAGAATTTATAATCAACGCAAGGAATGTAATAATAGCCATTAATATAAAGAAGTAAGATACAACTTCCAGTTTGATACATGCAATAAAAATTAGATGAGTGAGTAAATTGTACTCTTCCTTCAGTAGTTAAAGTAATTGTCCCAGGAGTTGCATAACTAGCTGAGGTGCCAGTAGCCGAGTCTCCAGGAGATAAAACAATCGTAGTATCAGGAATTTGCTTTGTTTCTGGATCTACTATCACAAGTGGATTTAAATCATTAATAGTTTCACCCATTCTAAATAAATAAACCTTTGCCTTCCCTGATGAAAGAGCATCTGCTGTACAATAAACATTATTATGCTTACTACCACTTGGAACATATGCTCCATAGCCTACAACAGTTTTATCAGTAGGTTTTGTAACATTGAAAGAGGTGATACACATTCCATCAATTACTGCTGGTACTTCCGCTGCACCAACATCTACTTCTTCCATTAATTTGCCATAAGATGCTTTAATTTCTTGTCTTGATTTACTTGGTGTACAACTTTTAGTTTCAGTTTTTACGTATTTAGTTATTGCAGTTCCTTCTTCTATTTCACTTAAATAACCTGCTTTTGATAGATTAACACTAGGAGTGACACTAACTGGATAATCACTCTCATCTTCACCAATTAAATTAGATTCAATAGATACACTAGGAGTAATTTCAGCATCTTCTAAAGTTCCAACAATGAGTTCTTTTTGAGCATTCATAAACGTTTTGCCTTTAACGACATCCTCTGCACTTGCATCTACATTTTTAACATCTGCATAATCACTTCTAACTTTCCTAATTGCTGCATCAAATTCACTAGTTTTATAGTTAAGTTTTCCCATTTAACCAATTACCTCCTTAATAAAATCATTCATATCATCCGTTGAATAACTGCTCACATAATCATTAATTCCAATTAAACTAACTTTATCTTCTGCACTATCAATAACTAAATCAGGCAATGAATCATAAAGATAAATATCACTAATTTCACTTAAACTTTTTAAAGTTAATGAACCACTTATTGCACCATTAAAAGTGATGGTATGATTCAAAATTAAAGCTGAAATATAAGTGCCATAAATCGTTGCAAAATAGATAGCATCTAAAGTTTCAAGTTCTGGATTACCTCTATATTTAACGGTGTGAGTAAGCCTAAATTGGAGATAGTTTGCCACGTGATAAATAAGAGCATATTGTAAAGAAGCCGATGTAATGAGTTGATTTTTCTCACTATCAGTTGAACCACTTGTATTAATAGAAACAATAGACTCGGTTGTACTAATTGAGGTGCTTATCTTTTTACCACTTACTTTAACTGTATATGATCCACTTCCATTTAAAATAAAATCTGCGGCACTAGCATAAGTCTTAACATCTGACAAAGTTGCCGAACCTTCTACAGTTATTACTTGTTCTGTTGAGGTACTATATTCGATATGACAGGCAGTTTCACCATTTGCATCAATGACAAAGGTAGATAATTCACTAACTTCCGTATCAGGCGTATAAACATAAAGATTCGCTTCAACTTTATAAAGTGTTTCAATTTTGGAAATAGCATCTCCGTTTAATGCAATTGAATCTAGAGTAATTACAAAGTTATCTGGTGTAATGCTTAAATTAAATGGTTCAATTCTTATCATTCCATTTACCGTCTTTAAAGTACACCTAGCAGCATGAGCTATAAGCTGTAAACAATTAATATGAGTACTTATAGGAAGAGGAGCATTTGTCGTCATTAATAAAAGTGAGGAATCAACATAATAATCACTACTTGCTACTCCTGCATCATTTAAAACACTGACCGCTAAATCATAAAGACTAGAGTTCCTATACACACCTTTATAGTAAGTTTTGGTTAAATGGCACAATTTAGAACTTGCCTTAAAAGTAGCAATTCCACTAGAGACAGTAGGTTTTGCATCTAAATAATAAATATCAGGAGTTAACCATTCTATGACTCCACTTGATATTTCAAAACCAAACTCTACTTTAATCTCAGCATTTTCATCCATTGAACTCCACTTGCCTTTAGGATTAGAAGGGTTATAACTTCCCTCAAAATCAAATATAGAAAAGTTAAAATTCTCTTTAGGAACACGTCTAGAAAGTGGATCTACTTCATTAGTTTTTGTAGCAGTTGAGATTTCTTCATCACTAAATATAAAAGTTTCAGTGCCAGATATGAGAGTTATTTTTAAATGTGACCTATTTCTGCATCTTTCACTCATTTTAATATCATAGTTTTCAGTTCTAGATTTCATTAACTTGCTCCTCCCATATCAACTACTGAGATTTGGCAGTTTTGTAAAAATCTAGGCATTCCATAATTACTCAAGCTTTGGTTACTAGAAGGTCTATAAGGTTCACAGGTAGGATTTTCTACATAGAACTTTCTAGTTTGCCAAATACCTCGATTAAAGTTGAAATACCTAGAATAAAAGAACATCCCATTCTCTTCTAACCAATTATTAATTTCCCACCATTTAGTGCAATCCATAATTTCCCAGGTTAAGGTTTGTTTATCTCTACTTCTTCCTATCATTTGAGCAACAATTGAGCCATCACTACTCTCTTGCATTTGTGATTTTCTAGAAGTCTCAAAAGTACCTGAAGTAGGAAATGGAACCTCTAAATTTAAAGAATCAGTGCTTTTCCCCCAATACATAAATCCTGGTTTCATTTTTATATTAATAGGCATTTTTAAAACCTCCCTCATTAACTGTTAATCCTCTTTTTTCTTCATATCTAGAATTTGCTCTACCTATTTCATCATCACCAATTACAAGCGATAATTCCTTATTTAAGATTTGTTTTAATAGTGAGTTTTGTTCCTTTAATAAAGTTATTTGTTCTTGAGAAGACGTGCTTTCATTAAAGTTAGATCTAGATAAATCAAGAGCAGAATTAATGGCACTACTTATTCTTGATGGTTCACTATTATTGTCATAAGCCACACTTTTTACATGTGCTTTAGCATCAATATCAAAATCACTAGGTATAGCCTTCTCGATATCACTTTCTACATTTTTCATAGTATCAACAAACCCTTCACCAAGTCCTAGTCCAAGGTTCTCTCCAATTTCAGCAAATTTAGTTGATGGAGAGTGGATACCAAAGAAATCTTTAATACCTGTCCATAAGTCATTACAAACATTACTCAAATTGTCCCATAACCAATTAACCTTACTTTTGATTCCTTCCCATAACCCTTTTATAAGATTTGCTCCCATTTCATAAAGTTTAGGAATTGCATCAAAAAGTGAGTCAATAATTGCTGTTATGATTTGAGGAACACTTGCCACTAATTGTTCTATGATTTCAGGTAAATGTTCTATAATGCCATTAATACAATCAAATACTGCACTAACTAATTCAGGAATTAACCCAATAAGTGTATCTATAATGCTAGAAACTATCTCAGGGATAAGAGGAACTAACATAGTGATAATTTTTGGTAAACTTTCTACTATTCCTAAAATGACACTAAATACTGCATTTAAAATATCAGGAAGAGAATCAACAATTGTAACTAATACACTAGAAATAATCTCTTCAGCCATTGAAACTATCGACAAAATAATATCTGGTAAAGAGTCAATAATTGATTGAATAATGGATAAAACGGCACTAATAAGCGTAGGAATGCTTGCTAAAAGCGATTTAACTACTTGAGGTATTATTTTACCTATTGCATTAATAAGTTGAGGAATAGCGCCTAAAATTGCCTTAATTACGCCATTTAAAATAGTAGTTAAAGCACCTATAAATGAAGGTAAATTACTAGCAATTGCACTCACCATTTCTTCAACTATTTTAATTACCTTATCAAGTAAAACTGATAAATTAGAATCAAGATTTGAAGCAATATTTGTAATTAAGCTAATTATTGTCTCTAGTATTATAGGAAGCATACTTGTTACTATTTCTACGACTTCAGTACATATATTAAAAACACTAGTTGTAAACTCGCCCGATGAACTAGATACACTCTCAAGCAAGGTGGTTATTACTTCCTTAAAAGCATTTA
>CAVGWA010000027.1:0-11281 GCA_963632935.1 Oscillospiraceae bacterium
CGGCGAGATTGTCCAAGAATATGTTTTACCTGCAGGTCCTGCAAATATCCAGTTATGTGTCGCACTATTGTTATAACAACTTGAAGTATTACGATAAGCACTAACACTCGTACATGCTGAATTTGTTGAGGCTTTTACATAATCACTTGCTGTCATTAAGCCAACTTTACCTTTCCATTTATACGCTTGTTCTTGTGATATATCCGTAGCTAATGTTTGACCACTAGTAATTTTTACAACTCCCACATTAAACAAATGTGTTACTATTTTACTTTGAACAGTACTTGATAAACTATTATACCAATCATTATTTAAATATGTATTCAAATATGCTTCTGTATCAGGTAGATTATATTCTGTTCCTCCTACTACTCTTGGCATTGTTGTTACATTTTTTCCATTTGAGTCTAACATTGTTGTTTTACTTCCCCATACTTTACAGCCATATGTTGAGGTACAATAATCTGTTGATGCTGTAGAATATCTGGCATTTGATGTATCAAATACTTTACTTCCTATACTACCATTTTTAATAACTTTGAGTGTTCCATCTTTCTCTACTGATATTATTCTATATGTATCAGAACCTAGTGTTATATAGTTATTTGGATTGGCTCCTTTATATACATATCTACCAGACTCAGTAGTATCTGAATATAAGCCGTCGCCTGATGTTACTGTTTCTACTATTAAATCAGATGGTGTTTTACCACTTATTGGAAGAATATCACCACTATTTTGAACAAAGTCTAATGTTACCTTAAGTGTACTTGCTAAATTATCTGGTTGACTTGTTACATCTGAATTATAAGTTACTTTAACTGTTAATACTGCAGACTTACCTGCTTGTAATGTCCCACCTTCTTTTAATCCTGATGTTTCAAATAATATTGCTGAATTTGATGTATCTGTTTTTGTTATTGTCTTTAGTGTCGCATCAATACTACCTTTATTTTCAACTGTTATATCATAAGTTATTGAATCTGATGGTGATACTAAATTAGTATTAAATGTTGCTGTTAATTTTTCGTAACTAGGTTCTACTTTATTAGAAGCAGATCCTACTATATTTTTACTTTCAATATTAGTAATTTCTACATCCCATGTACTTGTTATAGTAGAAGTTCCACTAATCTTTAACTGACTATAAAATGCCGCATATCCTACTGCCATAATAAGCAATATCGCACACAGTCCTCCTATTATAATATTATTTTTTCTTTTATTTTCTCCCATACTATTACCCTCCATACTTATATCAAAGATTAATTTATTCTTTGATACTTTGTTATCTGACACAATCATAACAAATATCAGGGTAAAATGCAACCTGTTAGATATCAAAAAATGATAAAAAATTTAAAACTTAAAATTCAATATATCCTTATAAAATAAGGGTAAACTAAAATTTTAGAGTATCAAAGAATAAATTATTCTACGAATATTTTTACATTTATTATACATAAAATCGTAACTATTCAGACTCATAAGCAGTCTAAATATTTTATATAAAACTACTAAAAAAGTAGTCTTTTATATTACACCAAGCATTTTATAAAATTATCAACCACGACACCATTTTTTTATGGTTTGAATAGTAAAAAAACGTTATATAATTAACGATTTTTTTCAATAACCCTATTAGGCACACTTTTAATATGATTACCGATAATTTCAGATACATCAAATATTGTAACAAATGAAGAAGATGAAACCTCATCTAAAATATCTCTTAAAACAGAAACCTCAAATCTAGTAATAACAGTATACAAAACTTGTTTATCACCATGAGAAACAATACCTTCACCACTTAAAAGTGTAACTGTTCTACCTAATTTTTTTAATATAGCCGATGCAATTTCAGTTCCATCATCAGTTATAATAAATGCAGCTTTCGCACTATTTAAACCATCAGATACAACATCAATAACTTTATAACTAACAAAATATGTAAGTAATGAATATAAAGCTCTATCCGCACCAAATACAAAAATAGCTAAACTATATATTACAATATTAAAACCAAAAACAACCTGACCAACTGATAAACTTCTTTTTTTAGTAAGTAAGATAGCAATTATTTCAGTGCCATCTAAACAGCCACCCTCTTTAATAATTAAACCAACACCAAATCCAAGCATAATACCACCATAAACAGTCGCAAGTAAAGTATCATCAATTAATGGATTATATTTATCAAAAACTTCTAATAAAATACTAAATAAAATCATCGCATATCCAGCTTTAATTAAAAATTTCTTACCTAAATGTTTATAACCTAATATTAAAAATGGTAAATTAATAATAAATATTATTAAACCAAGTGGTCCTCCAAACAATTTATTAATAATAATTGATATACCATTCATACCACCATCAATCATTGAATTAGGTATTAAAATAAGTTCAAGTGAAGCTGCAGATATAACCGCACCAATTGTAATTAAAATTAAAGATAGTAAAAATCTTTTAGTAAATATTTTTTGTTTAGCCATAAAATAACCTCCAATAACATTATATAAAAATAAGTATATTTTTTAAAGGTTATTTAAAATAATTTTTTTATTATTTACAAGTCTTTCATTATTATCTAATTTTAAAGCTTCATTAATATGTTTTAAAGAATTATTAAAATCATTTATATTAAAATAACAGATAGATAATATATCATGCACATATAAATCATCAGAAAAATATTCAGAAATATAAGTTTTATAATTTGCCTTAATCTTTAAAACTTTTTCTAATAAAAATATAGCTTTTTCATATTCTTTATTATCATAATAAAAAACACCTAACTCCGCATATCCTTCTTTCAAATAGGGAGCTTCTTCTATAGCTTTTTTATACCACATTTCTGATTCAAAATATCTATTTAAATTTTTATAACATCTTCCAATAAATCTCATAGAGGCACATCTTTCATCTTTCCATAAAGCACTTTTTAAATTTAAATGACAAATCAAAGTATCAATTGCTTTATTCCATTTTTTTAAATACATATATTCTCTTCCTAAATAATGCATATTTCTATCATCTAAAGGATTTTCTTTAACAGAAAGTTCAAGAAGTGGTAAATAATTTCTTTTTTTACTTAAATCAGGATAATGATTTAAAACAATTTTATCTTCTAAAACTTTAATTTCATTAGTGCATTCTAAAACTTCATGAACCGGTCTTACCCATTTATAACCATGTCTTTTATGTATTTGATCTAAATAAAAACTAACTAAAGGTTTATCATTTTCTAAAGACCAGTTGTAAGTATAACTTACCCTAGTAATATTTTTATTCCAAATTTTTTCTAATTTATCTCTCCAACCTTTTTCAAAAACCTCATCTAAATCAGTACATACACAAATATCACAATCTTCATCAACCATATCAAGTGATATATTTCTAGCAACATCAAATCTCCAAGGTTTTATTTCCATCCTTTTAACACAAACGCCTAATTTTTTTAATAAATTATAACTATTATCTGTAGACCCTGTATCTAAAACAAATATTTTATCAGCTTCCTTCATAGAATTATACCATCTATTAATAAATTTTTCTTCATTTTTACATATTGCATAAACACATACTTTATACATAACCTCACCCATTAAAATATATGCTAGCTCTTATCTAATTGTTTCAATTTTTTAATTACTTTTTTCTCAATTCTAGAAATATATGATTGTGAAATACCTAATAAATTAGCCACATCCTTTTGTGTCATTTCATCTACATCATATAACCCATACCTTAAAATCATTATTTTTCTATCCCTTTCATTTAAATTTTCTATTTCTTTATATAACATTTTCTTTTCAACTTCATGTTCCAATTCTTTAGTGACAATATCGCTATCTGTACCTAATACATCTTCCAAATGAAGTTCATTACCTTCAGAATCATAACTTAAATTATCCTCAAAACTAACTTCTGTTTTTCTTCTTTTATTTTTCCTTAAAAACATTAAAATTTCATTATCAATACATCTTGAAGCATAAGTTGCAAGCTTAATATTCTTATCTAATTTATAAGTATTAACACCTTTAATTAAACCAACACTACCAATACTTACTAAATCCTCTAAATCAACACCAGTATTTTCATATTTTTTAGCAAGAAATACAACTAATCTAAGATTGTGCTCAATAAGCTTATTCTTAGCCCCCTCATCCCCATCAATAGATAAAGTTACATACTTTATCTCATCTTCCTTAGACAAAGGTGCTGGAAGCTTATCCGCACTACCAATAAAAAATATACTATCCTTTTCAAAAAAATTTTTAATTAAATTAATTATTTTATTAATCATAACTATCCCTCCATTAATCCATTAAGTAATACATCTACACCACTTATCTTCATATTTTTATTAAAACCTAAATAAATATTTTCAAAAACACCTAAACCAACCACCTCAACTTTTTTAATCTTTATACATTCTAAAAGTCCCGATGAACCAACAACAACATAAGGAATATATATTTTCTTATTTTTAAAACTATTTTCAATATTTGTAATAATAACAGGCTTATTTTTATAAGTAAGCATATTACCCGTATCTAAATAACCTGTTAAATATAAAACATTTTTATTAATAAAAATATTAATTTTATAAATATTTTTTATTTTATTTTTATACATTTTACTTTGCTTTATATAAATATATAAAATTATAGGTGAAAATATAATTAAAAACATAATATTATAATAATGAAATTCATTTTTAATAAAATATAAAAAACCACCAAGTAAAATACTAATAGAATAAAAAACACCAACATTAGTTAAAAAACTTTTTAAATCCTTATATCCAAAAACAATCAAAATCATAATAAAGCTTAAATATACCTTTATAAAAAAAAGCTGAATCGTATTAATTTTTAAAAACAAAATTATAATAGTTAAACTACCAATAAATGCACCTATTATAATCCTATAAATCTTAACATTCCTTTTTAAAGCAATGGCAACAGATAAAAGTAATAAAAAATCTAAAAAAAAATTCAAAAATAAAAGTCCATCAATATAAACAGTCATTAAACCACCCCAAATAAAGTATAAAAAAAAAGACATTAAAAATATGTCGTTTAAAAATTTAATTTATCAATTAACTCATCTTTAGAAATTTCAATATTAACTTTTCCATCTCTTGATTTTAATTCAACAATACCTTCATTTGCCTTTTTACCAACAGTAATTCTATAAGGAATACCAATTAAATCCATATCATTAAATTTAACCCCAGCTCTTTCATTTCTATCATCTAATAATACATCAATATTATTTTCATTTAATAAATTATAAAGCTCTTGTCCTAAAGAAGATTGAATCTCATCTTTAGTATTAATTATAACAATACAAACCTTAAATGGAGCAATAGAAATTGGCCAAATCAATCCCTTATCATCAGACTTTTGCTCAGCTAAAGCAGCCATACATCTAGCAACACCAATTCCATAAGATCCCATATAAACTGGTTTTAACTTATTATTTTCATCTAAATAATTTAAACCTAAATTTTCAGAATATTTTGTACCTAATTTAAATGTATTACCTATTTCAATACCCCTTTTAAAATAAATATTACCACCACATTTAGGACAAATATCACCCTGTTTAATATTTACAATATCACCTTGTTTATAAATATCAAAATCTTTTAAATTAACATTAATAAAATGATATCCAGTTATATTAGCACCACAAACAAAATTACTCATTGAAGCAACCTCATTATCGATTATAACCTTAGCATTCATATTAACAGGTCCTAAAGAACCAAAACTACCATCAGTTATAGTTTTTAACTCTTCTTCCGTTGCCATAGCAATACTTTTAGCACTCAACAACTTACCTAACTTAGTTTCATTTAAATCCCTATCACCTTTAATAACACAAACAATAATTTCATCATCAACATTATAAACCAAAGTTTTAACAGTTTTATTAATATCGACATGTAATAAATTAATAATATCATCAATAGTTTTTGCCCCTGGTGTAGCTATTTTTTCTATTTCCTTTGCTTCCTCTTTATCAAATTTTAAAGGAACTACTTCAGCAACCTCAATATTAGAACCATATGAACATTTATCACACATAACTAAAGTATCTTCACCAATTTCAGTAACAGCTTGAAATTCTTCCGATAAATCTCCACCCATTAAACCAGTATCAGCCTTAACTATTCTATAATCAATTTCCATCTCATCAAAAATATCCTTATAAGCTTTAACCATCTTACCATATGAACCATCCGCACTATTAACATCAATATCAAAACTATAAGCATCTTTCATAGTAAATTCTCTTGTTCTAATCAAACCATATCTAGGTCTTGCCTCATCCCTAAACTTATCCTGCAACTGATAAATATTAAAAGGCATATCCCTATAAGATTTAATCTGTTCTTTAGCTGCTAATAAAAATAACTCTTCATGAGTAGGACCTAAACAAAACTCACGACTAGATCTATCCTTTAATTTAAACATATCATCACCAAATGATGAGTACCTTTTAGATTTTTGAAATATTTCACTAGGAATTAACGCGGGCATCAAAACCTCATTAGCCCCAGATAAATCCATATGCTTTCTAATTATTCTCTCAACATTTTGTTTTACCTTAAGTCCAAGTGGCATAAACATATAAACTCCACTAGCTTCTTTCTTAATAAAACCAGCCCTTACAAGTAAATTACCACTTGTAGCCTCTTCATCCTTTATATCTTCCTTCTTAGTATAGAAAAAACTATTTTTTAATTTCATATTTATCAACCTTTCTAAAAAAAAGATTGATACCAATAAGGTGTGCATAAGCACGGTACCAACCTTTTATTAACTTAATTCATATAACGGTTTTACCCGGGAGTGATTAGCTCCACTTAGAAAGTAGGAATTAAATACTATCATAACTTGTTTTCACTATCCAAGCTCACTTTTTATGAGGAAATATTTAACATTCTTTCTTCATCGATTTTATAATTTAATAATACTAATAGCAAATAATAGAAATACATTATATGCATATTTAAGTCTAAATTTAAACTTAATTGAAAGTTCATTAGTAGCAACCACCTTGTCAACCATACTAACAATCCAACTTTCCATATATTTAGGAACAGATATATTAACAGGAAACATATGTGATCTAATCATATCTTTTTCTTTAGTCGTTAACTCGAAATTATCTGAAGCTGTTTTTAAAGCTAATTTCGGGTGTGTAAAATACGAAACAAACTTTTCTTTAACAGTCTCATTTTCACTAATGAAAAAATCATGTAATAAACCACCAATAGCAGTTTGTTCATAATCCAAATGTAATGCTTTCGCAATCTTATATGAATAATAAGAAACCTTTAAAGAATGTTCAAATCTACTAATTCCATGATGTTCTATTTTTTTTATCTTTGAAAATTCCTCATTATCCATAACACTACTAATTATATTCATATATTGTAAGTCGTTTTTATGACTACTCATTATAATTCACCTCAAATACTTAAACAGTATATCACAATATAGTGCAAATTACAAATTGAGATCTAACTGCTTTCTTCCTCTGTATTTCCTTCTATTTTAAGCTCTTCTGACGGTGGAGTTATCTGAATAAACGTATTTCCGTCATTAACTTTTATCTCTTTTCCGTCTTTATCAGTGTAAAGTGTTTGACTACTTCTACTTTCTTTTGACCATTTTATTGGAATAGCATAACCATCAGTTATATAATATCCCTCACCAGAGCCAACATCATCTAATGATAATCTACCATAAGAATCATAAGTGTGTGATGCAATTGGAGTAATAATAATATTTTTATAAGTATATTGTTTTCCAGTTACGGCATCCACATGAGCAGTCCCTGACATACTTCTTTTATAAACCTTATTTTCACTATCATATTCATAACTACTATTAGTATAATACGAATATTTCATAAATACGCTATCCGCTTTTATAGCATCTTCTTTTTTACTTAAATCAACCTCATCAACACTATAATTTAAAAGTAAATCTTTATTAGTATCTCTATCATAACCCTTTTCTTTAGCATAAGCCTTTATCTTTTCAATACTAGTAAAAGCTGTATGTTCAGAAGCCTTATTAAGCGAAGTATCACGCCAAAATACTGATGATGCAGTTAACCCATTTATATTATCAACACCAAGTGATGATATATCTGCCTTAGCTTGATCACTCCATCCATAATGAACATAAATAGCATCATTTTCTAAAGCATAATCTAAATAATACGGTCTTGAACTCCTAACAGATCCTATTTTAGCAGTATTTTGATCTTTAAATAAAGCCATTAATCTAGTAATACCACCTTCTGCTAAAATTTCATAAGTAATATATGCATCCTGCAAACCAGCATGTGGCCAAGCTGCATGATTATTATTAATCATAACAGCTATAGGTCTTGATTTAGATTTTTCATCAACAATTTTTAATTTTTTAACAATTTTAACTTTTTTTGCAATATGTTTATCAAATTCTTTTGGATGAGTCCAATAATAATAAGCTCCTAATCCAAGAATAACTATAAATAAAATTGCAATAATAAACATTCTTTTTTTCTTTTTTTTCCCTCTTTTTGCCATAAGATAGCCTCCTTATACATATTATATAGCAAATATAACTACATAAAATAATAATATAAAGTATCTATGTAAATATATGTCTATTTATATAATAATTATTCAGTAACTATCCAAGCATCTGGTATTGCTCTTGTAGATTTTTCACCACTACCATTAACAGGTTTATTAACAAGCTCACCATTAATAACTAATCCACATGATGTTCCGCCATCCAAATTAGCAGCATTATAAGCACCATATTTCATCATAATTTCAGTAAGTTCTACCATACCAACGCCATCAATACCATGAGAATAATCACGGCCATCCATAACTAAAAATAACACTATTCCATCTTGTCTTTGTCCAATAGCACTTCTTGGAGCAGTTCCCCATCCACCATTACCTTTGATAAATGATGGTGTACCATTAACAATTAAAAATGGTCCAAATTCAACAGCATCACGAATATTTTTTTCTAAAGCTTGTTTTGATGTCATTTTACCCATAATAAACTTATTATCTTTAGTAAAACCTATTACACCACCTGATACCGGAACATTTCCATTATCACTAACTACTTTACCATTTTGAATAACAACACCATGTGGTTTAGCACCATTTCCCATATAACCAGGGTCATAAAATCCACTTGCATTCATAGCAACAATAGCTTTATTGTTTTTAGCAATAGTAGTAAGCATCTCACCTTTTGAATTCATATTAGTAGCTGTTCCTACTTTAACCTTTGAAGCATCATATATAGCAACTAAATAACCTCTCATACCGTCGCCATCAATATTAATTAATTTATACTTTGCTCCATCTTCATGAGATAAAATTTCTTTCTCATATTTATTTTTATACATTACCTTTGATTTACTATAATCAACAAAATTAATAGCATTTAAGTTAGTATCTTCATCAACAGATTCAACATAATTATTTTTAAGTACCTTATCAATTGTTTTTTGACTATAAAACCATTTGGCAAGATATTGATGATTCATAGTTGTCATAGCAGTGGTAATAAGCCACTCCCTAAAATTAGAATAAGGTCCATAAAGCAAAAATCCTAATCCGGCTCCTCCAACTAACCCAATACAAATCAAAGTAACAACAATCTTTTGCCATAATTTCATTTTTTTATTATTTTTGTTTTCTTTTTTATTATCTTTATTTTCTTTTTCCTCTTTATTTTTTTTCTTAGAGGTTTCTTTTTTAATTTCTTCTTGTTTAGAAACTTCTTTTTCATAATTATCTAATAACCTATTAATATCAATATCTTTTTTATCAGGGAAAATTTCGTCTAAAGATGGATCTTTGACATAATCATCGCTATGTTTAAGTTTTGAATTATCTTCTTCATCAAATAAATATTCATCTTTATGCATTTTTCTTTACCTCTTCCTTACCAAAATATTCTCCATCTTTATCATAATCAATGTAATCTTTATAAACTACAAATTTTGCTTTATTAACTTCTGCATATTTATTATTGTTTTTCTTATTATATTCATTATATTCATCAATCAAATCATTATATAATTTAGCATCAGAAATATAATAATTATTAGCCGCTTCATAATTTGCCTTAAATGTTGTACATCTACTATTAGCCCTAACATCGCCATATTCAATAGTGCAATTTTCTTTTAAATTTTTCGCAGTCGTATCAACTTTTTTAATAGCTGCCTCATAACTTGTAATAAAATCATTCCAAGCTGTCGCATTAGTAGATAATGTTTCAATATATAAATCTTCTTTATATTCATAAAACTTATTTCTTAAAGTTGAAAATTCATCAACAGATTTATTAAAATCCGAATATGAATTTAATATTTTATCAGTTTTTTTCTTAGTAACCGCTTTATCTTCTTTTAACCCATTTACCCAAAAACAAGCCCCCACAAATAATATAACAATAATTAATAAAACTATTCCAACAATTTTTAACGATTTTTTCATAACATACTCCCTCATACTTTCTAATACAATATATCAAAATAAAATAAAAATGTAAAGGTGATTGAAAAAGAACCAGTAAAATAGAATAAATTTTTTTCGTAATCCTAAGTTTGACAGTTGTAAACCTGCATATCACAACAGATATTGAAAATACTTTTTTTATAAAATTTTATCTTGCATTTAATTATGTTAATGATATTACAGGATGTGAATATATGGTAAGATTAAGAACAACAACTGCTAAAAATATTAAATATTATTCTATTTATAGAAACGAAAAAAATCAAAAAAATACTTCTCACTATTGGAAATGAAAATAAAGTGGCCTTATTAGCTTTTGAATAAAAAAATCGATGCTAATACTTATTTTAATAATTGTTTAAATGATATATTGAAAATCATCAACCAATGCTTGAAAAAATTAAAAGAAATGAAAACGTTTGAAGAAAAAGGGATTGGATATTGTCCAGCTTATACTAGAACGGATTTAATCGATGATTTACATGACATTTTTGGCTTTAGAACAGACTATGAAATAATAAATTATAAAGATTTTGAAAAAATTTTTAAAAGTATTAAAACAAGGTGATACTACGCAACTTTTTTGAAATAAAAAAACTCTTACTTTTATATTATAACTTGTTCCATGTGTTAATTTATCAAATATATAAGTATTGCCGGTTCCGGTAACCCATGTAGAACCACCATCTTTAGAATATTCATATTTTGAAA
>CAVGWA010000028.1:0-11151 GCA_963632935.1 Oscillospiraceae bacterium
GTTGGTTTATTAACTTGGGCTATTACATTAGCCATTGTAAATGTCTTACCAGTACCTGTTGCTCCCAGTAATACTTGGTTCTTAACCCCTTGTTTTATGCCGTTTACAAGTTTTTCTATTGCTTGTGGTTGATCACCTGCTGGTTCATAAGGTGCGTGTAATTTAAACATTTTCATCCTCCCTCCTTTATATCTACTTTGTGACTTTTTAAAACTTTAAAAAGGATAACTGTCAGCCAACAATTCGTCCCCAAATTCGTCCCCACTACTATTTTTTTTATGGTTAAATTGATACTTTTTACTTCGGGACGAATAAAAGTCACAAATTTTATTTTCCGGACTAAATAACATTATTAATTCTCAAACTCTTCTTTAGAAAGCTCTAATAATTCTTTTTCTTCTTTAATTATTTTTAATAATTCTTCTTTCGATGGCATATATGTTAAATATTTAGAAGCATAAACATTTTTTACGCTATCTCCAAGCGTCATTTCTACAACAGCATCATCTTTATCAGCACATAACAATATTCCAATAGGTTCATTTTCTCCATCAATCATTTGAGTTTTTTTATAATAATTAACATACATTTGCATTTGTCCAATATCTTGATGTGATAGCTTTCCAATTTTTAAATCGATAATAACAAAGCATCTTGCCAAACGATTATAAAATACTAAATCTGGATAATAATATTCCGCTCCTATTTTTAATCTTTGTTGACTAGCAACGAATGAAAATCCTCTTCCTAATTCCAATAAAAATTCAGTTAAATGATTCAATAAGGATTCTTCTAAATCACTTTCTAAATAATTTTTATTTTCTTTTAAACCCGCAAACTCAAAAATATATGGACTTTTTAATAATTCTTCAGGTTGTTTTTCTATTTCACCTTTTTTCGCTTCACTCATAATTAAATTTTTATCTGGAGATATTAAATATCTATCATATAATTTAGTGCTAATTTGTCGTCCTAACTCTCTATATCCCCAATTAGATTTAATTGATTCTATTTGGTAAAACTCTCTTTCTTCTTTTCTCTCTATTCTAATTAACTCTTGAAAATGAGACCAAGATAATTCGGTCGGCACTGCCGACCAATTTGGATAAAATTCATAAAATCTACGCATTCTTCTAATTGACACTGCAGAAAAACCATTACCAAATTCATCTGTTAATTTTTTAGATAAAGCTTCAATTATTCTTTTTCCATATGTTCCATCACTAGAATTACTGTATAAATCCGAAGTTATTTTACCTACATACCAATAAACTTCTATCATGGTTGTATCAATTTGTTTTAACATCTTACTTCTAGCATTTATAACTTTTTCTTTTATATTTTTATAAATCACATCAACTTCAGATATTTCATTATCGTTTAATATTAAACTATTATCCTTTTTCATTAAATCACTCCTTCAAATTATATTATACCAAATAATATTGGGTTAATTGTGCAATTATTATTGGGGACGAATCGGGACGAATGAAAGTCACAAATTCTATTTTAACATTCAGTATTATCTAGTCCATTTCGTTTTATTTAGTCCTATTTTTGTGGATTTATTAACACTAGATAACATAGGAAAAGTGCGGTTCTTTGTCAAGTAGTGTTGGTGACGTCCAAGACTAATGATAAATAATCGAATTTTAGGAGGTCAAAATTGGCTTCCTTTTATTATGCTTTAATAGGATTTAAAAGACCCTTAATAAGCATAACTCTAGCTTTTAAATGTTTAAATTTTCTATAAACCACAAGCGGCATGCTTAATTTGTTTTATTAGATTATTAGTGTCTTCTACAACGCCATTTGAATATTCATAATCAAGTGCATTGTAAATATATTTTTCCATATTCTTAAATGTTTTAATAGACTTTTTCATATATCTAGAAATATCTTTGTTTTTTCCGTGAATGACACTCTTAAAAATATTCTTATTTCTAGTGTCAACTGTATATAATATTTTCTGATATATTTCATAAGTGTTTCTTAAGGTATCATTGGTATTTAATAAATATTTAACTATATCATATTGAGACATTTCTTTCCTAAAACATTTCTGATATTTCTTATTTTCTTTATCTAAATCACGTTTATCTTTAAGTATTAATTTCCAATATTTTTTAAGCTTATTGTAGTTAGGATTAGATTTATAACATAATTTAATTCTAGTTTTATCTAAAGCATCTCTAACTTGGATAATAATGTGAAATCTATCTGGAATAAGAATAGCATTTCTAAAAAGCTTTTTCATCAATATGTAGTAAGGTTTATATAAATCCATTGTAATAAATTTAACTTTATCCCTTTCTTTAAGTGAGTAATGTTTAAAATATTTTTCAATATCATTAGATAAACGACTATTATTAATATCAAATATTTTGTTATTCTCTTGATTAACAATAATAAAAGCCATTTTTGATACAGTATCCTTAGTTGCCTTAAATTCATCGATACCTAAAACACTAGGAAAATGGCCATTATTTTTAACAAGTTTATCTTCAGAAATAGAGTTTAAAATCCTATTAACAAAGCAAGTAGAAACATTATTTCTTCTAGCAATATCTTTTTCAGGACCCTTATGCATTAATTCTAATTTAATAGTAGTTATAACATTATTAGATATTTGTTTGTGAGGAGCTATTAAATCTGTTTCAGCAGTAAAAGTTTTATTGCAGTATTTACAAAGAAAACGTTGTTTATCAAGAGATAAGATAGTATTGTAATTAGCTATTTTATCTATTTTGATTTTACAATTTTTTTTAAAGCCATATTTAATAATTGTTTCAGGATTTTTTTCATAAAGGCAATCACAATGAGGACATTTAGTAGGGGTATAAGTCAATTTACCGTGAAAAATTTTAACAGTCGTATTTTTAATTTTAGTAATTTCTAAACAATTTTCTTCAAAAATGATATTTTCATCTTTAATATTTAAAATATTTCTAGTATAATTAGAATATGTCATATAACCACAACCTTTCGATATTGTTTTTCAATTTTATTTTATCATATGGTTTGGTTTATGACTATTTTTTTGCGAAAAAATAGTGTGATAGGTTATTCATACGAATATACCCCACCAACACTATTTATTATAGAACCAAAATTAATGACGTTTTCTATAAACGTCTTTTAATTGCAATGAAACTTCCGCTTGAACACTACCAGGTCTAATAATCGTACATACATCATAAGGTAAAGCCATCACAGAAATTTTAGAACTTTTAGCAATATCTATTAAATAATTATCCCCGATAAAATTCTTTCCATCACCAGTCCAAATCATAGTACAACTACCTTTTTTAGGATATGAATCAGCAATGTACTTAGAAAGCAAATTCTTAAATTTAACTAATCTTTTATTACTTATTAATTTATGATTTTCTCCAAGAACATCAGCTAATTGCAATACACCTTTATTAGAAATATCTGCAGCATCCTTAATCATAGAAATCCAATATTCAGCCGTACAATCTATAATTTCTTGTTTTTCTATAGATAAATCCTTCTTATTAAAAATACCAACAATTTTATTTGGTTGAACCATTATATCTCCCCCTTTTTTAATATGAAATATATTATAGTAAATTTATTAATTTTGTCAAATCAGGCATTAATTATTAATTTAAATTTAAAAAACAGAAAAAAAAAATCGTATATTTTAAAACAAAATATTAAAAATAACATCATAAAATAAGTTAACTAAACATCAAAAAGTAACATAATTAAAAAATAATGAAAAATAAATAGTAGTGTAAATTAAATGTAAAAATTTAAATATTTAAAATTTCACATATATCATTAACAATATTAAAAACAGACATTCCACATTCATCAAGCAATTTATCAGCAGAAAAATCAGAATGAAATTTTTTAGAAATACCATAATTTTTAACAAGCATATCATCAGTTCCATAAAAAGAAGCTATGTTTTGACCATATCCGCCAAATAACTCACCATCTTCTAAAGTAACAATTAATTTATGATTTTTCTTAAGTGAATTAAGTAAATCTTCATCTAAACTAGATAAAAATAATGGATTAACAACAGTAGCATTAATGTTTTTATTTTTTAATTTCTCTGCAATAGCTAAGGCCCTATCAATCATTTTTCCAACACCAAATATAGCTACATCTTTTCCTTTTAATAAAACCTTATTTTTAAATTTAGAATAATCAGTATTAATATTATTATTATCACTAAACAAAACAGGAACTCTAATAGCAACAGGATATTTTTTTTGACTAGTAGCAAATTTCAAAGCATCATTATATTCCAACCTTGTTGAAGGAGCAATATAAACTAAATTAGGAATATGACTAAACATTTGAATATCACAAAGAGCAATATGAGTATCAGAATTCATTCCATATACTCCACACCTTAATAAAAGCATAGTGGCTGGACTATTATTTAAACACAAATCATGTGAAATTTGATCATACGTTCTTTGAAAAAATGCAGCATATGTACCAAATACTGCAGTGCCACCATTCCTAGCAATACCACTAGCAATTGCTACAGCATTTTCCTCAGCAATACCAACATCAATAAATTGGCCTCTATTAACATATTCTTCTCTTACTTTCCTAGTAAAGCCTAGTCCTAATGGCATAGCAGCACATAATAAAACAGCTTTATCATTATTATCAAGTAGCTCTTTTAAACTTTTAAAAACAGTATCATCATTAACATTATTTACCTTTAAACTTCCATCTAATACATTAAAAGGTCCCCCAGAATGCCATACTTCCTTATTCTCTTCAGCATATTTTAAGCCCTTGCCTTTAATAGTATGTATGTGTAAAACTACAGGATGATCTATATCTTTAACACTTTCAAAAATCGAAATAAGTTTTTTAATGTCATGTCCATCATCCAAATAATGATATTCCAAACCAAAAGATTCAAAAAAATTATTATTAACCTTACCATGATTTTCCCTTAACTTTTTCAACGTTTTATAAACACCACCATGATTTTCAGCAATACTTTGATCATTATCATTAACAATAATAATTAAATTTTTATTATATTCACCAGCATAATTCAAACCTTCTAATGCCTCACCACCAGTTAAAGCACCATCACCAATAACCGCAATAACATTTTCACATCCGTCATTTAAATCTCTTCCTTTAGCCAAACCCAAAGCCAACGAAATAGAAGTAGAACTATGACCAACTTTAAAAATATCATGACAACTTTCTTTAGGATTAGTATAACCAGTAACATCCTTAAAATGATTTTTATCTAAAAAAGCTTTCTTCCTTCCAGTCAATATTTTATGACAGTAACACTGATGAGAAACATCAAAGACTATTTTATCAGCGGGTGATGAAAAAACATAATGAAGTGCAACTGTCATTTCCACCATACCTAAATTAGAAGCTTTATGACCGCCAACATTACTTATTCTATTAATAACACCATTTCTAACTTCTTCAGCCAAAATTTGCAAATCTTTAATATTTATTTTTTTTACATCACTAGGATTATTAATTTTTTCTAAAAACATATAATTTCATCAACTTTCATATTTAATTTAAAATCTATTATTAAATAAAAAAAGGCAAAACGAAAAAAGATATTTAACATCTTTATTCATTAATTTCGCCTTCAAAAACAATATTAGCAGGTCCAGTTAAATAAACGTGATTATCCTCTTTCCATTCAATATAAAGTTTACCACCTAACAAATCAACCTGAACACTTCTATCAGTAAAACCATTAAGTACACTTGCTAAAGCAGAAGCACAAGCACCAGTACCACAAGCCATAGTCTCTCCAACACCACGTTCCCAAACTCTCATTTGAATCTCATTTTTATTAATAACTTTAATAAATTCAACATTAGTTCTCTTAGGAAAATTATCCGCAGTTTCACATAAAGGTCCAACTTTATTAATATCAATATTATCAATATCTGAAAGAAAACAAACAGCATGTGGATTTCCCATAGAAACGCAAGTCAAATCACCTATTTTATCCTTAACTTTTTCAACATTAGTTTTCGCAAATTTAATACCATTAAATTCACAAAGAAAATTATTAATAACAGGAATCTCATTAGCTTCTAAAATAGGTTCCCCCATATCTACTTTAACTAAAGAAACAACCCCATCTTCTAAAGTAAGTTCCAAAGTTTTAACACCAGCCAAAGTTTCCACAGTAAAAACAGTTTTATCTGTTAATCCTTTATCATAAACAAACTTACCAACACATCTAATACCGTTACCACACATTTCTGCTTCACTGCCATCAGTATTATAAATATTCATTTTAAAATCAGCAATATCACTTTTACCAATTAAAATAAGCCCATCAGAACCAATTCCAAAATGTCTATCACTAACTTTTATAGCAAATTCAGCAGGATTACTTATCTCATTTTTCTCAGTATCAACATAAATATAATCGTTTCCAATACCTTCCATCTTTGTAAATTTAACCATATTACTCACTCCAATCAATATAATTTTAACCATAATTTTAATAAAAGTCAAAACAAGGAATAATACTATTCCTTATCTATTGTAAAAGTAACTTTATATTGACTACCTAAATCAAGTTCATCAACATTAACAAAATAACCATTTTCTTCAATTTTATCAGCACAATCTCTAAGCATTTTAACTATCTTAGCAAAATTTACTTGTTTAGACGCAGATTGAATATCTTGTTTAACATCAGAAACTAAATCATCAACTCCCGGTTTCAAATAATCATTAAAAGAATTATCAGAAATAATATCCATATCTGGTATATTATTAGAAATAGGTGTATTTAAAGAAGAAACTTGATTATCTAATTTTGGTGTATGTATTTCATTTTTTACTTGTTTTTCACTACTATATCTTTTTAAAGCTATAGCAACAGCATTAGAAATCTTATCCTTAGCTTCCTTAGATATTTCTATAGAAGAAGCTGTAGGATTTTGATTACCATAATCAACCTCAGTTTGAGAAATAACAGGTGCACTTATATTATTTTGTATACCATTAGCAGATTGAACCGATATGTTAGAAAATACATTCGCATCACTATATGTTCCATTGAAAATCCCATTTTGATTAGAATTTTCATTGTTTGTTATAACATTAGATTGTGAAGTTGGTACAGTTTGAATATCTAAACCTTGATTAAATACGCTATCAAAGGTAACACCTTTATTTTGTATTGAAGTAGTAGCAGGTTTTTCAGAAACCTGAGGTTGAACACTAATAAATTTTCCATTTTCAACATTAACCTCATTATTTGTACTAATTATTGCCCCACTTTGAACCTCATTACCAGGAACCATTAAATTAGAAATATCTTTTTTCTCTAAAGGCTGCGATACATTTATATCTTTAGCTTCTCTCATTATCTTATCAATATCCATATGATTACCCCCTTCTTCTGTATTGGCTGTTTCTTCAAATAAACTTTCAATTTCTTCTGTTTCAATAGGCACGTTAGCACCTGATACATTTGATTTTTCAAAAGAAACAGTTTCAATTTCTTCATTTGTTACTGGATTAAATTGAACATCAACTTTATTTTCATTTAATACCTTACCCTCAGATTGATTAACCTCATCAGTAGCCTTTTTAAAAGAATCATTATCAAGTTCCTTTAATTTTGCAACTTCCCTATCAGTTTGTTTAACAGTAAGCCTTTCTTCAACAATTCTATGAAGCATACTTACTTGCTTATCCTTATTAGAAATTCTAAGCAAACTTCTAGCATGCCTTTCAGAAATTTTATTATTAAGTAAATAACTTTGAACCTCATCATCTAAATTCAAAAGCCTAATTTTATTAACAATAGCAGACTGAGACTTACCAATTTTTTTAGCTAATTGTTCTTGATTAATATATCCCATGTCTAAAATCCGTTTATAAGAAACGGCTTCTTCAATCGGATTCAATTGTTGTCTCTGAACATTTTCAAGCAAAGCAATCTCTTCACTATCCTTATCAGATAAATTAATAACAATAGCAGGAATAGTGGATCTATTTGCAAGTCTACTAGCTTTAAATCTTCTTTCCCCCGCAATAATTTCAAACTTATTACCAACAGGTCTTACAACAATAGGTTGAATAACACCATATTTCCCAATAGATAAAGCTAATTCTTCTAATTTTTCTTCATCAAACCTAATTCTTGGTTGAAATCTATTAGGCAAAATATCTTGCATATTTAAAACTGTAAGTTTTCCATTTTCTTGCACAATCCACCCCTCCCTTCTATTCTTTTACCTTTATCATACTATTTTTAAAAATATTTTTCAACTTAAAACAAAAAAATAAATATATTTTACAAATGATCATGTGAAATTCACATAATAATATAAAAAAAGAACTAAGAAATATTTCTAAAGTTCCTTTTTCTTCATATCCGCATATTTTCTAGGATATTTCATATTAGTTTTACCACATTTAATAAACTTAATTAAAGTTCTATTGCTTTTTTCAATAGGTAACTTAAAAGATACAATTTTATCCAACTTACAATTAAGCTTATCTAAAGCATTATCACAACCACTACTATCATCATTACCCCTCATTGCACATAATAAACCATTAACCTTAACCAAAGGAATTCCATATTCAAGTAAAATAGGAATGCTGGCAACCGCCCTAGCAGTTACAACATCAAACACTTCCCTATTTTCTCTAGCATACTCCTCAGCTCTCGCATGCACTAAAAAAACATCCTCTAAACCAAGTTCATCCGTAACAACTTTTAAAAACTTAATCCTTTTATTTAAAGCATCCACTAAAGTTAACTTCAAATGAGGAAAAAATATTTTAAGAACAATACCAGGAAAACCCGCACCAGTACCTAAATCACACAAACTTTCACATTTATTTAAATCTACACATTTAACCAAAGTCAAACTATCATAAAAATGTTTTAAATAAACTTGTTTTTTCAAAGTAATAGCCGTTAAATTAATCTTTTCATTCCATTCAACTAAAAGTTCATAATACCTATCAAGTTTTAATAATTCAGCAGAAGAAACATCTATACCAAGACCTAATAAAGCTTTTTTAAATTCTAAAATATCCATTACTTTCCTCTTTTCATATACATAGATAAAATTGAAATATCCGCAGGATTAACACCACTAATTCTAATAGCTTGACCTAAAGTCAAAGGTCTAACCTCCTTTAACTTCTGCTTAGCCTCACTAGCCAAATTATGCATCGCATCATAATCAATATCACTAGGTATTTTTTTATTTTCCAAATTTTCTAACTTCTTAGCTTCGGCCAAAGCCTTATTTATATATCCCTCATACTTAGAAGAAATACTAACCTGCTGAAGAACCAAAGGAGAATAAGAATTTTCCAAATAGCAAGTCAAATCAGAAACATCAACCTCAGGTCTTTTAAGTAAATCATATAAAGAAACTCCATCCTTAAGTTCCTTAGTACCAATCTTAGCTAAATAATCATTTTCCTTAGGCGTAATCCTAATACGTTTAAACTCTTCCGTAGCCTTTTTAATATCTTCCTTCTTTTTAACAAACTTCGCATATCTTTCATCATCAATCAAACCAAAATTATGACCATATTCACGTAACCTTAAATCCGCATTATCATCCCTTAAAAGTAATCTATATTCAGCTCTTGAAGTTAATAAACGATAAGGATCCCTAATACCCTTAGTAATCAAATCATCAATCAAAACGCCAATATAAGCTTCATTTCTCTTCAAAATAAATGGTTCCTTGCCTTCAATTTTCAAAGAAGCATTAATACCAGCCATAAGTCCTTGACAAGCAGCCTCCTCATAACCACTAGTACCATTTATTTGACCCGCAGTAAATAAATTCTCAATCAATTTAGTTTCCAAATTAAAATTTAATTGTGTAGGATATATCGCATCATACTCAATCGCATAAGCATACCTAAGAATCTTCGCCTTCTCAAGCCCAGGTAAACTATGAACCATTTTCTCTTGAATATCATGAGGCATACTAGTAGAAAAACCTTGTAAATAAATATCATCATAATAAATACTTTCAGGTTCTAAAAATAATTGATGTCTTTCCTTATCCTTAAATCTAACAACCTTATCCTCAATAGAAGGACAATATCTAGGACCAACACCCTTAATATCAGAAAGTCCACCATACATACTAGACTTACTTAAATTATCCAAAATAATCTTATGCGTATTTTCATTAGTATAAATCAAATGGCAAGGAACTTGCTTATCAATATCATAACAAGCATCATAATCAAAACTAAAAGTTCTATAAACATCATCACCAGTCTCAACCTTAGTCTTACTAAAATCAATACTACTTCTATCAATTCTAGGAGGAGTTCCCGTCTTTAACCGCTTAATTTTAAAACCCTTTTTAGCTAAATTATCACTTAAATAATTAGATGGTCTCTCACCATGAGGACCTTCTCTATGTCTTGTATCACCAACTAAAATATCCGCATTCATATAAGTACCAGTAGTTAAAACAGCAGCCTTACAACTAATCTCTAAACCATCTTCAAGTAAAACACCACAAACCTTATTATTATCTGTTAAAACATCCTTAACCAAAGCCTCTTTTATATCTAAATTATTAGTGTTTTTTAAAGTCTCAAGCATCATCTTAGGATAAGTAATCTTATCAGCCTGAGCTCTTAAAGAACGAACAGCTGGTCCTTTAGCAGTATTAAGCATCTTAATTTGAAGTAAACTCTTATCAGCATTCCTTCCCATCTCTCCGCCTAAAGCATCAATTTCACGAACAACAATTCCCTTAGCACTTCCACCAATAGAAGGATTACAAGGCATATCCGCAATATTATTAATATTACCCGTAACAAGTAAAGTCTTATGACCCATTCTAGCACTAGCTAAAGCAGCCTCACATCCAGCATGACCACCACCAACAACAATAATTTCATAATCCATAAACTATCACCAACATTTCCAGCAAATATTATACCACGTTTTTATAAATATAAAAATAAAGTAACCATATAGAAATAAAAGTCATAAATAGTGCAAAGATACCTCACCTTGACATATTTATGACTTTATATATTACATTTATACTTTTATTATTTTTAGTTAATTACATATGGACTACCCTCAGTTCCTTCTCCTGTTAATGTGATATCAGATGACAGATAGAGAACTGGGGC
>CAVGWA010000029.1:0-8964 GCA_963632935.1 Oscillospiraceae bacterium
TCTTCTTCTTTTACTTAATTTAATTATATTTTATATATTTTATTCTATTTTACTGAAAGCATATTTTTTATCTTGACTTTTTATATATTTTTTTAATCTTTCTTTTAATTTTATAATAATCAATTAAACGTTTCTCACTTTTATAATCCAAATTATCCATATCTACAATTATATCAATAGCATCTTCTAAAGACATACTTTTTAGAAGAACTCTTATTACATTAAATATATTTCCATTGAAATAATCTTCAATCATATTATCTTTATCATCATAAAATTTTTCTATTAAAAGAGCTAATTTTTGATGATAGATATAGGACTTATTGTTATTGTTAAAAAATCTATTATTTAATATTTCAGTATAACCTTCATTTAATCCAATGCCAAAATCACCAATTTCTTTTACATTATAATGGAAGCCATCAATATCTTGTCCTTCTCTAACGGCTGAAGCAACATGAAGCAATTCGTGATACAGTACACCCTTAGTATCTAAACAAATTATAATCTTATTATCTAAATTTGAATAAACACCCGCATATTTAATATTATCTTTTAGATTTTTTTCAATTTTTAAAGAAACTGAATTTCTTAAAAAATATTGTAAATTTGTAAAAACTACTTTTTCTTTTAATTCTTCATAAAAATTGTAAACTTCAGGATTAGATATTTTCATCTGTTCCATATATTTAATATAATTATCCATTTGTGTTTCATCTTTTTTATAATACATTGGTTTTTCTAAATCTTCATAAGATAAATCTTTTAACTTTTTAGTAAGATCTGCTTTAACCGTTTGTATATTTATTTTAGTAATTTTATTTGATTTTTCTAATCTATAATTGGTTATAGAGCTAGTAAGAAATTTAACAATTTTTTCGCGATTTATATTTTTCATTTTTTTCTCCTTAACGGTATGTATATTATACGCATAATTAATTATTTGTCAAATAAAAGAAGAGTGATTACTCTTCAAATTGTGAATTATATAAATTAGAATAAAATCCATTTTGTTTCATTAACTCATCATGATTACCTTGTTCAATGATGTTACCTTCTTTCATAACTAATATTAAATCGGCATTTTTAATGGTAGATAGTCGATGAGCTATTATAAATGATGTTCTTCCTTCTGTTAGTTTGTCCATAGCTTTTTGAACTAATTCCTCGGTTCTAGTATCTACATTACTAGTTGCTTCATCTAATATTAGAAATGGTGCATCTTGAAGCATACCACGAGCTATTGTAAGTAATTGTCTTTGACCTGCTGATACGCTTTCATTATCTGATAAAACAGTATCGTAACCATCTGGTAATGTTTTTATAAAGTGATCTAATCCAACTTCTTTACATACTTCTTCTATTCTTTCAAATGAAACATTTTTTTGATTATAAATTATATTTTCTTTTATTGTTCCTTCAAATAGCCAAGTGTCTTGAAGAACCATAGTAAATAAATTATGAATATTTTCACGTGTTAATTGTTTTGTTGATACTCCATCTATTTTAATGTCACCTGATTTTATATTATAAAATTTCATAAGTAAATTAACCATAGTTGTTTTGCCAGCTCCAGTTGGACCGACAATGGCTACTTTTTGTCCTGATTTAGCATGGGCTGTAAAATTTTTAATTGTTGGTTTGTCATTTCCATCATATTGGAATACAACGTTTTCAAAGTCAATATTACCTTTTACTTTTGATTTATCTAAATGTTTTGTTATATTAGACTCATCAGCCATTTCTTCTTCATCTAAAAATTCAAATACTCTTTCACTTGCCGCAGCTGTTGATTGAAGTGAAGTTGTTGCTTGTGCTATTTGTGCTAAAGGTGAGGTAAATAATCTTACGTATGTTATAAATGCTACTATTACGCCAAATGTAATATGTCCATTTAATGTAAGCATTGCTCCTACTATACATACAGCAACATAACCAAAGTTACCAATGAATGACATAATTGGTTGCATTAAACCTGATAAGAATTGACTTTTTTTATTACTTTCACATACTTTTTCATTATAAATATCAAATTTTTTATTAGCATCTTCTTTACCATTATATGCTTTAACAACATTTAGTCCTGAATATATCTCTTCAATGTGACCGTTTAAGTTTCCTAATTGTTTTTGCTTTTCAGTGAAATATTTCTGTGAGTTTTTAAGAATAAATATCATTCCTGTAAATCCAATTAAACTAGATATTATTGCAGTTAAGGCTAAAATCCAGTTTGTTATAAACATCATGATTATAGTTCCTACAAATAAAGTTACGCTACTTACAAGTGAAGCTAACGATTGGTTCATTGATTGAGCTATCATATCAACGTCATTCGTGATTCTTGATAAAATATCACCTACAACATGTTTATCAAAATATTTTAAAGGTAATTTGTTTATTTTATGTGATATTCTACCACGCAAATTTTTAGCAAATTTATTTGATACATTTGTCATGCATAGTGATTGAATATATGTAAATAAGGCACTTGTTAGATACATATATAAAAGTAATAGTGCAATATTTTTAATTTTATTCATATTCATTTTAGGTTCTATTACTTTTTTTACACTTTTTGGTAGTGTATCTAATGTTTTATATAGTTTTGTTTCATTGTCTTTTTTACTTAATTTACTTACTGTTTTTAAATAAGTATATTGGTCTTTAGGTGAAATTTTAATACCATCAACAGTTATTTCTTTAAAGAATATTTTTTGCATATTATCTGATAAATTTATATTTTTTATATCATTTGATGATTTTAATAAATTTATTTTATCTTCATATGTTACATTTATACCTTGATATGTACTATCTTTTAAAATGTATTTTAAAATACTTTCAGGAAGATTTGTTAATGAAGAGATGTTACCTTCTTTTATGTTTTGCATAGCTTCTTTCATTTTTGTTTTATCTTCATTAGATATATTTTCATCAAGCATTATATTTTGAATATTCTTTTGTGATAAATCCATATTTAATATTTCTGGTATCATTTGTTTTAATTTGTCTTCAGTTAAATTACTGGTAACCTTTTTAGAAAGGGTTTTCATATTGTTTTGATCTACAATTAATCCTTTTGATATTTCATCGGTTAAATCAGATAATTTATTGGGCGCGAGTATGGATAAAATGGAACCAAAAATAGCTAATGTGAAAGCAATAATTATTAAAATTTTATATGTATTTAGTTCATGAAATAATCTATTAATAGCTGCTTTAAAATCTTTTGCTTTTTCATAAACTTGTCCGTTTCCTGGACCATGTGGTCTATTTTCTCTAGGCATCTAATTCCTCCTTTGAAAGTTGTGAAAGTGCAATTTGTTTATAAACATCACACGTTTTTAATAATTCTTTATGGGTTCCCATACCAACACAATTGCCATTATCTAAAACAATTATTTTATCAGCATTCATTATTGTGCCTATTCTTTGAGCTACTATTAAGCTAGTAGCTTCAGATGTATAATCTTTTAATGCTTTTCTTAATGTAGCATCTGTTTTGTAATCTAAAGCAGAAAATGAATCATCAAAGATATATATTTCTGGATCTTTAGCAACGGCACGAGCTATAGCAAGTCTTTGTTTTTGTCCACCTGATACATTTGTTCCACCTTGGGCAATATGAGTTTTATATTTATCATCCATTTTTTCAATAAATTCACTTGCTTGCGCTACACTTGCGGCTTTTTTTATTTTATCTATAGCTTTTTCTTTCCCATTGTCACCATAGCTTATGTTATATTCTACATCACCAGAAAACATAACAGCTTTTTGTGGTATATAACCTAATTTATTATTTAATGCTTTTTCTGAATAGTCTTTTACATTTATTCCATCAATTAATACTTCGCCTTCTGTTACATCGTAAAATCTTGGAACTAAATTTATTAGTGTTGATTTACCAGAACCAGTTGATCCAATAAAAGCAACTGTTTGTCCTTTATTTGCTTTAAATGATATATTTTTAAGCACGTATTCATCTGCATCAGGATATTTAAATGATACATTTTTAAATTCAACGGTACCTTTTTCTTTTGTTTCTTCATCAAATGTCCCTGGAATTATTTTTTGTTTTGTATCTAATACTTCATTTATTCTTTTAGCTGAAACTTGGGCTCTTGGAAGTAACATAAATATCATAGCTAGCATTAAAAATGACATAATTACTTGCATGGCATATGAACTAAATACAATCATATTACCAAATAAAGTTATTTTATCTGCTAGAAGTGAATTTTTAATTAAGCTTGCGCCAACAAAATAAATTGATAAAGTAAGTAGATACATTATTAAATACATAACTGGCATCATTATAGAGAATTTTTTTTGATTAAATAATTGTAAATTAGTTAAATCTTCATTTGCTTTATCAAATTTATTTTCTTGATATTCTTCGGCATTAAATGCTCTTACTACTCTAATTCCAGTTAGATTTTCTCTAGCTATACCATTTAATTTATCTATTAGTTTTTGAACTAATTTAAATCTTGGTATTACTAAAATCATAAGCATTGTTATAACACATAGTAAAACTAATATAGCAACGCCTGTTATTGCACTCCATTGCCATGATTTGTTAAGTATTTTTGTTATTGCCCAAACGGCTGTAATTGGGGCTTTTATTAATAATTGTAGGCCCATTGCAACAAGCATTTCAATTTGTGTGACATCATTTGTTGTTCTTGTTATTAAACTACTTGTTTGAAAACTTTTAATCTCTTCAGTATCTAAATTTTGAACTTTATTAAATATTTGTTTTCTTGTATTTTTAGAAAATACTGAAGCAATATGTGCGGCAAAGTATCCAGCACCTACTGCAAATATTAAACTACCTAAGGCACATAAAATCATATACATTCCATTTTGAATTATATCTGACATTTTACTACCTTCGGTTTGAACTAATACAGTAATTTCTGACATATAATCGGGTAATTTTAAATCAAGCCATACTTGAAGTACAACTAAGATTACACATAATAAGGCATATATAAATTCTTTTTTATTTAAATTTTTAAATAATTTTAACATATTTTCTCCCTTTCTTTTTTTAAATTTATTTTCATTTGGTTTAAAACTAGCAAGAAGGTTTCTAAGTCTTGGTCTTTTATGTTTTCTTTAAGAGCATTTTCAGTTTTATCTAATACTTGTTTCATTTCATCAAACATTTGATGAGCTTTTTTATTTAACTTAATTACTTTTACTCTTGTATCTGTCTTATCTTGAAGTCTTGATATTAAGTTATTTTTTTCCATTGTTTTTAAAACTTCTGAAATTGTTGCTCTTCTAATGTTTAAAGCTTTTTCTAAATCTTTTTGATATACTTTACCATTATGAAATTTTATATAATGCATTATCTGCATTTGAGTTGGCGTTGGTATATTTTTTTTATCAATATTTTTTTCTGAAAAAGCATATCTAACAATTGATTGATTTAAACTTTTTATTTGATATATTATATGTTTTTTGTCCATGTTAAATCCTTCCTTTAGTTCTTTATAATTTTATTCTTTATTTTATATTTTGTCAATAACCTAACAAAATATGTGAAATTTAACATATTTTGTTAAAAAAAGCCTTATAAGGCTTAATTATTTATATGATGATGAATTAAAGGTGTATTATTAGTTATTTTTGAAAATGTATATCCATTATTTTTGCCCCAAGTAATAATGTCTTTTAAACTTTCAGCTGTTGTTTTTTTTGCTGGTGCATCATGCATTAATACTATGTTTGTTCCACTATGAAGTCTATTTACAACATTTTCATATATTTTTTCTTTTGGCAAGCTTCCTGATGCATCTTCAGAATCAACATTCCAGTCATAATATAAATAACCTTCTTCATTTAATTTATTTGTAATTTGTGTGACTATGCCAGGTGAGTATTTTCTAGATACTGTATTAGATGAGCCTCCTGGCAGTCTTGTAATAAAACAGTTTTCATAAATGATATTATATACTTTATTTTTTATATCATTTAAATCATTAAAATAATTATCAACTGATGAATATAAATAACTATAATTATGAGTTGATGTATGGAGGGCGACTGTATGGTTTTCTTTTTTCATTCTTATAATATCATTTTTATATTCTTCTATTTGTTTGCTTGTTACAAAAAATGTGGCTGGAACATTTTCTTCTTTTAATGTATTTAAGATATTTTCAGTTAAATAACTTGGACCATCATCAAATGTTAAATAAATTGTTTTATCAGAAATTACTGAAGGATTAATAGCTTTTTTTTCTCCTTCTTTAGGTGTGTATTTTTCTAATTTATAATTAAAAAGAGGTTTTATTTCTTTAAATTCAATCTTGTTATTTAATATATATAAATATTTTACAAATAAGACTATATTAAAAATTAATACAAAAAACATTAAATAAGGTAATAAATATTTTTTTAATGATTTAGCCATAATCTCACCTGATAATATTATACTATTTTTAACGAGAAAAAGCCATTGAGTGTTATAGTAAAACCAGGATAAACACATGAGTTTTTAAACTTATGCATTTATCCCGCATTAATTTTCCTTTCTTCCTTGACAATTACACTGAAATTATATTATTTATCAAATATTCATTTAGTTTTATTATCAAAAAACAAATATAAAGCAAATTGGAATACACGATTTTAGACATAGTTGTGCGCCACTTTTAATTAATAGTAGTGCTACTATAAATGTTGTAGCAAAGTATTTAGGACACACAAAAATAGATGAGACATTAAATACTTATTCTCATCTATTTAAGAATCAATTAAATGAAATAATTAATATTATAGACAAACTAAATTAAAATGGGTACCTAAAACCTACAATACTATTATTAATTCTTCATATAAATGAAAGGATAAATATTATGAATATAACTTATACAAAATGTGGTGATTATTTATTACCAAATTTAACACTAGCTAAAAAAGAAAACAAACAATTAAATAAATATGGATTATTAAGATTAGAATATTTAAAGAATAATAAAAAAGTATTATATCAAGAATTACTTATGAAAGATAAATTAAATGAACGTCTTTTTTCAGTATGGATTTATGTCAATGCTCCTATCCCACTACTTGAATCTCAGCAGCAATTCAATTCATCACAAACTCAACTCCGGCGGCGATTTGGCAGAACTTTCCGATGATGTGTTTGTCATCATTCCACTCGTATAAGTGTGAAACATGACTTTCAAAATCCGAATCGGCAATATAAGTAAAGTCCCCGACAATAATATTTGGATTTGTAATCGCCGGCTTCACATATATTTCTTTATCATACCCTGCAATTGGATGGATTGTATTGGGGTTTGGGTGTTTTCCGTCTTTCATCTTAACTACCTCTTCAAATTCCGATTGAGATTTTACCTGTTTTAAGAGATTTAATAACTGTTATATTTTGTTATTAAATTTTCCGCAAGCCCTTGAAAACACTGGATTTGTCGCAGGTGAGCTTTCCCTTATTTTTTCCCTTGTGTTATATCGTCACATCAGTGTTTATGAACTCTGATAAGGGCAAATACAAGGACAAAAAAATTATATAAAACAGTATAAAATAAAATAAAAGTGACATGGTAGACTGATTGAAATGCTTCTTAATTTTTGCTACTAATAATTGATGAAATGATAAGGAGATGGGATACGATGAGAACAATATTTACAGAATACAATCCACAACGAAACAGCATTGACATTTATACAAATGTTGGCTATATGCTTCGCATTGACTGCTGGGAAGCCGAAAAGGATTTAAAAACCACACCCAAATCAGACTGTGCATTGACTTCACTTGCAATCGATGAACCACTTGAATATGCGAGATTATATCTTGAGGGCAATTTACGATGCAGAAGATTCATTAGAGTTATAAAATGCAAGCAGCCTGTATGCTTCATTACACACAGGCTGCTTAATCAAATTTATTATAATTGATGAAAAATCGGTTGCATTTTGTCAAAAGTACAAAACTTTTTGAATCCAAGTGCTTTTAATTCCTGTTATGATACTGAGGATATCCCAGCAATACTTGCTATCCCTGATACCTTATTCTTTCTACCAGCGTTTCCTTTTTCAGATTACTGCTTAAAACACAGGAAAGCACAATTTGTAGAATACCAACCAGAAGAATCATAACAAGAATCGGGATAAGAGGAGCGTGATAAACGTTCATTCCAAAAATTCCATTATGCTTCGCATAGGAAAACAGTGCATAGCCAAGGGGCAGACCGACAGCAAGTGCGACGCAGATGGTACCAACCGTAAAAATCAAGCCCTGTATTTGTAAGCTCAGATTCAACTGCTTATTGGTCATGCCTACCGCTTGCAGCACACCGTATTCCTGCTTCTTCGTGGTGATATTGATGATCATGGTGTTTGCCAGATTCATAAACCCAATGAGACCGACAATTGCCATGAACAGATAGCAGCAAAGCTTCATCATACGGCTTGCGTATTCTGCAGTTTGCAATTCTGCGTGATAGGTGTTCAGCTTGATATGAGAAGTATCGGAAAGCAGGTCATTCAGGCTTTGTTCTACAGATGCCACATCTTTTTTAGCACAATCCACCCAAAGGTATCCATAAGATGTCCCTTTCGAATTTACAGAGCGGTATACTTCTTCCGGAATGACCAGATAAGTGTCCGCACTTACAAAGGAGCCTGCGATTTTTCCATGATAGGTATAACTTCCGCTTCCGTTATCAAAGTTGAATGTAATCGGTGCACCCGCAGAATACCCGTCAGCTTCCATCCACATGGACCAGCCAAAGAAAACATCCCCGTTTTTGACAGCCTGTGCATAGTCCATGGAACCGATATCGCCATCCCCGCGCATCATTTCAAAATCCTCTTGATTTACGATTGCAACCGGAAATTTTGTTCCGTTCAAATCTGCAGAGACGATTTCTCTCGTCAGTACATCCGTTACACCGGGGATGGATTTGATTTCTTTAATCAAAG
>CAVGWA010000030.1:0-7143 GCA_963632935.1 Oscillospiraceae bacterium
TCAATTAAATGAAATAATTAATATTATAGACAAACTAAATTAAAATGGGTACCTATTTTGGTACCTAATACATATACAAACAAGCATAAAGCCCTTATAAACAAAGTATCCCGCCATTTCTGACGGGATTTCAGGGGGTTAAGGTTACCATTCACATTTTACCGTAAAAAGTAAACCTACATAGGTAAAACAAATATACCTATGTATTAAAAGTATAATTTAAGCATATTTAAAAGTCAATAAATTTAATATAGTTTAATGTACACTTTACACATCAATCTAAATTAGAAGAATAAATAACAGCTTGTTTTATGTGTTCATACTTATTAAATTCTTCACTATTTAAAAATTTTTCACTATCTTCTTTCGCCTTTATAAGCATGTCATAATCTGTTTTAATATTCGCTATTTTAAAATTCATATCGCCACTTTGACGAATACCAAATATATCGCCACCACCTCTTAATTTAAAATCTTCTTCACTAACTTTAAATCCATCATTTGTTGTAGTTAAAATCCTTAATCTTTTAGTTTCTTTATCACTAATTAAAACACAATAACTATCTAATTCGTTTCTTCCTACCCTACCACGTAATTGGTGCAAAGCAGAAAGACCAAATCTATAACTATCAAAAATAACCATCATAGTTGCATTTTTTACATCAACACCCACTTCAATTACAGTTGTACTTATTAAAATTTGAATTCTATTATTTTTAAAATTCTCCATAATTTGTTCTTTTTCTTGGCCACTCATTTTACCGTGCAAAACACCAATATTACATATCTTACCAAAAGCTTTATTCATTTTTTCTTCCAACTTATAAATATTTTCTAAATCAATTTTATCACTTTGTTCAATTAAAGGAGCTATTACATAAATTTGATGTTTTTTCTTTATTTCATCAAGCATTAAATATAAAACGTCCTTTATTTCACTATTTTTTTTCAAAATTGTTTTAACTGGTTTTCTACCATTTGGCATTGTTCTAATACTTGATATATCCATATCTCCATATAAGGTTAATGCATAAGTTCTAGGAATAGGTGTCGCACTCATATATAAAATATCTGGTGTAATTCCTTTATTTTTTAAATTAGCTCTTTGAACAACACCAAATCTATGTTGTTCATCAGTAATAACAAATCCCAAATTATTATAAATAACATCCTCACTAATTAAAGCATGCGTCCCAATAACTATATCTGCCTTTCCTTCTTCAATTAAAGATAAAACTCTTTTTCTTTCACTTTTTTTCAATTTACCTGTAAGTAATACCACATTTAAATTAGGAAAAAGTTTAATAAAATTATTAAAATGTTGAACAGCTAAAATTTCAGTTGGTGCCATTAAAGCACCCTGATAACCACCTAAATAATTTATATATAAACTAATAAATGCAACTATTGTCTTACCACTTCCAACATCACCCTGCAAAAGTCTATTCATACATTTATTATCAGTTAAATCACCATAAATACTTTTAATAGCTTTAATTTGATCAAATGTTAATTCAAAAGATAAATTGTTTTCTATTTTTTCTATTTTTGAAAAATCTATTTTTCTAGATAATCCTAAATTTTTTCCATTATTTTTCTTTAATAAATTTATCTTAAGCATAAATAAAAATAATTCTTCATATTTAAGCTTAGTAAGAGCTTTGTTTAAACCATTTTTACTTGTTGGATTATGAATATTTTTGATTGCCATATTTTTATCCATAAATTTATATTTTAAATTGAATGAATTAGGAACATAATCTAAAACATTTACATCATTTAAAATAGATTTTATAATCTTAGAAATTTTCATACTACTAATTTTAAAAGAAGAATGATACACCGGTTCAATTAATGTTTTTTCAATAAGACCAAATTTAATATCACTTGCAACAATATTATTATGTTTTTGATCATATTTACCAACAACAGTAACCACACTTCCAACATTTAACTTACTTTTTAAAAATCCACGATTAAAAATAGTTACATTAACAATAAAATTGCCAACATTTAAATGAAAACTCATTTTATTTAATTTTTTATTAAAATGAATAACATTAGGAATATTTTGAACAATACCACCAAGAACAACATTGTCTCCATCATTAATTGAATTAACATTAGTATTTTCTATTATTTCATATCTAAATGGATAATAATTAATTAAATCATTAACATCATATATACCTAATTCATTTAAATATTTGCATGTAGTTAAACCGATTCCTTTAATATCTTCTAATTTCAATTTTCTTCCTCCATATCCTATTTTTTTAGTAAAAACTATTGACATATTTTAATTTCCTGATATTATATTAGGTACCAATTCAATTTTAATTGGATTGGCGCTAGTGTAAACTAGCCAGCCCCTTTTTATTCTTTTATTTGGAACAGTCCTTCAGGGGGTAACTGTTCCTTTTTTTGTTTCTATTATAATTATACGCCATAAATATTAAAATTCCTTTTTTTACAAAAAATCAAAAGCAAGTTTGCCTTTGATTTTATTTTATTCTTCAATTTCGCTTTTAATATGAATAAGACCACTATTAATTTCTTCTAAAGCTCTTCCTATATTTTTTGAAGATTTATATTCGTTTTCTTTCATTTGAAAATAACCTGTCTCATCCATTTCACGTGCTCTTCTTGAAGCAACATTTACAAGTAAATACTTTGATTCAACTTTTTTTAATAAATCATCAATTGACGGATATATCATAATAAACTCCTCCTATATAAACTATATACTTTTTTTTAATCAATTACAAGAAATATAATAAAAATTGACATTTTTTAACATTTCTAATTGCTTATTTAACGTCACAATATTTAATTATAAAATTTAGCATTTTTAAATAAACTATCATATAAAGTGTTTATAGGAGCTACTAAATCATTTTTATCCTTTGCGAAGAAAAATAATGTTTTATCTTTATCAACATTCATATATAATGAGCTAACAAATCCGCCTAATTTTAAATTAGGATAAACAAAACTAATAGCTTCCATTGGAATTTGACCAGGTAATACTTTAATATTTAAATCATTTAAAAATTTTTCCTGTTCATCAGTTGGTAAAGCTCTTGGATGTGGCTTATAAAGTATAGTATAGTTTTTTCCATAATCATTAACAACATTATTTATTATTTCTTCAAACTTTTCTTTTGAATAACTAGAGCCATAAAAAGGTACAGTACCTGTAATTATTAAATAATCTTTATCATCATTGAAATAATTATTATCTAATTCACTTTTATTTAAATTAATATTATTAAAAAATATCTTCTTTTGTTTATCATTTAATTCATTAAATTTATCTTGCATAGTAAATTTATAAATATGGGCTTTTTTCATTTCCTTATTTACTTTATTATCTTTATATTCCCTAGCCTCTGGAAATTGTAATAATAATTGTACATTATTTTTTAATGTCGATATAAGCATATAATCTATTTTTAAAGTGCCATAAATAAATTTATATTCACCGTCAGTCGTATATTCTTTTGTATCGGAATTTATTTTATCTTTTTTAACATTATCAACTAAATTAAAATAAAATTTTTTCATGCTTTTAAAATTATCATAAGCATTTTTCTTAGTTATTTCATAATCCCTAACATATCCTTTTGTACCATCAGTATACATAATAATATTATATCTACTGTCATCTAAACCAAGCTTATCAAATATCTCCAAAGTTAAATAAAAATCAGCCTCATGAATATACATTTCAAAACATGCATTATCATCTTTGATTAAAACATCTTTAACATAGCTTTTAATTTCCTCCACCACAGTATCATGAAACTCATTCGCACTTGGTATAGTAGTCCCACTATATTTTGATAATGTGATATTTTTATGGTTTGCTTTAACATTATCTAAATTTATTGTACCCGTTTTTGCTGTCCAAATATAGGCATTTTGATCAACGTCTTTAGAAAGATCTAAATTACCAATTAGGGCTTGCAATGTCTCTGTCATTGTGTATATTTTGTATGTATTTTTCTTTGAAATCTTATTTATTGAAACTGTACTTACCTCTCTATTTTTTCCTTCAACCTTTATTGTATAGTTACCAGGTTTATATATTCTTTCATTGTTATATTTTTTTCCATTAACATAAACTTTGTAATTTTTGTCATATTTTATTGTAAAAGGCAAAGTGTTTTTTTTATAATCTTTTACCTCTTTATTTAATGAATTTACAATAGTAACACCAGAAAATTTACTAACTTTATTTATTAAAGCGTTATGAATTATAAATATTAACAGTATTAATAATATGCAAATAATAGCAATTACAATTTTATATAAATTCTTTTTCATATTCTTACTCCTCATTAAAAATAAATACTTTAAAAATTAAAAAGAGACTTAACCCATATTACAATGTACAATATGATACGCCACTACTAATATAATAACAGACTGGCACAGGACTACAATAATAATCTCCATCACCATCTTTAATTATTATTACATAATCACTATTTTGAACAGTAATACCGCCTGCTTTGCACCTCAAGAAATTATTATAATTTTCACAACGATCTGTATGATTATCATAATCAAATATCTTTTTTATAGCTGCAACATTAGAATCATATGAATCACTACCACCCTTTAAATAATATGTGCCAGCTACCATACCATCATTTGCCTTTGCATTTTCTTCAGTAATAACAAATCCAACATAAGTTTCAGAAATTTTATCATCAACTAATACATGCTTTAAAAATATATTATTACTAGCACTAGATATATCAGCCCAATCTTTCATTGCTTCCAATGGTGTAGATCTTACAGTTACATCAGATGGAATAGCCTGACCTATATTCATAGAAGTTTGACTTACAACATATACTGTTTTTTCTGTATTTGGAATAACATCATCAGATATTCTCGAACAATAAACTTTATTAGAATTTAATTTACCATTTTTACCATCTATTGTACTACAATAATAATTACCAAATTTTAATAATTTTGCAGTAATAGAACCATCTTTATCAAGAGTAACAGAACCCTCAGTTGGATTTTCGCCACTTACTTTCACTTCTGTGCTATTAATATACCCATTACCTTTTCCACCACCTGTAGAACTATCAGTTGTACTATCTGAAGCAGATGTTTTAGGAAAATTAATAGTATATGGAAGTCCTACTTCTTGTTCTTCTGTTTGAGCTGTTGCATATGCTATTCTTACCGCATCTATTGTTCCCCATGCTTTATCTTTTGCTGTATTTAATCTTGAATTTTCTATTACGTTTAAAATTACTGGTGTTGTTATTAATGCAATAATTGCTAGTATTACTATGATTGCTAGTAATTCAACCAATGTAAAACCCTTATAATTTTCTCTCATTTCTTAATTCCTCCCTATATCAAAGATTATCTTGATCTACGATTCTTCTAATATGTTCTAATCATATCAAATATAAGGGTAAAATGCAATATGGCATTTTAAAAAACGAGAAAATGATTAAATTTTAAAATTGTCAAAAACGTTGTAAAATAAGAAAAAGCTTCAAAATTGGACATCAAAGAATAAGATAATCTTTAATACTACTTTACACTTGGATAGTAACTATTCAGACTCATGGCAAGCTAAAAACAAGGGTAATTTGGGTAACCTTTTAACATTTATGTAGAACTTTTTGTTATGTGGGATTCCACATAATAACATGTAAAAATATTTTTATTATTAAATACGGATTCAATAGTCTTAAATACATCGATACCTCTTTTCTTTACTGTATTAATAATACTAAAAGTATCACAATAATTATCACATTCGCTTTCACTCCTAAAACCTCCAGATACTTTCATTTTAGTTTTTAATATTCTAAGTGCTCTTTCGGATAGATTATTGTCAAGTTTTATTGATTTGATTTTTTAGTCTATCTATTTCAATTAATAGTTTCTCGATAGTTTCGTCTTTTTTCTCTATTGTTGTCTTTAAATCAGCTATTACGTCTTCTAAACTATCTTTTTCAATTTTAAAACGTGATTTTAAATTTTCGAATCTATTGTTTAGTATTTCATTGCTTTATTCTATAGTTTTTTGAATTTTTCATTTAATAATTTAATCTCTTCTTGGTGTTGTTTTTTTTAATTTTTCAATCATTTCATTTTTTTGACTTAATTTAAGTTTTTGATTTTCTTCTAATACTTTATCTAATTTAGTACACATTTCCTCAAACTACCTATAAAAATCATTTGTAACGTTCATCCTATTTACTACTATCCTTAAGTTATTAATATTATCTTATGAATATAATTAAAAAGATAGTATTTCTACCTAAAGTGTAGCCTTTGTCAAGAACTAAATAAAAAAGAGAGAGTTTAGGCAATGGATTCAAATAGATGATTTCGATATTGAACCGGAGTCATCTTTTTTAAATTCCATTGATATCTGTTAAAATTCCCATTTCTATCAATTCGTTTTTTTTAACAATTCGTTTTCATCTTCAAGTAATTTTATTTTTGCTTCGGCTCGTTCTAATTTTTCTTTGTCTGATAACTCACGTCCTAAAGGTCTTCCGGAAGCACCTTTTCTAGTATCTGTTATTTTACCGATAGAATTTAACTGTTTTCTCCATCTGTATGCAGAATTTTGAATACGTATAATTCCAACTATTTCTGGATCAAGACTACATTCTTTAAAAATATCTTGAGGAAACTTTTTATAGTTTTCACATTCTTTTACTAACTTATATTTAAATTCATCAGTGTAAGTTATTCCTTTATTAGTAATATTTTTAATCCATTTATTCTTACTTAATTTTTTTACTTGAGCGTCTGTAAATAATATTTTTGACATAATTACCACCAACTTTCTTATATTATACAACAAGACATAATAAAACCTATAAAGTAGGCCTTTCTTTTTTAAGAGTCCACTTTATAGGTTACATTTTAACCTTTGACACTATTTTTTCTTTTTAAGAGTCTGAATAACTACCAAAAAAGAATTACAAAAACGTAATTCTATTGGTTGTATTATAAATAGTGTTGGTGAGTGTAAATCACTACACTGTTTTTATTAAAAAAAGACATAAGTTTGATACAATGTAATTGTTAATAATACACTGAAAGGAATAAACTTATGTCTACAAATAATTATATACTAAATTTACT
>CAVGWA010000031.1:0-5550 GCA_963632935.1 Oscillospiraceae bacterium
CTAATAATTCTGCTAATGTAAATCCTTTATTTTTCATATCATCACCCATAAATGGTATTTATACGACCTTTTTTTCACATATTATTAATAAAATTAAATTTTACAATAAACAAAATAATTTTATATTTAAAAAAGAAAGCCAATTTTTGACTTTCTAAAATTTTACATATTTATCTGTTTTATAAAGGGTTCCTTTTATTTCAATATAAATAGTATATTTTCCAGTTAATCCAACACTATTAATATATTTAGTAGTCTCGATTAAAGGCGTATCTTTATTATTACCTAAATCAACACATAAGGCCGTGTAAGGTGTTTTGCTAACTCTCATTGAATATACATTTTTAATATTGTCTTTATATAAAATTACTTTAACAGAAGTACCCTTTTTAAATGTACCTGTAACTTTTAATCTGTCTTTTTCTTTAGTAATATTAATTTTATAGGATTTATCTAATTTTTTACTATTCATTTTTAATACAAATGATGTTTTATCTTTTTTTGTTTCACCTAAAGAACCTATTTGAGAAGCTCTGCCTAATTTAAATTCATCATTTGAATATAAACTCATTTTTTCTACTCTATAGGTATTTGTAGGAAGAATCATTTCAAATATAACTTTATTATCTAAAAGTTCCACTGTATCGCTTTTTAATTTATCAGCTGAAACTAAACCAGCTGGTTGATTTTGAATTTTGCCATCTTTATATGAAATGCCTCCTGAATGAATTATATAATGATTTTCATCTAAATAATCTACATCAGATATATAAGGAGAGTAAAACGAACTTCCTCGCTCTTTACCATATTCAAATATTTGTTCAACTGTTTTATTTTTAGAATCTATTTTATACATCACACCTCTTGAATATGAATTTTCTGCTGATACGTATTTACTTTTATTTTTAGATTTATTATTGCCATTATCAAATAAGAATACATATCCTTCTGGTGTTATCATTGCAGCATGTTGTGACCATTGAAATTCTGTATTACCAATTTTTTTAAGAAAATATTTTTGATATTTTTTACTCCAATTTGTAGAATCACCTAATATCCAATTTAATTTTCCTGTTTTATAATCTATATTAACAACTGCATCTTGATGTCTGCCTGATAATGTTATTGAATTAGTTTTTTTGTCATACCATACAGAATTGTTATGAAACCAATCATATTGTATCCAATTTTCACTTTTGCCATCATTCATGTTTAGTAATTTTTTTAAATCAAATTTTTTAACTATATTTCCTGTTTTTCTATTTATTTCAACAACATAGTCTTCAACAGTACCATCTTCATTATCAAAATCATTAGTGGCGATTAATAAATTACCATTTTCCATTTCATAATAGTCATGATGATAACCTCCTTCAAGACTATATTCATTATATATTTTACCAAGCATGTCCATTTCATATAAACCAGTTGAATAATATGGCGTTGATACTAATCTTTCTGTACTTAATAGTAAATGTCCGTTTTTTAATCTGTTTATCTCCCATATAGCACTTTCGGTTAAGTACCATCTAACATCACCATTAGTATCGTATGCACAAGTATAGCCTTTTGAAGAAGGTGTATAAAAATATAAGTCATTTGTTAATTTTGTTTCATCTTTTTCAATGCTAGTTGGTAAAATAAAATCATCCGGTAATTTATCAGTTTTTATTTTTATGCTTTTTTCTATATTTCCCACTTTAATAATAACTTCATTTTCACTATCAGCATATAATCCATATATAGGTATATAATGTTGTTTACTTTTCTTTTTAAAGATATGTGTATATGTTGTCAATTCATCTTTACCCTTAATTATTATACTTACATTTTGTTTTGTTTCTGTTTCAAACATTACTAATGCAGTAAGCGGACTATTACCATATGGATTTAAAATGATATTGGGATTATCAATTGAATATCCTTCTGTTTTAAATTTATTTTCTTTCTCTGTTTGTTTTTCCACTAAAGAGACAACACTTTGTACTTTTGTTTTTCCGTCGTTAAATGAACTTATAGTTTTTAATACCATTGACAAAATTAAAAATAAAATTGCAATAACAATCAAAATAATATTCTTTTTTTTCATAAACACCCTCCAACAATTATAATTATAACCTAGCTTTAATAAATAAACAAGTTTTATTTATATATGCCAACAACGGTTACATTATCTGGTATATCTTTTAAAATAACACTATTTGCTCCTATTTTAACGTTATTTCCTATATTTATATTTCCGAGTATTTGTGTACCACATCCAATTAAAACATTATTACCAATGTTAGGATGTCTGTTGCCTTTTTCTTTTCCTGTTGCACCTAAAGTAACATTGTGATAAATAATTACATTATTTCCTATTTTGGCTGTTTCACCAATAACAGTTCCTATTCCATGATCAATAAACAAATTATTTCCTATAACTGCACCGGGATGAATTTCAATGCCAGTTTTCTTTTTTCCTTTTTCCATAAAATATCTAGATAAAAAGAAAAAATTTCTTAAATAAAAATATCGTGATATTTTATAATAAAATAATATTTTAAAGCCGGGATATAGAAATATTTCAAATGTCTTTTTAAATGATGGATCATGTTTTTTTACACAAGTTAAAAATTCTTTATAAATTTGCATTTTATCACCTGTTATATTTTATTCAGTTTTATGTAATATGAAATTATAATTCACTAAAAAAAGTTGTTTTAGGCAACTTTTACTATTTCACAATTTTTATTTATTTTTTTTAATGCTTCATTATTTTTAAATGGTGTATCACATATTGTAATCATATCATAATCATATTGTGGATCTACTAAAATAGTTGATTTTCCTTTTTCAATTTCATTTATTTCTCGTGCTAAGACAATATAACAAATTTCATACTTTGTTTCTTGGTTATATCTTCTGTAAATATCATCTAATATTTTTTTACTTTCGACGTTCATCGAAATCATTGGCATAAAACTGGCATTGGCAAGTCCTTCTGCAATGATTGTGTAAGCATTTATAAAACTAAGTAATTTCATTTCGCTTTCTTTATTTTTAACAACATAGTCATCATTTATTTCATAAATCACAAAACCACTGAAATTTGATTTTTGACTTTCCAAGAGTTTAACAATTCTTTTTAATTCTAAACTGGCTTCTATTTCATCGTTAGCATGTCCATACAAAAATGCACCAATTTTAATTCCTTCATCTTCACACTTTTGAGCGTTGTTTAAAAATAATTTTTCTTCTTTTATTTTATCAACATCTATACAAGGTAGAATAATAAGATTATTATTTTCTTTTAACATAGTAAAATCATGTTCGTCAAGTAATTCACCATCAGAAATTTTTTGTAGTACAATATTATTTGATTCATCAGTTATATTACTACTTAAATTATTTTCATTTGATTTGTTATTTTCTTCATTATAATTTAATAAAGGCTGTTCAGATTTTAAGATTTCTTTTGAGTACACTTGATTAATGTGTACATCAGAAATTGGTTTTAATGGAATAGTTCTTTCTCTTACTTTAATTTCATTATTTTTTTTGTTTTCATTCTTTGTGCTTTTGTATTTTTTATATTCCTCAAGCATCATTTCTAAACTTCTGGCATATTGTGCATTCTCGCAATTAAATGCAGGTAAAATAATATCACAGTTATCATAATTACCGGCTTTTTGCAAACTGATTTCTAAATATTCAATAGCCATATTATAAACATCAGCCCAGGCTTTACGGTAATTCAAATCATTCCTTTCTGGAATTTTTACATATTTCGTTTCCATATTTTCAAGACTATCAATATAAACTATTCGCCCTTTAGCGTGCATAAAATTATTTGACTTTATTAACTGAGATTTTATCCATTCAATATGTTCTTGTGTAACGTCTTGAATTCTTCTTTCATTCATACTATCCATCACCTATCTTCATTTAACCCAATTATACATCTTCTTTACAATTGTTGTCAATAAAATTGGTATTATGTTCATAAAATAGGACAATTTACTTTGCACCCAACTTTGACATAATAAAGATTGTTGATATATAAAACAATGGTGACAAAAAACAAGATTAAACATTTAATCAAACAATACTTTCCTAAACTCATCAATTTGATTGATAATCTAACAATTTTTAAAAATTAATCTTACATAGAAATTTCTGAAAATAATAGAATATCAAAATGAAATAATATTTAATGGTTTTAAGGGTTTAGGTGCAACTCAATATTTTGCGAATGCTTTATCTGTAATAATGACTCATATCAAAAAATATAAATTCATATGCACCAACAAACATAATGTTTAATAATGAAAAATATTTGAAAGCTAAAAAAATTACTCTTTATTTTTGTGTACTTTAGTCTGAATAATTAATTAGAACTGTTAAGTTTTAATATCTTATTTTTACGTGCTATAATATATTTAGGAGATGTTATAATGAAAATAAGTATAATTATTCCTGTATATAATGCAGAAAGACATTTAAAGTTTTGCTTAGATTCCATTGTTAATCAATCATTAAAAGATATTGAAATTATAGCTATTGATGATAATTCAACTGACAATAGTTTTAATATATTAAAAGAATATGCAGAAAAATATAAGCAAATTAAAATATTTAAAAATAATAAAAATATGGGTCAGGGACAAACGAGAAATGAAGGAATAAAGTTAGCTAAAGGAATATACATAGGTTTTGTTGATGCAGATGATTATATAAATTATGAAATGTATAATAATATGTTTAAGGAGGCTATTAAAAATAATTATCCTGATATTATATCTACTAACTTAAAATTTGTCACTGATGATAATGTTTTAATAAACCAAACAAATAATTTAAATGGAATATTATATAATCCACTTAAAAGTCCATATGAATTGATAAATGCTTCTCCTTCTTGCTGCAATAAAATATTTAAAAATGAACTTATTAAAGATTATGCATTTATTCCTAATGTTTTGTGGGAAGATTTCGCTTTTACATATAGTTCAATGCTAAAAGCAAATAGTATATTAGTTATGCAAAGTTTAGACTATTTCTATAGAAGAGATATTACAACTGGCGTTTCAAGTAAAGGTTATAAACCAAGTAATCATATTTTTGATGTTTTCAAAATCGCAGATGAAATAGAAAATGAAGCAAAAAAAGCAAATAGATATGAAATATTTGAAGAGCAAATTAAATTTTTACAATTTACAATTTGTTTGCAAAGAATTAAAGAAATAGAAAAATGGAATATTAATACAGATGAATTAAAAAATAATATATATAATGAAATTTTAACTAGATATGGCGATTTAAATAATGTTGATACAGATTTATTATCAATTAAAGTTTCTATCAAAACAATAAATGAATTTAAAAATTTTCAAAATAAAAAGACATTAAAGTCTAATTAAATTGATTGTATTATAAATAGTGTTGGTGAGTGTAAATCACTACACTGTTTTTATTAAAAAAAGACATAAGTTTGATACAATGTAATTGTTAATAATACACTGAAAGGAATAAACTTATGTCTACAAATAATTATATACTAAATTTACT
>CAVGWA010000032.1:0-4861 GCA_963632935.1 Oscillospiraceae bacterium
TTAGAAAGGTGGAAACAGATATGGAACTTTTAGAAAAAGTACTTTCCAAAGAAAACTTAAATAATGCTTATAAACAAGTGTATAAGAATAAAGGAGCAAGTGGAGTAGATGGTGTAACTACTGATGAATTATTTGTATACATCAAGGAACATAAAGAAGAAATTTTATGGCAAATAAGAAATCGCAAATACAAACCACAACCAGTAAGAAGAGTATACATTCCAAAAGAGAATGGAAAAATGAGAAAATTAGGAATACCTAGTGTTATAGATAGGGTTATACAACAAGCAATTGTACAGGTATTAACACCTATTTATGAAGAAACATTCTCTAACAACTCTTATGGCTTTAGACCTAATCGTTCATGTGAAATGGCTGTTGTTAAAGTACTTGAGTGTTTTAATGATGGGTATGATTGGGTAGTAGATATTGATTTACAATCGTTCTTTGATGAAGTTAATCAAGATAAACTTATTGGAATAATAAGAAGAACTATCAAGGATGGTAATCTTGTATCCTTAATAAGGAAGTTCTTACAAAGCGGTGTGATGGAAAATGGTGTCATACAAGAGACAAAGAAAGGAACACCACAAGGTGGTAATTTATCTCCCTTACTATCTAATATAATGCTTAATGAACTTGATAAAGAATTAGAAAAAAGAGGACTTAACTTTGTTCGTTATGCTGATGACTGCTTAATAATGGTAAAATCAAAGAAAGCAGCGAACAGAGTAATGGAAAGTATAACTACATTTATAACAAAGAAATTAGGACTTATAGTAAATGTAGAGAAGAGTAAAATAGCAAGACCTAATGAGATAAAATATTTAGGCTTCGGATTTTACAAGAAAATTAAACAAAATAAATGGAGACCTAAACCACATATGAAATCAATTAAAAAGTTTAAGACCAAACTAAAAGATATACTTGTAAGAAGTAGAAGTATTAGTCTAGATGAAAGACTTCTTAAACTTAAACAATTAATATATGGCTGGATAAATTACTTTAAAATTGCAGATATGAAAACATTATTATTAAAGGAAATAGACCCCTGGATAAGAAGAAAACTTAGAGTTATAATCTGGAAACAATGGAAGAAAATAAGAAAAAGATATACAAGTTTGAGAAAACTAGGGATAACACATAGAGACGCCTATGTAACAGCAAACTCTAGAAAAGGTTATTATCATATAGCACACACGCGTGTCCTAGAACAAGCAATATCTAAAGAAAGATTAAATAAAAGAGGTCTAGTAAATTCACTAGACCATTATCTAAAAGTACATATTGTTACAAATTAAACCGCCGTATACCGAACGGTACGTACGGTGGTGTGAGAGGGAGTTGTATTTACATTTTAGTAAAAAGTTCTCTCTACTCGATTAAAAAAAACTAACCAAATGGTTAGTAAAATCATATATGGTGGAGAATAGGTGTTAATAAGCAATTTATATTCTCTTAAAATTAACATAAATCTCAAAATTAATAATGACAGAATGCTTGTTTTAATATAAAATAATTTAAAAATTAATTTGATGATTATTTTAACTACCTATTTAATGGTAGTTGTTTTGTATAAAAAAGAGAAAGAGCTACAAAATTCCAACAGTACTCTTTCCCTCACACAAAAATTAATCATCAATTCAAAAAGAAATGATGTGATTTATATAATAACATGGGATTCAAAAAAATGCAAATTGAATATAGAATTGGATATCAATGATAATGATCCAATTAAATATGCAGTAAAAATGTATTATAATTATTGTGATTGTAATAACTTTAATAATTTAAAATGTCCTTGTTGTAGAAAAGGCTTACTATCTTTTCATAAAAGATATGAAAGAAATCTTGTCTATTGTTATAATGGTAAAGTAAACAATATTACCATTAATATTACTGTTTGTAGATGTGAAGAATGCTCTAAGATTAAAGATAGACAAAAATATCATGCAATTTTACCTGATTTTGTTTTGCCTTACATCATATATGAAGCAAGTACTATTATGAAAGCATTATCAGATTACTATAATAAAACAAAAATACAACAAATAATTGATAAATATCAAATTTGTCATAAGCTCTTATATGATTGGATAAAAAAAATAAATATTTATTCTTTTCCAGCATCTGTTGTTTTAGGTATAAATAATATTGTTGCAACGGTAATATCAAGTATTATTGACCAAGACTCCAATTTTCTCAATCGATTTTATTATAATTATCATCACCCATTTTTCTTATTTAAATCAACCTGCGTTCCATTATGTTTTATCCCTTAAGGGATTTTGAATAACTATAGCATTTCTTTTAGAATAGTTTAATTTTATAATATTAAGCATTCCGAAAGGGGGTGATTTAAATGGAACAAAGTAAAAGAGATGAAGCAAAAAATCAAATTGCTTTATTTCGCTATGGCTTAATTTCTTCACTTGTCAATAATACATATGAAGAAAAATCTATGGAAGAATATTATAGAAAAACAGCATCTAAATCTTATGTTTTGAATGGTAAAGAAATTAAAGTTAGAGCTAGTACTGTCAAAAAATGGTACACTAATTACAAAAAGTTTGGCTATAGCGGATTAATACCTAAAACAAGAACTGATTTAAATACATCTAGAAAATTAACATTGGATGCTCAACAAAAAATAATTGATTATAAGAAAGAATTTCCTCACATAAGTGGAACTTTGATTTATCAAAAATTAATTGAAGAAGGATATATTAATCAGGCAATTGTTTCTAAATCAACGGTTTTAAAATTTATTAGGGATAACTATTTGCTATTTGGTGATGATGGAAAAATAGATAGACGTGCTTTTGAAATGGAATTTGCTAATCAAATGTGGGATGCAGATACATCACACGGGCCTTATTTAACCATAAATAACAAAAAAATTAAAACATATTTAATTGCTTTAATTGATGATGCATCAAGACTTATCACTAGTGCCAAATTCTATTACGAAGACAATGCAATTAACTTTCAAAAAACTTTTAAAGAAGGATTAAAAAAATATGGTATTCCTAAAAGAATTTTCCTTGATAATGGAAAAACATATAAAAATGAGCAACTTAGTATTATATGTGCCAATTGTGGGATGGAATTAATATATACAAAACCATACAGCCCACAAAGTAAGGCTAAAATCGAAAGATGGTTTCATACAATGAAGGAAACTTGGATGAGAGGAATAAACTGGATAGATATTAAAGATATTGATGAGCTTAACGATATGTTGAATGATTTTATAAACGAGTATAACAATAAGGTTCATAGTTCTCTAATCAATAATGGTGTTAATATTAGTCCTAGAGAAAGATGGTTCAAAGATCAAGACCAAATTAGAAAAATTGATAATAATCAAATAGATGAATATTTTTTACATACTGCATATCCAACTATCAGAGCTGATTCTATTGCTCATGTAAAAAGAATCGAATATGAAGTACCAACAAAATATATTGGCAAAAAAGTTACGGTTAAATATGATTTTCAAGATAGAAGTAAAGCATGGATATATGATAATGGAAAAAAGGTTGAAGCTATTCATATAGTAGATAAAATAGCTAACTCAAAAATAAAAAGAAAGGAAACATTGTATTAATATGTATTTAAGTTATTATGGATTAGAATTTAATCCTTTTGATAAAGAGATAGAAGCAAAATATGCATTTGAAACAGCGGATTTTAAAATACTTAAAAATCGACTAGAATTTGTAAAAGAAAATAAAACTATGGCATTAATAACAGGAAACCCTGGAATGGGAAAAACTTTTGTAATAAGAAATTTTCTAAATGAATTAAATAATAATTTATATAAAGTAGTTTATATATGTATGTCAACAATAACTACATTTGAATTTTATCGACAATTATGTTTTGAACTTGGCATAGAGCCATCATTTAAAAAGATAGATATGTTCAGAGATATTCAAGAGAGAATATTAAATCTATCAAGAGATAAAAAAGTAAATGTAATTATTGTCTTGGATGAAGCTCAATACTTAAAACCAAGTATATTAAATGATCTAAAAATACTATTGAATTTTGATATGGATAGCAAAAATTATGTATCATTGATATTAGTAGGACAACCTGTTTTAAATAGTATTTTAAGAAGAAATATATTTGATGCCTTAAGTCAAAGAATCACAGTAAGTTACAATATGTGTGGATTTAATAAAAGTGAATTAAACGACTACATTAATTCTAGAATAAAATTAGCTCATGGCAACAATGGAATATTTAATGAACAGGCCATTGAAGCTATATATAATGCTAGTAATGGTTCAATCAGAGTTGTTAATAATATTATCACCAAAAGTTTAATAATTGGTAAAAGTAAACAATTATCAACAATAGATAGTAATTTAATATTAGAAGCAGTTAATGAACTTGCATTGGGATAATAAATTATGAGTAATATTGAATTAACTATATATGACGATATTATAACAATGATTAAGGATAATTTGCAACTACTTATTTTGAATCGTGATTCCTGTTTGTATCGTTTTAATAAATATTGTAGAGAGATGTATGACATGGCTGAGAAGAAAAAAATAACTGTAGATCAAAAGTTACTTACAGTATTTACTGAAGAGGCTTTATATGCCTTATTAAATGCAAGTTTTTTATATGATTTAAGGGATATTGAATAATCTCTTTTTTCATTATAGAAAACAATTTAAACAAATTATGGTAAATAAAATTGAAATCATATTTTGTTTTCTTTTTTTTCATCCTTTTTCTAGCTTAATTAATTTTAAAATTGTTGATTATAATAAATTAAAAATTAACAAATAACAATCTTTTAACATCAAAAGGTTCTTTTTATTCATGGAATAAAGAAATA
>CAVGWA010000033.1:0-4713 GCA_963632935.1 Oscillospiraceae bacterium
TTAAAATAATCCATGTGATACAACTTCTTTCGACAATTAGATTGTATCACAAAATGGCGTTAGAAATTAAGTTTTCCAACGCTTTTTAGTTTTTTTAAAAATAAAAAGAAGCTGCAATGAAATTATTTTATTTCATTACAGCCCCTTATAATTCACTAATTTTATCTTTAACAATTTTACTAACAAGGCCCATATCAGCTTTACCAACAATTTGAGGTTTGACCTCTTTCATAATTTTTCCCATATCTTTTGTTGATGTTGGTTTAATTAATTCAAAAACATTATTAATAATTTCTTCAACTTCTTCACTTGATAATTGTTTAGGTAAATATTCTTTTAAAATATCTATTTCATTTTGAGTTTTTTCAATTAAATCCTCTCTATTACCTTTTTCAAATTCAACAATTGAATCTTTTCTTGATTTAATTTCTTTTGAAATAACATCAAGTACTTCCTCATCAGATAATTCATGCTTTTTATTTAATTCACTCATTTGAATTGAACCCTTAACCATTCTAATTACTGCTAATCTTTCCTTATCTTGATTTTTCATAGCAATCTTTAAATCTTCTAATATTTGATTTCTCATAATTTCCCTCCATTAAAGAAAAAAGCTATAAACTAGCTTTCTAATAATCACGATTTTCACGTCTATTACGACGACGAGTATTTTTTATGCCTTCTTTTTTTGCATTTCTTCTTCTAATACCTGGTTTTAAATAACCATCTTGTTTTTCTCTTAAACGTGCTAGGGAGCCATCTTTACTGTTGGAAGCTTTTAAGTTTCTTAAAGCACCATCGACATTACCATTTCTAACTACTACTTTTGTCATAAAAATCCCTCCCTTCCACTTGGCTAAAGATATTATAACACGCACAAAATGGTTTTTCAAGCAAAATTTAATAAAAGTAAGCCATTTAAGCTTACTTTATTTTACACGTTTTATTTGATGTTATGTATCTAACTGTACTACCAATACTTTTACCTAATTCTATTAAAAGAGACATTCCTCTAATAACAGCATTAATTAAAGTAGTACTCGCCCCACCATTAATCAATTTTAATTGTTCCTCTGTTAAAATCATGATCTACACTTAGTAGGATTAATAAATCCTTCAACCGCACTAATTATAAATGCTAAAGCTCCACCAATAAAAGCCCAAATTCCATAGCCACCACCTGTTATTTTCATGAGTTTTTGATTACTTAATTCCATACTTTCCCTTTCTAGTTATTACGTTTTTCATTGCATACTATTTTTCCATTATTTATTTTAATATACTGATTAAATAAATCTAAATTATCAAGTCTATGGGAAATATAAATTATTGTTTTATTTTTATATTCTTCAAATAAATTCTTTAAAATTATTCTTTCCATATTACTACTAACTTGACTTAATCCTTCATCAATAATTAATATTTTAAAATCAGATAATGCCCTAGTTAAAATAATTCGCTGTCTTTGACCTCCAGATAAATTAAAACCCTCTTCTTCTATTATTTTGTGGTAATTAATTTTTAATATATTATCAATATTACATATATCATTTTTAGGTAATCTTCCAGTTTTTATTTTTAAATTATCTTCTAAGGTACCTAAAAATAATTTTTCCATTTGCGATATATAAATTATATCATTTGGTTTATTATTAACTTCAACATTTCCTATTTTAACATTTCCCTCATAATTATAATATCCCTTTAATATTTTAGCTAAACTACTTTTACCACTGCCACTTGCTCCAGTAATAAAAACTTTATTTCCTTGTTTTATGTTTAAATTAATATTTTTTAAAATTTGATTAGTATCATATTTAAAAAACAATTTTTTAATATTAATATTACCATCACATTCAAGGATGTTTTCTGATTTTTTTATAGTAAGCTCTGCAAGTTTTTTTAAAGCTTCTATTGTCTCTTTATATTCTAAATCTAAATCTATAATATTTTTAAAGGTAGAAATTAAAATAGTTGATAAAACAAACTGACTGATAAATATTGAAATATCAGTATGATATATATTTATACTACATAAAATTATTAATAATAAATTAATACCATATAATATATCCTTTAGTAGAGTCTGTTTAATATATATATCATTTAATTTATATGTTTGATTTATTAAATCATTATTTACTTTATTAAACTTTTTATTAATTTTGTTTTCAATATTTAAATTTTTTATTGTTTCAAAATTACTAATAGACTCTACCATAAAAGAATTAAGATGGGATTTCTTTCTTAAATTTTCACTTACTTCAACATATTTTCTATTATTACATGATTTAACCAATATTACAATTAATAATATGCTTACAAGATTTATAAAAAAAATTAATTTATTTGATACGAAAAGAATTAGAAAAATAATTAATAATAAAGGTAAATCAATTAATAATATTTGAGCAATAATTAAAATAAAATTTATAACCAAATTTAATTGTGAAAAATAGCATGTTATTTCACCTGTTGTTCGGCGTTTGTAATAACGATACGGAAGAGATAAAACATTTTTAAAAATATCATTTGAAATATTATTATTTAAATTTTTATTTAATGTTATTAAACTTTTATTTTGAAAGAAAGTAAATATTAATTTTAATATATATATAATTATAAAATATTTAAATATTATATCTAATTTACTATACCCCTCTTTAATTATTAAAGGTAAGAATAATGAAGTAGCAATTGATAAAATATTAACGACTAATGATAATAAACTTACTAATATGATTAGTTTGATGTTGCTTTTTATATAATGCCAGATAAATTTAAATACTTTAGGTTCATAATCGCAAATTATTTTGCCATTAGGTCTCATTTCAATTACAATACCACTCCATATTTTTTTAAAATCTTTAAAACTTAATTTTTTTATATAGCTTGCTGGATCTGCAATAATTATATATTCTTTTTTAAAATTAATTTCATATATAACTATGTAATGATTGTAGGAGTTTATTATAACATGAGCTATACATGGAATATTAATTTTATCTAAATCTAAATATTTTAATCCCTTACTTTCAAATCCAATATTATTTAATGTTTTTACTAAGTTATAAGCTGTAGTACCACCACTATTTGTCCGCATCATTTCACTTAACTTGTCAATACTTGCATAGCCATGATAATACTTTAATATCATTTGAACACATACTGGACCACATTCTTTTAAACCTTGTTGTTTTACAAATGGATATTTTTTTATGATTATCACCTCCTCATATATTAACATACGACATTAATACATCAATTTCCTTCAAAAAAATAAAAAAAGTTATTTTTTAAAGATTTTAATAGTCTTTAAGCCATAACTTTTCTCTTTTATTAAATTTAAATTAGTTTTAGGATTACCTATTTCATATTCGCAAACCACAATACCATCTTCTTTTAAAAGATTTCTCTCCTCAATAATTCTCAAAGCTTTATCAAGTAAATCAGCCCTATATGGAGGATCTAAAAAAATAATATCAAAAGCTTTATCAGTTTCCTTTAAAAATTTCTTATAGTCACTATGAACTATATTAATATCATCATCCATATTAATAATATTTTTTTTCATAATCTTAATAGCTTCAATATTATTATCAACTAAATAACACTTAGAAGCACCATTACTTATAGCCTCTAAACCTAAAGCACCACTACCAGCAAACAAATCCAAAACAGTAGATTCATTTATATAATTTTGAATCATACCAAATAATGACTCTTTAACCCTAGACATAGTGGGCCTTGTACCATCTAAATTAAAACCTTCTAATTTTCTACCTTTATATTTACCACTTATAATACGCATAAAATCACCAACTACATTGTATCACATTACTCAAAAGTAACCAAAATTTTTTCAAGCATCTCAATAGTAGATAAAGTTTTTTCAATTTTATCTACCCTATTTAAATGAAGATTTTTTTTAACCTCTTCTTCAAATCTTTTAAACTCATTAGAATTCCTATTTAACACCTTATACCACCAAGAATTTTCCCTTAAATATTTAAGATAATCAGGATTTTCCTTTAACTTAAATTGAATATCTAAACTCATTAATCATCAAAATGTTTATATATTGGTCTTGGTCTATAAGTTTGTGAAGAAGTTGTTTTAGACTGTGACATATCTTGAAGTAAAGACAAAACTCTTTGAATACTACTTACCCCATTTTGAATACCATCCAAATCTAAATTTTTAATAAATGAAACAAGATCAAACCCCTCTAAAGTTTTTTCAGCAACATCAGTTTTTAAATAATCTTTCCAAGCCTCATTATTCTCCCCATACATATCATATATCTCATAAAATTTTTGCCATGTCATTTTACCATTTTGAACATATTTTAATAAAATAGGATTACTTTTTACAAAATCTTTAAACTTTTCTTTAGTATTCATGTATATCACCTATATTAATATATTCAATACATTGAAAAAAAACACAAAATTTGTGTTTAATCTTTATCCAATGATGTATGGACTACCCTCAGTTCCCTCTCCTGTTAATGTGATATCAGATGACAGATAGAGAACTGGGGCAACGCCGATAGAGCGGCCAGGATAGTTGTCGTTGGGGTTGCCGAGGTAGCTGAAGTAGTTGAGGGAGCCGGAACTGCTGACAAAGAACACAAAGTAAGCATACGAGACAGAGGTCGGCGAGATTGTCCAAGAATATGTTTTACCTGCAGGTCCTGCAAATATCCAGTTA
>CAVGWA010000034.1:0-3785 GCA_963632935.1 Oscillospiraceae bacterium
CTATTATGTCATTTATTTCTTACTTTGCTTACGCAGCAATATTTGTAGTTGGTGGTTTGCTATTAAATGCTAATATGGGTGTTACTTTTGGAACTATTTCTGCATTTATGACTTATGTAAATTTATTCCAATCTCCTTTAAGCCAAATTGCTCAAGCTGCTAATAACTTACAAACTGCCGCAGCTTCTTCAAAAAGAGTATATGAATTCTTAGGTGAAAAAGAATTAGAGGATGAAGAAAATAAAGAAAATAAATTGTTAACTGATGACAATAAAAATATCAAAGGTGAAGTTTGTTTTGAACATGTTAATTTCTCTTACAATCCAGATAGAGAAATTATCCATGACTTTTCTTGTAAGGTTACTAAAGGTATGAAAGTAGCTATTGTTGGTCCTACAGGTGCAGGTAAAACTACAATGGTTAACTTACTTGAAAGATTCTATGAATTAAATGACGGTCACATTTATATTGATAATGTTGATACAAAACAAATGCCAAGAAGTGAAATTAGAAATATATTTGGAATGGTTTTACAAGATACTTGGTTATTTGAAGGAACATTAAGAGAAAATTTAGTATATAACACAAAAGGAATTACTGATGAAAAGATATATGAAGTTTTAAAAGAAGTAGGATTAACTCACTATGTTGAATCTTTACCTGGCGGATTAGATTTTGTAATCAGTGAAGAATCTAATGTCTCTAATGGTCAAAAGCAATTGATTACTATTGCTAGAGCAATGTTAAAAAATGCTCCTTTAATGATATTAGATGAAGCTACAAGTAATGTTGATACTCGTACAGAAGAAGTTATTCAAGAATCCATGGATAAACTTACAAAGGGTAGAACATCATTTGTTATTGCACATAGACTTTCTACAATTAAAAATTCTGATTTAATTTTAGTAATGAAAGAAGGAAATATTGTAGAACAGGGAACCCATGATCAATTAATGCAGTTAAATGGATTCTATGCTAGTTTATATAATTCTCAATTTGCATTCGAATAAAATGAAAAAATAGGGCTGAATTAATCCTAGAATGAAGTGAACCCCAAAAGTTGGACCGAGGTATCGGAAAGACTTGAGGGGTTTTTATTATGAAGTTAACATTTGAAGATAAAATTGAAATAATAAGATTATATGAAGGTGAACATATGACTTGTGGAAAGCTTGCTACAAAATTTAAAGTTTATGAATCAACAATTGACCTTGTGATTCAAAAATATAAACAATATGGGATTAAAGCATTAATGCATCCAGCTAAGAATAAAACTTATACTGCAGATTTTAAGCTAATGATCATTCATGAAGTTTATAAAGGAGTTTCTAAATCTTCTCTTGCAGTTAAGTATAATTTACCAGGTCCAGGAACAATTGTTTTATGGATGAGAAAATATGATGAATTAGGTTATAATGGGCTTATATCTAAAAGGCGAGGAAGGCCTAAAAAAATTATGAGTCCTAAACAAATAAATATAGAAACTAATGAAAAGATTGATTCTACTCCATTAACAGATTCTGAAAGAGCTGAATATGAAGAACTTAAGAAAAAATATAAGCTTCTAAAGAAAGAAAAAGAACAATCTGATATGGAGGTTGATCTATTAAAAAAATTGAATGCCTTGGTTCAACAAAGGAAAAAGCAACAAACAAAGAAAAAATAAGAGTTGTTTATGAATCAAGGCAAAAACATCCTTTAAACAAAATGTTAAAGTTTTTCACTTTAGCTAAATCTTCTTATTTCTATGAAATAAGCACTTATTATAAAGGTGATTTAGATGCAGATTTAAAAGAGTCTATTCAAGACATTTACAATCGAAATAAAGGACGTTATGGCTATAGAAGAATAACTCTAGAATTAAACAATATAGGTGTTAAAGTTAATCATAAGAAAGTAAAAAGAATTATGTCAGACTTGAAATTATATGGAATTCAACCAAGAGCTAAATATAAGTCTTATAAAGGACAAGTTGGTAAAATTTGTAAAAATATGTTGCTTGATAAAGAAATAGATACTATAAAGCATAAAACAATATATAGACGTAATTTTACTACTACATCATGTAATCAAAAATGGACAACTGATGTATCTGAATTTCAAATACCAGCAGGTAAATTATATTTATCACCAATTCTTGATATGCATAATCGTGAAATAGTTTCTTATAATATTTCTTATCATCCTGATTACAATCAAACAAAAGATATGCTCAAAAAGGCATTTTCTAAGTATGACAATCTTAACGGATTAATATTTCATTCAGATCAAGGATGGCAATATCAAATGAGTCATTATCGTAAAACTTTGAAAGAAAAAGGAATTATCCAAAGCATGTCTAGAAAAGGTAATTGCTTAGATAATTCTTTAATGGAAAACTTCTTTGGAGTAATGAAAAACGAAATGTTTTATGGTCATGAATATGAATTCAAATCATTAGAAGATCTAAAGAAAGCAATGGAGGAATATATTGAATACTATAATAAAAGTAGAATTACAGTAAAATTAAAAGGATTATCGCCTACTCAATGTAGACAACAATCCTTAAATAGTTTATGATTAATCAAATTTAGAACCTCGGTCCAACTTTTGGGGTTCACTTCAATAGTTTTAAAACTAGAGATAGTCTTTTTAAATTTATATAATTTATTTATCATATTGATATTTTTCCTTATGTCATTAAATTAATTAATTTACATAAATACATTAATTTTTGACGTATATATCTCTAGCACAATCAATCAGTATCTTCCTATTCTTATTTAAGATAATCTTATTTATGTTTCTTTCAAAAATCGTGATTCCGAGCTCGGATTCTAGCTTTTGCATCTCCCTAGTCAAAGCTGAGAAAGATGAAGTTTTTCACTTGCCACCAAAAGGAAGCATTCTTAATAGAATATGATGAAATACTTTAAAAGATAACTATCGATCATAATGCCTCTTACTATACGTTTTAAGCATAGCGAATTAGACAATCGATATAAACAGTTTTGTCTTTTTGACTTTACAATAGACTTGAAAGTGGAAAATGAAAACACTGATTCCTTTCTTTACCCATAATTGTTCATCTAGCGGGGCTAGCAGTCTTTCTACATTAGGCTCTATGCTTACTAGTGCAAATTACAAAAGAGAGGATAGTTTATCGATAAGAGGTAGCAGTGTCGATAGTTCTTTAAGTCAGATACGAAATTGGACTAAAGGACGGAATTTATAAATCAAAACGAAATATCATGAAGGAAATAGAATATGAAAAAAACATTACTTTTTTATTCATTATGGCAGGTTTATTTACGGTGACAGGATGTTCATCTAATAAGGAAAACACATATATCACAAGTAGTGATAAACAGAATAATATTCCTGTTCTCAATGATGAATATTATCGTTCTTTCTCATTAGATATTGTTTTACATTCAAGATCACTAGGAGATATTCATTACAATGTTATGGTTCCAAAAGAGTATGAAATACTCAATTTGAAACACAAAAATCCCTTGACAAAGGGCAAAATTTCTAATTTCGGTATCATTGAGAAATACCTTTATGCATAGAGATGAAGAATTCAAAATCTTATATTTTCAAGATTTAGCCCTGAAAAGACAAAGCGGACTTTTTCTAATACCATAGCACCGAAAATTGAAAAGTATTTAATTAAAACGTTTCGGGCTTTTCAAGCAAATCTTCAATGTTACAACCAAGCACACGGGATAATTTATACAGTGTCTGAGCCTGCGCTTTGTCTATATCGTTTACGCGTTGTTCGTAAAGTTGAATAGAACGCAGAT
>CAVGWA010000035.1:0-3759 GCA_963632935.1 Oscillospiraceae bacterium
TATTCTACCATCAAATTTTAATTTTGTGTTAAAATTTATCTGATAAATTGCATTAAATTCGAATAAAATTTTAAATGCACCACTAAAAACACTAATGGTCAATTTAATTTTTCATTTGAGCTATTAATTATTTCTTGTTTCAGAATTTTCATATTCAATATTCATACTTCCAGCTCCAAACTACAATAACTCTAAATATTTATTCAGCATTTCTATTTCTAATTCATTAACTAATTTAACAAAATCAGTATAATCTCCTGTTGTATGTGCTTTATCCAAAGCATTATAGTATTCTAATCTTTTATCTTTTTTTACAATAACAGGAAGATATCCACTGTTCATCAATGATAAAATCATAACTAACCTTGATGTTCATCCATTTCCATCTACAAATGGATGAATTTTAACTAATTCACCATGCAATAATGCTGCTTTAATAATTGGATGATACTTATCCCAATTCTCATAATTTAAAACTAAATTTTCAATTAATTCAGAGACAATTAAATAATCTGGCGGAATATATGTTATACCTTTTATTTTTACATTTTCATGTCTATATTTTCCTGCATTATCATCATCTATTTTTTTTAATACTAACCCATGAATATTTTTAATATTCCATTCACTAATAGGCTCTTTATCTTTTATAAGATCATCTAAGAATAGTATTGCCTGTTCATGATTAATAGCTTCTAAATGTTCTTTTAATGATTTACCACCAACTGTAATACCTTCTAAAACAACTTGTGTTTCTCTTAATGTCAAAGTATTACCTTCTATACCATTACTATTATAAGTCCACTCTAAATTAATAGATTCTTTTAATGATTTTAATGTTTCTTTTGATATTAGCCTTTTAGAATTTAATAATTCATTAAGATTATCCACTTCATCAAAATAATTTTCATCTAAATAAATTTTAAATTCAGTATTATCTAATTTAATACTTCTTTTATGACACTTACATTTAGATACCATCTAGCATATTAAGTGACATATTATTTAATATTTATTGTTAATCCCATATTATTAACTCTTCTAATTTTATATCAAAAAAAAATTAAAAGTTTTTATTCTTTTAATTAAAATTTTTCTAAATAACTATAAAATCTATACTTTAAACTTAAATATCATCTAATGTTTTTAAAAGATTAAAACAATTTCCCCATTTAAAATGTCCTTTATATGATGGAATAATAAATTTATTGTTCAACTTATTACTTCTAATTAATTTTAATTTTCTTTTATATCTTCTTTTACAATCATTTCTTACTTTCATATATAATTTATTATTTATATAAAATCTAAACCCTAAAAAATCTATACCTTCTTTATTTATATTTATTATTTTAGTTTTATTATTTAATTTTAAATCATATTCATCTAAAATATTCTTTATTCGTTCTAAACAATATTTTAAATATTTTTTATCATTACTAAGTAATAATCCATCATCCATATACCTTATATACCTTACCTTTAAATTTTCTTTTATATAATGGTCTAATTTGTTCAAATAAAAAATAGCCAATATTTGACTAGTTAAATTTCCTATAGGAAGACCATATCCTTTTCTATAAATAGGTATTCTTTTAATTTCATTAATTTTATTTATATTATTTAATTTTTTAATTTCAATATTTTTTATTTTTTCAATTCTATCATTTACATTATAATCAGTAGAATCAATTATTTTAAACAATATATCCAAAAAATCTTTATCTTTTATTTTTTTCTTAACTTCATCTTTTAAAATATCATGATTGATATTATAAAAATATTTACTAATATCAAACTTTAAAGCATATATTTCACCATTCATCTCATTTAAATATTTTTTCAAATATTTAATACCATAATGCGTTCCCTTATTTTTTCTAGTAGCGATATTAGTTTCTATTAAAGAAGCATCTAAAGCTTCTATTAATAAATTACCAATTACATGATTAACAATTTTATCTTTTATATTTTGACTCATAACTATTCTATATTTTGGCCTTTTAATTAAAAATATATTATAATCACCACATACATAACTTTTATTTTTAAACACATTATAAATATCTACAAGATTTATATTTAAAAAACCATCAAATTTATATATTTTATATTTGTTTTTAGTATTCACCTTAACTTGCTTATATACATCAAAAATATATTTTATGTTAATTTTGCTGTAGAGATTGTTGATTCTTTTCATATTTAATCCAACCATATATTTGTTTTAAATTATTTAATAAAACGCTGTTTATTTTAATGTATTTTTTATAATTAATATATTTTTTTATCTAAACTTAATTTAAAATAAAAATCAATCATCTTAATTTTAGTGATAATCTTCTTTTGATAAAGTACCCTATTATAATTATTTATTTCATTTGCCATATAACTTAATTCTAAAACATCATATATACTTTCCATTATTTTATCCTTTAATACTCTTTCATTATTTGGAAAATTGATTACTATTTTATCTAAATAAACAATTGTTTTTTTTAAATCAAATATTAATTTAAATTCATCTTTCATAATAAGTCCTCAATCTTACATAATAAATGTATAAAACTCTTTTCATCTTTTAATTTATTTAACTTATTATAAATAATATCAATTCTCTCTTGAATACTATCTGTATAATCTAAATATTTATCATAATTATTTTTATTGAACTTATTTTTTATATAATCTTTTTCATTTACAATAATATAATTAACTTTCCTTTTATTTAAATTATCAATTACTTTGTTATAAGCTAAAATAGGAAATCCTAATTTTCTATAATCACCAATAATTCTAACTTTATAATTACATAAATTATGAATAACATAACTATCTTCATTAAAAACTTCATAAAAATTACCACATTTAATAATAATTACATATTTAGGAAACCTTTCCTTATAATCATTATATTTATCAATTAATCTCATAGCATACCTCCTTTATTAAAATAAAAAAAGCAGTATAAAATTTATACTGCCTTTTAGAAATATAGTTTTTATCATATCATAGATCTTTCGAGTATTTAAAATATTATAATTGATCACTAAGACACTTATCATAATATATCCCTACTAAAACTATCTCTGACTATATTTAATATTTTGAAAGTAATTTTATTAACGGTGTATGAAACCCTAATTACTGACAAGGAATACTGTATATGTTCTTCAGATCTTTTCCTTATGACCAGTAGGTTCATAAGCCATAGTTTTAAAAAGGAAGCTCTTTTTTTAAAAAATCCAAGAGCTGGGGCGACGCCGTTAGAGTTGTTAGCATTGTTGTTGTTGAGGTTGCCGTCACTGTTGACATTGAACTCATTGTTAGCATTCGAGTTAGAGTACGGCGAGCTAAAAGGCTGCCCTATTATCACAATATCCCTCATGGCCCTTCCTCCCGGTTGAGCCATGTTTTATATTTGTAAATGTAAAAGCTAAGGTCAAAATTATTAGAATTGAAAATTTATAACCTTGCATAAATATCTAAGTAAAATTTGGAAATCTAAAATTTTCAAAGAGCTTAATAATTGAAATTATCATTCAACACTTTTACAATGTTTTTTTCAACTATTAGTTTTGTGGATAAGACCTGTTCAGACTTGTGTTGCACTCAAGCCTGAACTTTTGGCGAGGCATGCGCTTCGCTAGCCCCGCTCATGCACCTCCTTCGGAGGCTTACGAATGTTCTCCGTTTTTTATTGGCCTCAATTCAAAGTATATGGACTACCCTCAGTTCCTTCTCCTGTTAATGTGATAT
>CAVGWA010000036.1:0-3407 GCA_963632935.1 Oscillospiraceae bacterium
CAATTAAATATAACGCTAGAAAAGAGGGCCTTGAAGAAGGACGTGAAGAAGGACGTGCAGAGGAAAAAATTGATATTGCAAAAAAATTACTCAAAGACGGTATGAATGTGCAAAAGATTGCTGAGATAACAGAGTTAGATATTAAACAAATCGAAGAATTACAATAAATTGATAATGAACCTTAAAAAATCAAACTACACATAATAGTGTAGATTTTTTTCTTATAAAATTATTAATGAACAAAAATTAATTAAAAAATTGTTAGATTATTTTAATCTTTGATGTTGGGTGAAAATATTATGAAGTTAACTAGAAATAGTGTTAGGGCTATATTATTTGAAAGTAAAACAATTAATGGAAAGACAAAATGTAATTGGTATTCATATCCGGGATATATACCAACTGATTTATTTTCTTTTAGTGATGTAAGAGGAAAATATTATGAACACAAGGTTATTGAATGTAATTTAGTTCCTGTTAAGAGTAAATGATTATTTAAATAGTCATTTTTTTGATATAAATTTATCGTTTTTGGTAAATTTGGATTAATAAAGTATTGATTTTCCTTAAAAAGTAGTGTATACTTTTGAATGTGTGGCGTGCTTAGATGTGTGAGGTTGCCGATACACCAGGTTAAGTTGTTAGAAAAATTAATCTTAAAGTCGGGTTTTTACACGGAGCAAGTCTATACTAGATATAGGCGAGAGGAGGATACAATAATGTCAAAGAAAGTTCGTATTAAATTAAAATCATTTGAACATAAGAATCTTGATATGGCATGCGGTAAAATTGTTGATACAGTTAAAAGAGCCGGTGGTGAAGTAAGTGGACCTGTACCACTTCCAACTGAAATTGAAAAGATTACAATTTTAAGAGCTGTTCATAAATATAAAGATTCACGTGAACAATTTGAAAAAAGAACACACAAAAGACTTATTGATATCAATAATCCAAGCAAGGAGACTATCGATGCGCTTTCGCATTTAGATATTCCAAGCGGTGTTGATATTCAAATCAAATTATAATTAGGAGGAGAAAATATGAAAGGAATCTTAGGTCGTAAAATAGGAATGACTCAAGTGTTTGATAATGATGGTAAATTAACTCCAGTTACTGTTGTTGAAGTTACACCTAATGTAGTAACTCAAGTTAAAACAAAAGATAATGATGGTTATGAAGCTATTCAACTTGCATTTGATGATAAAAGAGAAAAATTAGCGACAAAAGCTTCTGCTGGAATTACTAGCAAAGCTAATACGACACCTAAGCGCTTCTTTAAAGAAATCAGAGGTGTAGACATTAACGAATATAAACTTGGTGATGAAGTCAAAGCTGATATTTTTGAAGTTGGCGAGGTCGTTGATGTTACTGGAACTACTAAAGGTAAAGGGTTCCAAGGAAATATTAAAAAGTATAATCAAAGTAGAGGACCAATGGGACATGGATCTAAATATCATAGAGGTGTAGGTTCACTTGGTACAATGCTTCCAAAACGTGTATTTAAAGGTAGAGGGCTTCCAAGTCATATGGGTGTTAATACTGTAACTATCCAAAACTTGGAAATTGTAGCTGTTGATTTAGAAAATAATGCTGTTTTAGTTAAAGGAAACATTCCTGGACCTAAAAAAGCTATGGTTATGATTAGAAGTTCAGTTAAAAACAATGGCAAAGTTAATAAACGTGCAGAACTTGCTAACTGGAATAAATCTCAAGAAGAAGTAGTTGCTGAAAAAGCAGAAACTACTGAAGAGTAGGAGGATAAGTCATGAAAAAGAATAATATTATTAATCTTAAAGGCGAAAAAGTTAGCGATATTTTATTAAATGAAAATGTTTGGGGAATTAAACCAAATGATGCTGTTTTATATGATGCTATAACTTTAGCTCAAGCTTCTCAAAGACAAGGAACAGCTGATACAAAAACACGTTCAGAAGTAAGTGGTGGTGGAAAGAAACCATGGAGACAAAAAGGAACTGGTAGAGCTAGACAAGGTAGTACTAGAGCTCCACATTGGTATCATGGTGGCGTAGTTTTCGGACCACATCCTAGAAGTTACGGTAAAAAAATGAACCGTAAAGAAAGAGTTTTAGCTTTGAAATCAGCATTAGCTTATAAATTTGCTGATAATGAATTAATCATTTTAGATGAGCTAAACTTAAATACTAATAAAACTAAAGATATGCTTCAAATTTTAAAAGATATTAAAGCTCCTAAAAAGACTTTAATAGTTGTTGATGAGTTGACTGATAATTTAATTTTGGCAACTCGTAATATTCAAAAATTAGAATTATTAGAAGCTAATGAAATTAACGTTTTAGACGTTATTGGAACTGATTGTTTAGTTATTACTGAAAAAGCAGTTAAACAAATTGAGGAGGCGTTAAAATAATGGAAAATTATAGAGACATTATAAAAGCTCCAATAATCACTGAGAAAACTCGTGATTTAGCTAGCAACAATACTTATGTATTTAGTGTTGATACTAAGGCTAATAAAATACAAATTAAGCAAGCTATTGAAAAAATATTTAACGTTAAAGTTTTAAATGTTAATACAATCAATACTTATGCTAAAAGAAAAAGAGTTGGACGTTATTTTGGTAGAGCCAACAAAGTTAAAAAAGCAATTGTTAAATTACAAGAAGGAAGTTCAATCGAACTTAATTAATCTTAAGGGAGGACGAATATGGCAATAAAATCATATAGACCAACGACTAATGGTAGACGTGGTATGACTACTTTAACAAATGAAGAAGTTACTAAAACTAGTCCAGAAAAATCATTAGTTGTAACAGTTAAAAAATCAGGTGGTCGTAATAATCAAGGTAAAATCACTGTAAGACATCATGGTGGTGGAGTTAAGAGAAAATATAGACTTATTGATTTTAAAAGAAATAAGGATGGTGTTATTGGAACAGTAGCTTCAATTGAATACGATCCAAATAGAAGTGCTAACATTGCTTTAATTAATTATGCCGATGGAGAAAAAAGATATATTATTGCTCCAAAAGGTTTAAAAGTTGGAATGAAAATTGAAAGTGGGGATGCTTGCGATATTAAAGTCGGAAATGCTATGCCACTTGCTAATATTCCAGAAGGAACTTTAGTTCATAATATTGAATTAAATCCTGGAAAAGGCGGTCAAATGGCTAGAAGTGCAGGTTCAAGCGTTCAAATTTTAGGCCGTGAAGGAAATTATACTTTACTACGTTTAACAAGTGGTGAAGTTAGAAAAGTTTTAAGCGTTTGCCGTGCTACAATCGGTGAAGTTGGAAACGAAGATTACAGTTTAGTTAATTTAGGAAAAGCTGGCAGAAAAAGACATATGGGTATTAGACCTACAGTTCGCGGTTCTGTTATGAACCCTAATGATCACCCACATGGTGGTGGTGAAGGTAGAGCTCCAGT
>CAVGWA010000037.1:0-3381 GCA_963632935.1 Oscillospiraceae bacterium
CTCATTGCCCTCTCAAGGCAACATTCACGGGTTCGAATCCCGTACAGACTACCAATATAGTTCAATAGGCTTGATACAATAGTATCAGGCTTTTTTATTAGAAAAATCGATATTTTAGTGTATTTTAGTATAAAAAGAGGGTTTGATTCCATATAGAAAATAGAGTAAAAAGTGATGAAATTAGTATGGTAAGAACACGATTACTAGGGGATAAGAATAAATAATAGAAATGTCCAGTCGATAAAAGGTGGTTTTTTGAAACAGAATTTGTGACGGCGCTTGACTTTTTGCGGGGGGGGTATAATTAAAGATAAATATTATTTAAAGGGGATTATTTATTTATATGGATCAAATATTAGAAAATGTAGAAAAGGATTTAATTCAATTAGACTATTTATATACCCAACTTAATGAAGTAAGTGAAAATTTAAGAAATGTTGAAAGTGTTAATCGTATTGATTTGGAAGGGGATTTTTATGGTTCTAAATTAAATGTTGGAGAGAATGCTGGATTGCAACCAAATATAGATTTTCTTAAAAAAACATTAATTGAAAATACAAGAAATGGCACATTCAAGCCAAAAAATTATGTTTGCAAACCTTCATCTTCTTTTGATCCTAATTCATATGAGGAAGACAAAATAAAAACTTCTGCATTTGGCGTTACTATGCTTGTATTTACATTCTTATCTCTATTTTTGCTAATACTTTTTTATATATTGATGATTTCAGGTAATAGTCATTCACGTGGATTTTTTACAATCTGTTTTTGTATTTTTTCAGCGTGTTTTTTTATTTGTGTTACTATTATGATTTTAAAATATAAACCTCTTAAAAAGAAACAAAAAATGTTGGATATAGATTATAAACAATATTTAAAATATCAAAATTTTTTAAAAAATTTATCTAAAGAGTATGACAATGATATTAGAGAAAAAGCATATTTCATTGTAGAGTGCTCTAAGAATTTTAGAGAACAAAAAAGTAAAAAAATAAAAGAGTTAAAGAAATGTGAAGAACAATTGAAAGTAATTATAAAATCAATTGTTAACAATTCGGAATTGCCTATACATTATGCTATGAATCCAACTGTGGTTTCTGTTATGCTTAATATCATTTTGTCAAAGAGAGCAGATACTCTAAAGGAAATGATAAATCTTTATGAGCAAGATTGTAAAATGAATATCATAATATCTGAAATTCAACATTCGAATAGGGTTTTTATTCAATCAATGATGGATAATCAAATGGCTATCGCTAATTGTTCAAACCTTATTAGCTCGGAACTGAGTGATTTGAAGGCTATCGCTTGTGCACCAATTCAAATAACTGGCGTTACAAGAATTTATACTCTTTAAATAAACTAAACTCAAACCTCTAGGATTAATCTCCTGGAGGTCATTTTTTTATGAGTTTTAATAAATTTTTAGAAAAAATATCGATTTTACTACTATATAAAGTAGAAGGATATTTTATGAATGGAAAAATAAAGGTATATGAACAATCAATTAGAAGCGTGAATAGCAAAGGTATTAAAATGTATCAAACCAGTATAGGACTGATACAATACAATAGTATTAGGCTTTTTGTTAGAATTTTTATTATTTAAGTTTATATTAAAAAACCTAGTCAAGATGTTTTAACTAGGTTTTCATAAAAATATATATTTTTTAATAATTATTGTTTGTTAAAAAAATAAGACGTCCTTTTCTTGATTTTCCATTATCTTCAATATAATGCAATAGTAGTAATTCATTAACATCCTTTTTGACTGAACTTACTGATTCATTAATTTCAATAGCTAGGTTAGGCACTGAGATACCTTCAGGATGTGCCACTAAACATGAAAGAATCTTATTTTTTCTTATAGAAATAGAATTATTAGATTCAATTGGTGCAAATAAAAGTGTCAACTTAGTAAAACGACCATCAGGTGTAACTTCTAAAATTGGATCTGGGTATTTATTTTTTTTCATTACAGATGCAATTGTTGGAATTAAACCTGAGCGTTCTGCTAAATTTAAGATGCGGAAGAATGTCATGATTGATGAATTTCTAACGATGGACACTCCACCTTTTAATGCTTGAGCTTTATCTACAAGCATGTCACCACAATTACGAAAACTTATTCTATCAGGATATGATTGAATTAATACACCACCATCCATAAATAATGACATATTGGATAATGAATTAATTAAAGCTTCAGAAACAGCATCATATATAGAACTGCCATCATCATTAATTCCATTATGATCTCTTCTAAATGCATTAGGCAGTCTACTTTTTAATGAATCCATAACTTTCAAATAAAATGAAAACATATTACCACTAAAAGTAAAATCATCACTAGAAATTCTTTCTTCAAAGCGTTCTTTCCCACTTGCATATCTTTGATAATCTAAATGGAATGATGGGAATATTCGAACAATATCAGAATATTGTCCAAAGAAAGCAATTGCTCCATTTGTTAAGCCGCCTTGTTTATTTTTTTGATAAATAACCGCTCCAATTCTCTCTAACATTTGTTCATCATTTAATTCTAAAAGTGGACTGTTTGGACGGTTTTTGCTAAGCATAAGGCGAAAATCAGATAAAGATTTTTTGTCTAAACGATCAATGCCTAAGTCATATTGATTTATTTTTCCATCAAAATGAGTTAATTCTCTATCTTCTAAAAAAGAAAAGATTTGATTTTTACTCATCTTTTGATCCTCTTCACCTAGTCGAATAAAAGACATATCTAAAACGCCATTAATATAAACTGGTCTTTCACTTAGTGGTGCTTTTTAACATGAATTCTAATTACACTTCCTTCAGGTGTTTCAATTAATTCTATATCTTCATCACTAATTAAATTACAACTGCATTTGCTTTTATTATTAACGGATTTAATAAAATTATTGATTTGTTGTTTAGGATTATCTACACCTATAATTTTGTGTGGCAAATCATCACTAATACCTAAATAAATATCACCTCCATCTGTATTCGCAAAAGCAGAATAAGTTTCAAATAAAGAATCAGTTAACTTTTTTTTCGAAGTTTTAAATTCTAGATGTAAATTTTCTTCCATCTTTAATAAATCAGAAATATCCATGATAATTATCCTCCTATTACTATTATAAATTATTTCGCTAACTTTTTAATTATATCGCTAACTTTTTAATTATATCGCCAACTTTTTAATTATATCGCCAACTTTTTAATTATATCGCCAACTTTTTGATTATTTCGCCAACTTTTTATAAACCATATTAATAAAAGGATAATATTTTTATATAACTTAAAGTAATTTAAAAGAATCATTTATAATTGACCATCATCATTAGATGAAGAAAGTTTTAAAAATGTAATAGCCATCTCTTTTTCAGATTCTTTC
>CAVGWA010000038.1:0-3168 GCA_963632935.1 Oscillospiraceae bacterium
TGTCAATAGTTTTTGAAAATGTCTTAAAATAATTTAAACATTCGCGGGAAAATTTATTCCAATTTCCTTTTGACAAGCAGAAATATTTTTATTGATTATTAGTCGTTTAAGTGATTATTATTTTCAAAAAATGAAAATAATAATCATTAAACTCCATTAAGGTAAAAAATATTTCTTTACTTGTCAAAAGTTTTCTCGGCATAAAAACCCGCTTATTTAAGCATACACATGATTTGTGTGTGCTTTTTGCATTTGCTTTTTAAAAGATGCTAATTTCCATGGATGCGTCATTGGAGGGATATATTTATTTTTTTCTTTAGTTTCCATAATTTCATCAAAGTTTTCAGAATATTTTTTATTTCTATCTAATTCTTTTAATTCTAAAACTTGCTCATCTATTGATACTAATAAATCACCATTAAATGCTTTTATAACAAGGCATTCCGTTTTAGAAGAAAAACATTTTAGTTCACCATCTAGATATGGTTGATAATATTTATTTTTATATTTAATAGAATTACCATTATCAATCTTTCTTGGTGTTAATACAGCTAAAGTATAATTGATTTTTTCTTCCGTTGGGGATGTTTCAAATACTGTAGGAAACTTCTTATAGTCAAGTGCAAATTCTTCATTAAATTCTGGGACAAAGACCTCAATTAGATATTTATTTGCTTCTTCAATGGTAGTAATATTATTAAGTCTTAATTCTTGTACTAGTCTACCTTGGAATGTGCCATTTGTCCTTTCTATTAACCCTTTAGCCTGTGAAACAGATGATGTTTCTAAATCTATTCCCAATTGCTTACAAGCATATCCATATTGTGTTAAAACATCCTTATCACTGCTTCTTTTATCTGGATTTAACGACATATAATTAAATACAGTTCTGTTATCAGTAAAGAACTTATATGGGATACCATATTTAGTTAAAATCTGATATAAAACATGATAATAACCATTTAACGTTTCCTGATAATCAAACCATGACCCAACTATAGTTGATGTTGCCTTATCAATTGCTAAATGTAAGCAAGTTTTCTTTTCGCCAAACCATAGATGTATAGAACCATCTTGTTCAATTATTTCACCAAAATATTTTGGTTTTTCTCCTCTAGGGTGAGAATTCTCTAATGCAATTTCATGATTAACAATAGCGTTAATTTGCTCATCTGACATAGCAAGATTAATTTTCTTTTCTTTTAGTAACTTTTGTTTAGCATATTCACGCTTAGTCTTCTTTCTTGCTTTAGGAGATAATATCCCTTCCTTAGTTAAAGTATTATAGATAAATTTATAAGATACAGATATGTTTTCTTTCTTTTCTAAAAATTTTTTAAAATGACTAAAGTTAAAATCATAGTATTTATTCTTATAAAGTAGTATAATATCTTCAGAGATTGACTTATCCAGTGTCTTTGCTGGGACATGTCCACGGTTACCGTGAACAAAGCCGGATTTGCCTTTCTCTTTATATTTAATTATAAGACGATCAATTTGTCTTCTTGATATACCGAGCTTTTTTGCAGCTCTATTTTTGTTACCATTGTGATCAACTAATTCTTTGATAACATCGTATTTTTCTTGTTCATTCATTCTTAATTCAACCTTTCTCATTTATATCACCTCGAGTGATATATATTACATCATATTTGAGACATAATCAAATACTAACACTTAAGACATTATCATAGATTAATCATAAAATAAAATTTTACGAAAACTCGTACTTGTAAATTTTTTAAATATGTTATATATTATTAATGGAAGTTGTTTACAGCTTCTAGTCATCGCAGCGTCTCTTTACCACCTTGTTTTACATCGCCCATAGTTTAACAAGTTGAGGCAACTAAAAGTGATGACTTTTTTAGTAAAATAAAAGGAAAAGGTTAATCTTCTACTTTAGAAATGTAAAAGTAGAAACTAGAACCTTTTCCTTTTTTTGTGTCTACACCATATTTATAATCGTGAAGAATAAAAATACTTTTGACAATAGATAGACCAAGACCGGTACCATATAAATTTCTTTTGTGTTTTTTCTCAGATTTATAATACTTATCAAAGATATTATCTAAGTCCTTAGCATCTATTCCTTTACCACTATCAATAACTTCAATCTTATAAAGATTATTAACTTTACTGATATTGATAACTACTGTCATATCATCTCCTGTATAGTTAATAGCATTGATAATTAAATTATATAAGACTTGTTCAATCTTCTTTTGATCAGCTTTTATCATTAATTTTCTAATATTTGTATGTTTAAAAATAATATTGTAACCATACTTTTCTTTATAAATAGTAAATCTCTTTAGAATATTCTTTATAAGAATTATTAAATCAAATTCACTTAAGGTTAGACTATCCATTGATTGTTGTAGTTTAGATAGTGTTAATATATCATTGACAAGTAGAGCAAGTCTATCAGTCTCTTCAATGATGATATTTAAATTACTATCTCTTTTTTCTTTATCATTATAAGTTAGATCTCTAACCATCTCAGCATAAGCTTTTATCATAGTAAGAGGGGTTTTTAAATCATGGGAGACATTGGCTAGTAAATCTTTTTCTAATTCTTCTGTCTTTCCTAACTCAACCATCATTTCATTTAAAGAGTTATTTAGGTCTTCTATCTCTAGAATATCACTATCACTAGTAAACTCCTTCTTTATCTTACCTTTAGAGATTAGATTGGCTTTTTTAGATATATCTACTATTGGTTTTGATAATCTTTTCGAAATAAAATAACCGATAAGTAGAGATAGGGATAGTATTAAAATACTGATGATTATTAACTGTTCCTTTAAAATCTTAGCGGTAGAGTCAAGTGGTTCAAGTGAAGTTGATAAAAAGGCATAGAGATTATCATCTAACTTAATAGCTTCCAAGATAGTTTTGTTAGCAAACTGAGGATTTTGTAAATTATAGGTTTTCTCTTTATTACCACTATTAATAAATCTTTTCTTTAATATACCTTTACTAAACAGACAGTTAGAAGTAGTGCTAGACCTATATAAAGTAGAATTACTAGAAGTTATTTCGATACAAAGATTTTCTTGATAGGATATTTCATCTAAAGTATTATAGATATTTTCACTCTTGTAACCAGTTAATAACTTATTAGCAATATGCTTTATATCTTTAGTCTTAGTATATTCATAATAC
>CAVGWA010000039.1:0-2892 GCA_963632935.1 Oscillospiraceae bacterium
CATGTAAATTCTATTATTTATAATCTTTTCTATATCGGTATCATACCAAGATTTACCTAAAACTTTTTCTTTATTAAAAATGTTAGATATTTGTTGATAACTATTTCCCGCTAAATAAAGATTGAATATTCTTTCAATAATATGTCTAGTTGTTTCATCTATGACAGTTTTTTTATTTCCATCTTTTTTATATCCAAGCGGAACAACACCAGGTAAATGTCCTGATTTTATAGCACCATTAAGTCCAAACTTTGTTCTTTCTGATACGATTTCTATTTCTAGTTGTGAAAGGACCGTTAACATTCTTACAAAAAATCTCCCATTAGCAGTACTAGTGTTAACATCATCTCTATCACATACAAGATAGCAATTATATTTTTCTAGGATATTAATTAGTTCTTCTAAGTCACGAACGGAACGAGTAACTCTATCTAACTTATAAGCAACTATATAATTTATTTTACCTGTTTTAACATCATTGAGCATTTCTTGAAACCTAGGTCTATGTTCCATATCTTTTGCACTTATTCCAGCATCTTCATAAACTTTAAAAACATTATATCCTTTAAATTCACATAAACTAAGTAGTTTTTCTTTTTGCTCTGACAAACTAAATCCAGCACGAGCTTGATCGTCAGTACTAACCCTAATGTAAATACCAGCATTTTTTATTTCTTCTTCACACATTTTAATCCTCCTTAACAAAAAAGGGTGAAGCAATATTTAGGTTATAAATACTACTTCACCCAATAGGTTTAATATTTTCTATAACCATTATAACACAGATTTCGTCATTATTTTAATTTTTTAATGAAGTCTTTTAAATCAGACAGTCTTATTTTGGCATTTAAATCTCTGTAGTAAACAAATTCGTGTCCATTGAATAAAAGATATGTCTTATTATTAATAATTGCTCTATGAGGCTCTATATATCCTATATTGGTGGGTTCTAACTTTAATAAACTACCATTAATGAAAATAGGTTTAGTACTATTAAGTTTGCAAGCCCATTCAACTTTGCTTTTAAGTTCATGGCTTATTTTAATTTCTTCTTTGATTATTTTTATCATAATATCATCAACACCTTTCTTAAACGATAAAAAAATCAATCATTTCTGATTGATTTAATCATTAACATCGCTTTGGTGCGACGATTTTTGCTTCTGGAGCGGATGATGGGAATCGGACCCACGTTATCAGCTTGGAAGGCTGAAGCTCTACCATTAAACTACATCCGCATCAGTAGGCATTAACAATATACCATATTTTTAATGCCTTTTTCAAGTACTTTTTACAAAATTTTTAATTTTTATGTTACAGTTCAGACTAGATGACTACAAAAACAGGTAGAATGTAAAAATTCTATCTGTTTTTATACTAATTTAGGATTATTAGTAAAAATTGATTGAAGAGCTTCATACACATTAATACCGTTTTTATTGTATGTTGATAAGCAACTTTTTATAACTGCATATATATTTGCACCCTCAATACTTCTAAATTTACCAATTTTTTGTTTTATTTTAATGCCCCTTAGATCAGATTCGGCTCGATTATTTGAAAATGGAACAAAGAATTTCTTTAGAAACAAAAGATGATTTCTACAGTATTTAATTAATCTATTAATTAAATTAATTTCTTCCTTTTTATAGGAGTTAGTAGATAAATCTTTTTTTCTTTCCTCTTTAGCTCTTTCTAATATTTTTAAGTATTTAGTTTTTAAGTTTTCATATTGAACATCTTCTAAACCTTGTTTACCTTTTTCTATATATTCTTCCTTTATGTTTTTCATGTTTAAAAGTAAATCATGTAATTCTTTTGCCCAAGTATGATTAGTAAACTCTGTTACTGCATTTAAATATCTTAAAACATGAACATTACATTCTGCATTATCTGTTCCATAATTATAGTACATTTTATAATGGTCATGTATTATAATTCCTTTGTATCCTTTTAAAAAACCAAATTCATCTATATCTTCCTGACTTCTATGTTTAGTAACATATTGAAGTGTATGTTTACCATCTGAAATATTATGCAAATAATATTGCTCACCATTTATTTTAATTGGGCTTTCATCTACATGTAATACTAATGCATTCATTAATTCTTCTTTTATATAATTATATTCTGTATTTAATAATAAATTATATATTTCCTTATTCCATGAATAAAAAGAACCCTTTGATGTTAAAAGATTATTACTAGTAGTATCATAAATAAATTTTTGTATTCCATCTAGTGACATATATTTTTGCCCTAATATACAATTCAATATTTTTATATTATTTCCATAAGTTACAGGGTATTTATTAATGTTTTTCTTTGTATCTGGATAAATAATATGTTTAGTTACTATTCTTTTGATTTTAATATCATATTCATATTTTATAATAGGCGTTAAATTTTTATTTTTATCTGTTTTATTTTCTTCAATAGTAATGATTTCATCTATTTCATTGTTTTTAATCATTTCTTCAATTTTATCATTTGTTAGAGTTTTACCATCGTGCTTAGGTTGACCACCTTGTTTTTTAGTTGATTTATTTCTATTATTAGTAATTACTTTTTTAAAACCGTTAGTGCTTGATGGTTTAGATGAATTAGAACTGTTTTTATTATTGTTATTTTTAAGTCTTTCTATTTCTAATAATAATTCTTGAATTTTTTTATTTGCTTTGTCCAAATTTTTAGTAAGTTCTTTATTGTTTTCATTTAATTCTGAAATTGTTAATGACATATTAAAAATAGTATTATTTGCTTTATCTAATTTTTGGTTTAGTTCTTCAAATTGTTTGTAAAAATCATTTATATATCCTTTTGATGTCATTAACAGTTCCTCCATATTTAATATTATACATAAATTATATATGAAATTTGTACTTATATAAA
>CAVGWA010000040.1:0-2488 GCA_963632935.1 Oscillospiraceae bacterium
CGATAGTCATCCGTTAAGAGAACCTTCTCCACAAAGAGGTATCTTAATTATGATTGATGGTACTCCTCATGATTGGTTTCAAGATGGCAGAAAACACTCATTGCATTTGGCCATTGATGATGCTACTGGTGAAGCATTATGTGGTTGGTTTATGCCTACTGAATGTTTAATTGGTTATGTTCATATGCTTAAAATATTAGTTACTAAATATGGTATTCCAGAAAACTTTTATTCTGATAAGCACACAATACTTATTAATCCTAAAGATGGTGAATTGACTAACTTTGGTCATATGTGTGAGGATCTAGGTATTAATATTATCGCTGCCAATACTCCGCAAGCTAAAGGTAAAGTAGAAAAATGGAATAATACTATTCAAAACAGATTAATCAATGACATTAAAAGATATAACATTAAAACCATTGATGAATTAAATGTATTCTTTAATGATTATTATTGCAACTATCTTAATCAAAAATATGCTTATGAACCTAAAGAGAAAGAAACAGCATTTGTACCATTAGATAATATTGATTTAGCTAATATTCTTTGTATAAGAGATAAAAGAACAATGCTTAATGGTAATATGATTTCTTGGAATAATAATTATTATCAAATACTAGATAAAGACAATTCTATAAAACAAATATATAAAGGCACTGAAATACAAGTATTTGAAAATGTATTAACCAAAGTAGTTAGAGTTAAGTATTACAATATATTTTATAACACAAAACAACTTGAAGGACATAGACAAGATCCAAAAAAAAGAGAACAAATGAGAATTGATAATCAAAAACAGCTTGAACAAGTTTTAAAAGAAAGAGATGAAAGATTAAAAGCAAGGGCGAACAAAGTGAGTTCATAATACCCTTGCTTTTTAGATTTCATCGATTATAATTTTGTTTCAAACAAAGTTCACCTTTGTTTGTTATCTATATTATAAATCGGTGACATTTTAACTAATGTTTAACATTTTACATTTTTTGGGATTGTGTAAAATGGTTTGGGGAGAGGGTATAAAAAAAGGAAGCCCTTTGTTAAAATGTAATTGTAAACTAACATTGAAAGGAGTCTTCCTATGAACATTTTATCACAAAATTATAATAATTTATTAAAAAATATGATTTTTGAGGTATTTTCTAATAATTTAAAACTACAATTAAATAATACTAATTCTGATGTTTTTAATTATATCAATCTCCTCTCTAATATAGATGAAACGCTTTCTAATATTGCAAAACAATCCCTGATTAATGTGTTTGAATCTCTAGATTATTCTTTTAAACACTCTTTAGATAGGAAAAGAAAGTATGAAATAAAATCCTATCATAAGAGAACTATACTCACTATATTTGGGGAAATAACCTTTGTAAGAACATTTTATAAATCAAAGGTGACTGGTAAAAATTATTGTTTTCTTGATCGATATTTAGGTCTCCATAAATATGATTACTTTGATCCTTATTTAAAAGCTCTTGTTATTGAATATGCTTCTTTTAATTCATACCCTAAAACGGCTAGATATATTAATGATTTAATTGGTAATAGAATATCCATTGATAAGAAAATTAAATATTTTTCTAGACAAACTATTAGAAACATATTACTAAAATCAAAATTATCTGATTATGATGTGAAACAAAAAGATTATACTCCTGAAATTTTATATATTATTGCCGATGAAAAGTGGATTCACACTCAAAATAATGATAATAATAAAATTATGGAAAAATCTGTTGTCATATTTGAATCTATCAATAATCATAAATTATATAATAAACAGATATTTGCTTCACCAGATAATTCGTATTTAGATAAATCAATAGATTATATTTATAATTCATATGATTTAGATAAAATAAAAACTATATTTGTTATGGGTGATGGTGCAAAATGGATTTATAAACTTAAATATGAATATAAAATATCTCCACACATCAATGTTATATTTGGACTTGATAAATTCCATTTTAAACAAGCTTTACATCATATTTGTCTTAACAAAAATTTAGAAAATATATTAGAAAACTATATTTTAAATAACAATAAACAATGGTTTATAGATGTTTGTAAATGTTTAATAGAATCCTATCCTCATAGAAAAGATACTATTGAATCTAAAAAACAATACATACTTAATAATTGGAATAATATTCATAATCTTTACAAATACAATCTAAGTTGTCCTATGGAATCTCAAATATCACATAATATTGCTGATTTATTTACTTCAAGACCTAAAGGTTTTTCTGTTAAAATGATTAACAAATTAACTGAAATAAGAATGCATTATAAAAACAATCATAATTTAAAAGAGTTATATTTAAATAATTTTAATTCAAATACAACTCTTACAATCAATAAAGAATTTCTTAATTTTAATATCTTTGATAAATATAATAACTATAATTTATATTCTAATAAAATTTACAATCCTACATTTTAATATTTTTACTATAAATCCCCAAAACTCTTTACATTAACA
>CAVGWA010000041.1:0-2480 GCA_963632935.1 Oscillospiraceae bacterium
AAGTCGGGTTATAACATAATTTACTTTACATTTCTATTGTTTTAGCATATTTAAATATATCATTTGTCTTATATATAGGAATTGAATATTCAATATCATATTTATTAGTATAATATTTATTTTTATATTTATATATTTTTTCTCCTATTTTTATATCATCTAATTGATATAAAAATTTTTGATTATGAAAAGATATTTTCATATCTATTTGATCACAAAAATCAAAATCAATGTCTTCTTTTTTCATTTCAATTATTATTCCATAACATTTATCTATATATACATCAATATCATAAAAACCATTAATTTCAATATTATAACAATATTTTAATGTTTCAAATATTTGTTTAAAATAATTTTCAATCCCGACTTTTTCAGTTGTTAAGACAAAAAAACATCGTTTTGCCCAGCATTTTCAAGGGTTTGCGATGTTTTTTAGTTTCCACAATGTTTAAGTCACATAAAAATGTCTTTGTTTAATTGATTCTTAAACTTATCTATCTTATCAATTGTTGTTAAATCTGGCATTTCTAATCCTAATGATTTAACTATTTTTTCTATTTGAATATCTGGTGTACTTATTAAGCAAGTTCCATTTTTATCTGAGCAAGCTTTAAAGTTATTTAATGCTTGTTTTATTTTTTCTGCCGTTACTCCTTGTTCCCAACCGTCTACATTTAATGTAGATTTATTTTCATATTTTAATATCTTATATTGTATTATTCTTATTATTGTTAATGCTATAAAACATATTAGAAAATGTGCCTTTATATGTTCTTCGGTCCATACATAAACAGGTCTTCCTTCTAAATCACTTTTTATTATTCTAAAAGAATCTTCTATTCTTGATAATCCATGATATCTATTTATTATTTCTTTATCATCATCTTCTATTTCAGAAGTTACTATTGAATAATAGCCCATTGTTTCTTTATATTTTTCTAGTTTTTCATCTAAAAATACTATTAATTTATCTGTCTTTATTACTTCTCCAGTTTTTTTATCTATATCTAATACTTTAATATATTCTTGAGATTTTCTTTGTTTATCTTTAAGCTTGTCAGGATTTTCTTTACAAGATTCTAGATATTCTATAAATTTTTGGTTTTGATGTAATTCTTTTTCATAATGCTTTTTACTCCAATAAATTATTTCTTTTTCTTTTACAGTTTTTTTGGATTTTGTTCCATCTTCGTTGTTATAAGTTAAAGTTATTTCATTTATTCTTGATTTATATTTAAATACAACTTCATTGGAAGAGTTTCTAATATAGGTATAGTTATCATCTGACAATGCCCAGTCTCTTTGGGACTTCCAACTTTTTTTAACACTTTTAGATACTATATATCCATTACCTTTATCAACTATTAAATACTTATTTTCTTGTGTATTCATACCATTATCTGCGACTACTATTATCTTTCCTAAATCCATTTCATCAACATCATTTTCTAAAACATTTTTGAATGTTGTTTTGTCTTGAGTATTACCTGGAAATAATTTATGAGATACTGGAATCCCATTATTATCTATAAATAATCCCATTTGAACTATTGGACCTTTAGAATTTTCTTTTGATACTCCATTTTTTCTAAATCCTTTTTTTACTATAATTGGTTCACCATTTTCATCTTTGATTATTTCATTATTTTCATCTAGTTCATAAGTATCATCATCACCATACATAGTTTCAAAGAAATAATTCGTAACATCATAATAAGTTAAAGATGTGTTTCTACCAATTGATGAATTTTTAATTTTAGTATTCATCCTATTTTGTATCTTTTTAGAATTTTCACTTAATACATCAAGGGCTCTATATATTTGATTTATATCATTTGAATCAGCTACTTGAAATAAGAATTTATCTTTATTTTCAAATGTTTTCTTCTTGCTTTGTGGATCTAAAATTCTTTCAAAAATCAGTAATTTAGTTAATCCGTTTAAATCATATTCTAACTTTGAATTTGACTTAATTTCTCTTAATAAATCATAAATGCCTAAACTATTATAAATACTTTGTAGAAATAAAAAACCAATATTTTTGAGTTCAATGTAATTCATTTCATTATTAATTTCAAACACTTTTTTAGTAGGAAGATTTGAATAATAGGTTATTCCATCAAAATCAATTTCTCCATTTTTAAATTTTTCCCTAAACCTTTTTAAAAAATCAGGTTTACCATCATCAAACTTTGATAAGGGTCCCAAATTTTTAAGCACAAACTTTTTTTGCCTACCAATATCTTTAACATATCTAGATTCAGCAAGTCTTAAATAAGGCTTACCATTATTTTTAACGCATTCTATATGTGGCATATTACCAGCTCCTTATACATTATGTATCTTATGTAAATATTGTAGCATACATCAAGGCAAAAGAAAAGCCTATTTTCAATAAAAAATAAACTTTTTTAAACTTTGTAACTGAAAAAGTCGGGTGTTCCGCAATTTCTATCTTTTTTCATAAACACACTCCT
>CAVGWA010000042.1:0-2353 GCA_963632935.1 Oscillospiraceae bacterium
TTTGTACTGTTTGTGGCTCTTTTTGATATACTTATATTATCTCATAATAGAAGGAGTTGATATAAGTATGAGAAAAGATATAACAGTAGAAAAAATAATAAGAGGAGGTAAAACAGTGAACAAGTCGGAACTAGCTAGACAATATGGATGTTGTTGGCGAACAATTGATAGAAAATTAAATCCTGAAAAATATAAAACTTCATCAAAGAAAAGGAGTTATACATCTAAGCTTGATGAATATAAAATTATAATTGATGAAAAAATAGAAAAAAACAACATACCTGCTACTGGAATTTATTTTTTATTAAAAGAAAAATATGGCTATAATGGCAAATATGGTATAGTGAGGAAATATGTAGCAACTAAAAAGGAGAAAATAATTACTGAACTTACTATAAGATTTGAAACAATAAAGGGTTATCAAGCACAAGTTGATTGGAAAGAAAAATTAAAGTTACATGATGTCAATAATAATGAATACATAGTAAGTATATTTCTTATAGTACTAGGAAATTCAAGATATAAATATATAGAATTAACATTTGATCAAACACAACCAACGTTGTTTAAATGTCTGATTAATGCTTTTAAATATTTTGGTGGAACTACAGAAGAAATATTGTTTGATAATATGAAAACCATAGTAGATCAAGCAAAAAGTACTTTTACAAGTGTTAGTATTAATTCTAAAGCAATGCAATTTTCAAAAGATGCAGGATTCCAAATAGTTACTTGTAGAGCTTATCGTCCAAGAACCAAAGGTAAAGTGGAAACATTAGCTAAAATAATGAATAGATTAAAAGCATTTGATAAAGAATTTACTAGTGTTGATGACCTGAATAAAATAGTAAAAAATTTAAATTATAGCCTTAACTATGAAGAAAAATCTCAAGCAATTGATGAGATTCCAAAAGTATTATTTGAAAAAGAAAAAGAATACTTAAGACCTGTGAACTATGAAATCTTAGAAAACTATTGTCTTAACAATAAGACATATAAAGTTTCAAACGAATCAATGATTACATATCAAGGGATTAAGTATTCAGTACCAATACAGTATATTGGTAAACAAATAACTGTATTAGATGAGAATAACGTTATTCACTTATATTATAACAAAAAACTTATATATTCCTACAATAAAAATCAAAAATATAAATTTAATTATAAGGAAAGTGATTACATAGACATTCTTAAACATAGTAGTTTTGATACCAAAACTGATGATGAAATAAGAAACTATATAGATAAAAACTTGTATTCGTTGGATAGAATATATATTGATAAAGGAGATGAAATGAAATGATTGAAGAACTAAATAAAAATTTAGATATTCTAGAATTAAATAAGATAAAAGAAATATTACCAGATTATATTCATAAGACAGGAAAGAAAAACTTACCATTAACAGAACAATTAAATTACTTGTTATCAGAAGAGATAAAAAATAAAGATGAAAGAGCTGCCGAAGGAATAATTAAAGCTTCTAATTTCCCATTTAGGAAAACTTTAGATGATTATGATTTTTCTTTCCAACCATCGGTGTCAGAAAATCAAATAAGGGAGTTAACTAATTTAAGTTTTATAGAACAACATGAAAATATTATATTTGTGGGGAACCCTGGTGTAGGGAAAACTCATTTAGCTGTGGCACTAGGAATAGAAGCCGCTAAGCATAGAAACAGTGTTTATTTTATCAGCTGTCATAATTTAATGTTAAAATTAAATAAAGCTCAAAAAGAAAATAGACTTGATAAACAGTTACAACACTTAGCTCAATATAAAGTTTTAATTATAGATGAAATTGGTTATTTGCCAGTTGATCATCAAGGTTCTAATTTGTTTTTCCAGCTTATAGCTAAGAGGTATATGAATAAGTCAACTATAGTAACAACAAACATGCCATTTTCAAGATGGGGAGAAGTATTTAGTGACAATACTTTAGCAAGTGCTGTACTAGATAGATTATTACATTATTCACACATAATTAGAATCACCGGTAATTCTTATAGAATAAAGGATAAAATTGTAGAATCTGATTCTAGGACTAATGAATATAACGAGTGATTTTATGCCGAGAAAACTTTTGACAAATAGAGGTGTTTTGATACCTTGTTAATGTTTTAATTCTACTTTTCAACATTTTGTTGAAAAAGTTGAATTTAAAACATTTGTTAATAACTCAAAACACCGAGATTGGTCAAAAGGAAATTGGAATAAAAAAATGAGTGGAAGTAACCACTCAAACTATGACATTTTAATAATGACATTTTTATGACATTTCATGTTGACATTTACACTTACTTTTTCAAAAAGATTAACCTATGTAAATTTATATATAGCATTTACACCT
>CAVGWA010000043.1:0-2058 GCA_963632935.1 Oscillospiraceae bacterium
CTTTTGTTTTGCAGCAAAAATGCATAGGCCCAGTCTACATAAGGGTATATGCATTTTTTGAATGTTGTGGAATGAAAGCATTTTCTAAAAATTTAAAATTTTTTTAATTTCTGATAAAGCCAGATATTTTCTAGACAAATCAATGTTAAAAACCTTCTCTAAATCTTTGATAGCGTCATTTCTAAAATTTTGTAAGTAAATATCATGTTCAATTTTGGTACTTTCATAATTTCTTATAGAATCTAAAATATAGGGAACAGAATACTTTTTATTTAACTTATACTCTAATAATCTTATGATTAGTAAAGAGACAAAGCATGATAGAAAATGTGCTTCTATACTTGTTGGTGTCCAGACAAAAACTGGTCTTGTTTCTAATTCGGATTTTGTTATTTTGAATGATTCTTCTATTCTCCACAGTCCTTTGTAAATGTCTCTTATTTCTTTATCAGATAAATGTTTTTCACTAGTAACAATAGAATAATAACCATCAAATTTTTCTTCCTCTTTAATTTTATCAATTTTCAATGATAACTTTAAATTTTCTTTAACTTCACCAGTCTCATCATCAAAGTTAATATTGTTAATGTATTTAGTGCAGCCATATGAGGTGGCTTTTGTATATTTGCTTGGATTATTAATTAAATCTTTTGCTTTTTCTATGGCAGTTTCTCTCAAATGTTTTTGTCTATCAGCATATTTTTTAGAGTAGTAAACCATTTGCTTTTGATATATTTGATATGAACAATTTCTTTTACCATCTCTTTCGATTTTAATGTTTTTGGCATATATTCTAGATTTATGTTTGAATATTACAGGCTTTTCTTCATAGCCTATGATTTTTCCATCACAATCTTTTTTTGCTTCTTTATATGTCACTAATTTACCATTGTTGTCATAAATTTTATCACATATAAAGTTACTTTGTTCTAAAGCCCAAGTTTTAAATTCTTTATCACCATTTAAAATACTTTGCCCATAAACATAGCCATCATGATTATTATGATTATCATCGTTTTTTCCTGCTACAAAGAAAATGTTATCAGAAGTGTTTTGACCGCGATCTGCAACTATTATTGTTCTATCAATTCCAAATTTTGCCTTTGTTTTTTTCAAAGTTGGTCGCATTTGTAATTTTTCTGACTCATTGCCTGGAAACAAATCATAATATATAGGTATTGAGTTTTTATCCATCAATAATCCCATTTGGATAATAGGTGTTTTTCTATGTTCTTTACTTGGACCTTTTTTTCTTTGACCTTTTCTTATAACTTCACCTTTATCATTAAGTTCATCTTCATCATTATATGATATTTCAAAATAGTAGTTTGTAGTATCATAGTAAGAAATAGATGTATCACGCTTATAAACATCCTTGGTATTTTTCCAAAGTAATGTTAAAATTTCATCTTTATAAGTGCCAAAATAATTCAATGAACGGTACAAATCGTTTTCCGAAAAATTAAACTTATCAAAAAAAGTATTCTTATTATTAAAAGTTGCAAGCTTGCTATTAGGAAAGAGTATTCTTGAATAAACTAGTAATTCAAAGATATCATTTAAATTATATTCGACTTTTAATTTCTTTTGTTTTTCATTCAGTAGAGAATTTATATTTAAGTCCTTATAAATTCTTTTTAAAATAACATAACCAAGATTCTTTTTAGCATTCTCATTATCAATTATCTTTGAATTTAAATTTTTTATTGTATATTCTTTAATTTCATCCTTAGATTTTTGCTTGGCAACTTGTCTAAAGTATAAAACAGGATCATCATACGTTGTTTTTAATTCATCAAGATAACCAATCTTTTGAATAGTTTTTTGCTTAGTTTTTCCATTTTCGTCTCTATAACCTTGAACAAATGATAAATAAGTTCTTCCTTTATATCCATGCGACAGCTTTAAATACATCATTATCACTACCTTATAGTCAAATTATAGCACATTACAGCACATTCCACAACAAAAAAATAACTATTACTTGACACTATAAAAGCCTTATGCTAAAAGGCTGAACGCTGTATTGATAGAAGCAACAACTGAGAAACTCCGGAA